>JABMMX010000025.1 GCA_013205435.1 Deltaproteobacteria bacterium
GCCATCGGCGTGAAGATGGACTGGGACGAGTACCTGCAGGCCAACGTAGGGCCGCAGCGGCTCTACATGCAGTTCTCCAACGGCGAGACCAACCAGACCATGCATGGCTGGTATTCGGCACTCTACCATCGCACCAACATCGAGGCCTTCGACCGGGCGCTCGGCGGCCCCTCGTTCAGCATTTCGCGCTCGGGTCTTGCCCGCGACCAGGTCTGGACACCTGCATTTGGCCCGGCGACCTTGGCAACGACTGGACCGAGAACACGACCGCCAAGATGCCCGCAGAGGGCGAGTGGAAGGTCGGCGGCCTGCCCTCCGCCTACTACGGCGCGCTCAGCCTCGGCATGAGCGGCTACCCCTGCTACGGAAGCGACATCGGAGGCTACCGGGGCGGCCTCTCTACCGAAGAGGTCCTGCTGCGCTGGCTCGAGCTCGGCATCTTCCACCCGGTCACACAGCTTGGCGGCGGCGGCTCGGCCCACATGCCCTGGGTCGCCGGCTCGCCCTATTCGGCCGACGCGGTCGCCGTGACCCGCGACTACTTCAAGCTCCGCAACCAGCTCACGCTCTACGCCTTCGGCGAGCTGAACAAGGCATCGCAGACGGGCGCGCCCTTCGTGCGGAGCCTCTGGTTCGAGCACCCGAGCCTGCCCGAGGCGCGTGCCTTTGACCGCGAGTTCCTCTTCGGCCCCGACCTGCTCGTGGCGCCTGTGACGCGCGAGGGCGAGTCGGCGGTCACGCTGCTGCTGCCCCCCGGCGGCTGGTTCGACTGGTGGAGCGGCGCGCGCTTCGAAGGCCCCGCCACCATCACGGTCGATGCGCCCATCGGCCGCGTGCCCCTCTTCTTCCGCGAGGGCGCTGTGCTCCCCCTGCTCGACCCCCGTCTGCACAGCCTCAAACCGGCCTCCGACCCGACCGTAATCGGCTACGACGAGCTGCGCGATACCGAGGTCCTCGTGGCCGCGACGCCCACTGCGAAAACGCTCCCCAACGGCGTCGAGGTGACGGTGACGGCGGAGCCTGCGATCACGGTCGCCGTCCGCTTCGGCGCACCGGCTGCATCTTCCACGGAGGAGGACTGGTTCGCGCCCGATACAGTCCTGGTCCGCCTGCTGCTAGGCGGCACGGGGCTGGCCGATGTGGGTCCCGCAACGGTGTTCATCATCGACGGTGATAGCAGGCAGGAATTGGCCCCATCCGAGTGGAGCTTTGATGCCACGCGGCGTCAGCTGCAGGTGCGGCTGACCTCCGATGCGACGCTCGAGGTTCGCTAGCTGCGGAGCGCTGCGAGCGGCGAGATGCGCGAGGCGCGGACCGCCGGGAGGAAGCCGCCGAGCAGCCCCATGCCGACCGAGAAGAGACCGGCGGTGACGAAGGCCTGCGTCGAAGGTGCGAGCGCGAAGACGAGCTCCGACCAGGTGGCCGGGTTCATCATGGAGATCTTGGTGGAGCTGAGGGCAAGCGCAGCAAGCAGGCCGATGGCGCCGCCAGTCACGGTCATCACGAGGGCCTCCATGAGGAAGCCCATGAGGATGGCGTAGCGGGAGAAGCCGAGCGCGCGGAGCGTGCCGATCTCGCGGGTGCGGTGGGCGACGGCGGCATGCATCGTGATGGTCGCGCCGATGATGGCACCGAGCGAGAAGAAGAGCGAGACGATGAAGCCCATGATGGTGAGGAACTTGGAGAGTCCCTCGGACTGGGCGGCGAGGAAGTCGGGCTCGCTCTTGACCTTGAGGCCGAGCCGTTTGTCGGACTCGATGACGGCGCGGAAGGCCTCGATGCCGCCGGCCGAGGCGAGGCGGGCGCGGACGACCGAGACGCCGCTCTGCCGGCCGAAGGCGGCGCGAACCGTGACCACGTCGGCCCAGATCTCGGACTCTGCACCCGATCCGCCATCTTCGAAGACGCCGACGATGCGGAGCGGCCGGTTCTTGCGTACGGAGATCTGGTCTCCGAGCGTGAGGCCCTTGAAGCGGCCGAGGATGCCGCGGCCTACCATGGCCTCGTCGGTGCCGGGCTTGGGGAGAGCGCCTTCGACCAACTTGAGGTTGGGGCGGAGTTTGAGCGACTGGTCGCTGTAGCCGCGCATGTTGACGTTGGAGAAGCCTATGGCACCGAGCTTGTCGAGCGCCACGACGACGACGATTTCGCCACCGCCAATCGGCTTGCCGTTCTCTTGCGCCAGGCCTGGCTGCGAGAGCACGAGGCCAACAGCCGACTCATCCACGCCGCTCTCGAGCTCGCCTGTGGCGCCGGCCCGCATGATGATGGCGACGTCGTCCTGGCCGCCGACCGAGACCGACTTCTTGACGCCGGCTGCCAGCATGAGGGCTGCCGCGAGGACAGCGGTGACAAGGGCCACACCGAGCACCGTGATGATGGCGGTAACGCGACGGACCCAGATGCTGCGGAGGTTGTACTGGTAGGGAATCATGATGCTCCTAGGCCACGCGACGGAGGTTTTCGACCACGTTCAGCCGCGCAACCGTGAGCGCAGGAACGATGCCGGCGAAGAGGCCGATGACGGTCGCGGCAGCGACCGCCTCCGCGTAGGTCCAGAACTTCACCCGGAAGACGGGGAAGAAGTTGGCGAGGTTGTATTCGAGGAAGTCGCCAAGCGCGACGTCGACGATGAGGTAGGAGAGGATGACGCCGGGGATGGCGCCTGCAAGCGCGATGAGCGTGCTCTCGGTGAGGATGAGCGAGGCGAGCGTCTTGGCGCGGAAGCCGATGGCTTTCATGCTGGCATACTCGTTGGTCCGCTCACGCACGCTCATGCTGATGGCGTTTGCGAGGATGAGGCCGAGGATGGCGAGGATGATGTAGGAGAGGTAGCTCATGATGGCGAGGACCGAGGAGACCATGCCCATGAAGCCCTGGAAGAAGGTGGCCTCATCCTGGGCGAGCGTTTGCGTGTCGGCATCGTCGAACCGCTTGTCGATGGCTGCGGTGACCTCGGCTGCCCGGGCGGCATCGACGGAGCGGCTGGCGATCCAGCCCACCCGATCTTTGGCCTCGGCGCGGACGCCGTCGTTCATGTAGTCCCAGCGGAAGTAGAAGGTCAGCCGGTCCACCGCCTTGGAGGTGGTGGAGTAGAGACCGACAATCTTGAAGGCCCACGGCTCGCCGTTCTCGCGCGCTCCGAAGATGGGGCTCTCAAGCGTGACGTTGTCTCCCACCTTCCAGTTGAACTTGGCGGCGAGAAGGTCTCCGACAACGGCGCCGTTTCGGGTCTCGTTGAAGGCCTTGAGCTGGTCGTCTGGAATCTTGATCTCGTCGTAGACCGTCAGGAAGGTGGTGTGGTCCGCTGCGATGGTGGCGAAGAAGTCGTTCTCGTGCGCGGGGTCCTTTCCTCCGAACCAGTTGAGGAAGGTTGAGGCCCGGATAAGCGGCTTGCCGTCTGCACCCTTGAGGTCACGCACATCGTCGGCGTAGTTCTTGGGGAGGTCCATCACGAAGGTGACTTTGTGACGGGTGACGAGCCGGTCTTTGAGGGTGTAGTTCTTGGCCTCATCCCACGACATGACGGCGGTACGGAGCGTCACGAAGGTGAGCAGCGCCACCGCGACGCCGGCGACAGTGAGCGCGAGGCGGACCGGGTTACGGTAGATGTTGCGAACAGCGAGTCCGGGGAGGTTCATGCCAACACTCCCTTGTTGAGGCGCCGGATGACGGTCGCCCGCTCAGCGGCCTCGGGGTCGTGGGTGACCATGATGATGGTCTTGCCGAGCTCGCGGTTGAGCTGTTCGAAGAGCTTGAGGATCTCGTCGGCGCTGTTGCGGTCGAGGTCGCCCGTGGGCTCGTCGCCGATGATGACCTTGGGGTCGTTGACAATGGCGCGGGCGATGGCGACGCGCTGCTCCTGGCCGCCCGAGAGCATGCGGGGGTAGTGGCCCATGCGGTCCGACAGCCCGACGATGTCGAGCGCGATCTGGGCCCGCTTCTTGCGCTCGGCCGAGGTCATCTTGTGGAGCAGCAGCGGCAGCTCGACGTTCTCGAGTGCGGTGAGGACAGGCAGGAGGTTGTAGCTCTGGAAGACGATGCCCACGTTGGCGGCGCGCCAAGCGGTGATCTCGGCGTCGCTCATCTTGTCGAGGCGTGCGCCGGCGACCGTGATCTCGCCGCTGGTCGGCTTGTCGAGGCCGGCGATGAGGTTGAGGAGCGTGGACTTGCCGGAGCCGGAGGGGCCCATGAGCGCTTCGAAGGAGCCTTCGGGCACATGGAGGTCGAGCGAGTCGAGCACGCGCAGCGTCTGGCCGCCGCGGGTGAACTCCTTGACGACGCCTTTGATGCTGATGGCGCTGCCGACCGACTTGGACTGTTCTGCACTCATGGGGTCTCCTGTTCCACGGCCGCGCCCTCGGTGAGCGTGGCGGGAGGTGATTGAATCAGACGGGTGCCCGGCGAGACGCCGCCGAGGACTTCGAAGCCGTCGCCGATGGCGGGGCCGGTGGTGATAACCACCTTCTTGGCTTTGCCATCCACAATCTCGAAGCCGCACTGGCTGCCGCCGCAGGCGACGAGCGCCGAGGCGGGGACGACGGTTTTTGGGGCGGCCTCCTTCTTGGCAGCCTCTTTGAGGAAGCGGATGCGGGTCGCCATGTCGGGCATGAGGCCTTCTACAGGCGGGTCGAGCTTGATGCGGACGATGCCGGTCGCCTTCGCGCGGTCGACCTTGGCAGAGAAGCTGACGATGCGGCCGGCGAGGCGTGCGTCGGGGCGGCTGTCGAGGATGATCTCGGCGGGCATGTTGAGCGAGAGCTGGCTGAGACGCGACTCCGGCACATCGGCTTCGACGAGCAGGGAGGTAGGATCGATGAGCTCGACGAGCGTCGTACCCGGCGCCGCCACGGTTCCGGGGGCGACAGGCCGCGTCGTGACGAGGCCGTTGAAGGGGGCTGCGACGGCGAACTTGCCCAGCCCGGTCTGCAGGGCGGAGACCTCTGCGTCGGAGGCCTTCACGTCGGCCTTCGCCGAGGTGATGCGGGCATCGAGCATGGCCAGTTTGCGGCCGAGGTCGTCGAGGTTGGCGGCGAGCGAGACGCCGGAGGCGACCAGTCCCTTCTCTCGCTCGAGCAGGCCGGCCGTGTCGGCCCGCTCGGTTTCTGCGACTTTCACTCGGCTCTGCGCTGCTGCGCGGCGGGCCTCGGCGGAGGCGACTGCGGCCTCGGCATCCTTGGCGTCGAGTTCGAAGAGGCCCGAGCCCTCTGCGACAAGGTCTCCCTCTGCGACGAGCGTCTTGACGACGGTGGCGGCCACCTGTGCGCCAACCTTCGCCGTCACCTGAGGCACGAGATAGCCCGTCGCCGTGAGCGAGACGAGGCTGTCGGTCGCCGAGTAGATGCTGACCGTGGTGGTCTTCACCTTGAGGACATTCATCTTGGCGCGGAGGGCGCCGATGCCAACGTAGAGCGCGCCACCGACCACAACTGCTCCGATAACCCAGCCGAGCCAGCCAGGAAGGCCGCGGGAGGGCGGGGGCGGCGGAGAGCGGTCAATGCGGAGGGCATCAAGGCGAGAGGAGAGCGATTCAGACATCTGATACCGTGGGTGCGGGCGACGCTTCAAAGATGCGGGGCGCGGCTGCGGGGTGCGGCGCTGCGACGAGAATCAGGCGGCGGGCTTGCCGCGCAGGACGTAACGCCGGTGGAGCCAGCGGCCAGCCTCTGCGGCGGGGAAGAAGAGCGAGATTCCCACCATCGCCATCCAGGGCGGGTGGGCGATCTGCATCATTGTGAACAGCGCGCCGGAGAGCATGGAGCCTGCCACGACGAGGGCCGGCCAGCGCTCGCGGCCGCCCGTCAGAAGGGTCGCGACGAAGGCTCCTACCATCGTGCCGTCGAACCAGGCGACCAGGATCATGATGAAGGCTCCCAGCGGCAGGGAGCGCATGTAGGCCTCCATGGCGACCTTATTGGCGGGGTCGAGACCTGCAGGCGCGGGGTAGATGGCGTGGCTGAGCGACTCGACGAGTCCTACGACGAGAGCGGCGACGAGCAGCCCCGCGAGCGTGGCTCCGATGGAACGAAACATGGGCAAACCTCCGTCAGGCGAGCGGAGGGTAGTCCGCATGGGCTTCTGACGCAAAACTCTCGCCTCCGCCCGCGTTGACAGCCCCAGAGCCCGACTCTACCTTCGCGCTCCACTTCACGCATCGCGTCACCTCTTGGCGACGCCCAACAGCGAGTCCACATGTCCAAGCCTGCGCTCCCCGAACTCTCCTATCCCCTCGACGCGCTCGAGCCCTTCGTTGACGCCCGCACCATGGGCATTCACCACGGCAAACATCATGCCGCCTACGTGAACAACCTCATCGTCGCGCTCGACAAGCACCCCGCCCTCTACGAGAAGTCGGTGCATGAGCTCGTCGCCAATCTTGAGACGCTCCCCGACGACATCCGAAACGCCGTCCGCAACAACGGCGGCGGTCACCTCAACCACACCCTCTTCTGGGAGATCATGTCGCCCGGCGCCGGCGGCGACCCGACCGGCCCCGTCGCAGAGGCCATCACCGGCACCTTTGGCGACTACGGCACCCTCAAGGAGAAGCTCAAGGCCGCCGCGCTCGGCCAGTTCGGCTCCGGCTGGGCCTGGCTCTCGGTGGCAGCCGACGGCAAGCTCATCGTCGAGGCGACCGCCAACCAGGACAGCCCCATCTCCAAGGGCCACTCCCCCGTCATCGGCATCGACGTCTGGGAGCACGCCTACTACATTCAGTACCAGAACCTCCGCGCCAACTATGTCGACGCCTGGTTCAACACGGTGAACTGGAGCAAGGTCAACGCGCTCTTCCTCGCCGCCCAGCGCTAATCAAACTCTCTCACGACCTTTGTCTCAGGAGCCCACCTTGAAGCTTCGCACGCTCTCCATCCTCGCCTTGCTCCTCGCCGCATGTGGCTCCACGGCAGGTAGCCAGTCTGTCATCGGCCCGGAGGTCCTCGCCGACGCAACCGGCAGCGGCGGCGATACCGCCTTTGGCGATGTGGGGAGCGACGACAGTGGCGCTGAGCAGGACGCCGGCTCCGATGCCGCAACCGACAGTGCCGTCGCGCTCGACACCCAGGTGGAGGACGTGGGCGACACGACGGCCGACACGACGGCCGACACGACGGTGGATGATACCACCACAATCGACACGACCGTTGACGACACCACCGTGGCCGACACGACGGCCGATACGACGGTGGCTGATACCACGGCCGACACGACCGTCGACGACACCACGACGGTCGACACGACGGCCGACACGACCGCGCAGGTCTGCGAGCCCTCGTCGACCTCCTGCTCCGGCAATGTGCTCCTCACCTGTGCCGACGATGGCTCGGCGCTCGGCCGCACCCGCTGCTCCAGCCTGGGGCAGAACTGTGGCACCGATCCTGAGGGCCGCGCTGCCTGTGTCGACCCTGTCTGCCTCCCCTCGGCCCCCTACTGCATCGATGCCGTCACCCGCGGCGTCTGCGATGCTTCGGGCGCCGGTCCTACGACTACCGAGGTTTGCGCCGCCGGCTGTAACGCACGGACGGGCGCCTGCAACGCGCTGCCCGGCGAGGGCTGCACAGTGGAGGCCTCCAATCCCATCGTCGTTGGAGATGTGCTCGAGTTCGACCTCTGCGGCGCGGGCGATGATGTCGCCAGCGTCGGCGGCACCAATGACTGCACGGGCGGCTACACGTCGGACGACGAGGATGCGATCTTCGAGCTCACCCTCGATGCGCCTGCCACGCTGCTCTTTGACCTTCAGGATGCTGATAGCAGCGCCGCAATCGATACCCTGCTCTACCTGCGGAGCAGCTGCGACGTCGCCGACAGCGAACTGGTCTGCGCCGACGACATCCTCTGCGCCGACTCGGATATCACCAACGGTTGCACCGGCGAAGTTCAGCCGCGGCAGTCGCAGTTCGAGGCCACCCTTGCTGCCGGCACCTACTTCATCATCGCCGAGCAGTTCACGCGGAGCACCTTCACCTGCGGCCTTGTGCAGCTGAGTGTGACCGCGCTCTAACCGCGTTTGTCGGAGGCGGCAGCTCGCCGCCGTCGCAAGAGCAGGGCGGCTGCACCAGCCACCAACCCCGCGACCGCCGCAGCAATCCATGCAGGCGCCTGCTTGCTTGCGACCGGCTGCGCAGGCAGTTGCCAGCTGTCGCACTGCGCCGCCGCGAGCCGCGCTGCCGGAATCACCACCTTGCCTGTCTCTGTCGCCAGTTCGAGCGGTCCCATGCCCTCGGGCAGGCAGCTCGCAGGCGTCACGAAGAGCGCCTGCCCCTCGCCGATGAGCCGCTGCGAGACCAAGGCATTTCCGCCCGAGACCAACGCGCCCAGAAGGCAGTTGCCGCCGGCGCCCGCGAGTGCGGTGCAGAAGGGGGCCCAGGCGCTTCCGGCCTCCGGCTCGGTTCGCATGCCCGCGGTCTTGAGCTGCGCGACGATGGGATCGGTCTGGTAGGTGCCGGGTTCGCGCTCCGACGCGGGCGTAAGCTTGGCGGGCGGCTCCGTCAGCGTGAAGCTCTCGAGCAGCGCGACGCCGACACCGGCCAGCAGCGGGCCATCGGCAGCCGACAGCCGCGCCTCCTTGCCAGCTGTGAAGAGCAGCCAGACCAGCGTCTCGTTGGGCGCGGCGGTAGGTTGCACCGTCTCCATGAACGCGGCCATCACAGAGGCGTCGAAGGGCGCCGGCGCACCACTGGCGGGACGGGCAGCACACTGCGCGTTGAGCCAGGCGAGCGCCTCGGCGGGCCGGTCGGTAGGCTCCAGGCGGGATTGCGGCCTGCCTGCCTCGAGCAGCGTGATGGCATACCGCTCGCCCGGCGTGAAGGTGTGTCGCAGCGCATTTGCGAGGTCGCGCAGCCGGTAGCGCGACGCCGCGAGCTCGGAGGATGGACAGATCGCAGCCGCATCGATGACAAGCTCGGTGCGGAGGCCGAGCCCGCTGCGAAGGAGCGGCTCTCCATGGGCATGCTCGGCGAAGCGGGCACCCGTGCGCGGGTCGGTGAGTGTCGCCGGGTCGGCCTCGATCGCTGGGCCGGTATCGGTTCGGTGACGCACGATGAGCCGCGGGCTCACGCCGTCGGGCGGCGCGATGCCGACCAAGCTCGGCCGCGTCGGACCATGCGAGATGCGCCGGGAGTGCGCCTGTGCCGTCGTACCCTGCAGGCCCACGACGAGCCCTGCTGCGGTGGCCCATAGCACTGCGTGGCGGCGGCTCATCGGGCGAAGAACCGCTGGACCGTCCGGCGTGCAGACTCGAGCGCATCGCGGTCGAGGTCGGGGTGATAGTTGACCGTCAGCCGTGGCGTCATGCGCAGCTCCTTGGCAGCGTTGTCGCGCACGCGCCTGTCTTTGTGAATCATGGCGTCGAGGAGCCAGGCGAGGCGTCCGTCGGGCCCGTGCGCCTTGTGCCATTTCGTCCAGGAGGCAGCGTCGAGATCGGTCGGGAGGAAGGCGATCCGGGTGAGCGCAGCCGCCGCTCGCTCCTGCAGGCTTGGATGGCCGAGCAGTTCGATGAGGGCTGGGATGCAGAGCTCGTCCCGCAGAATCATCAAGGCCGAGATGGCGGCGCTTCGGCTGTGTTCGTCGCCCTCTCGGAGCCGGAGCCGGATGGCCGGAATCTGGGCGTTCATGGGGCGCGAACCGCGCACCGACTCGACGAAGCGGAGGGCGATGCCGCGGGTCTGGTCGTCGCGGTCGAAGATGCGCTCCACAATGTCCGAGATAAACTCATCCGACCCATCCCGCGCGACAATCAGCGTGGCGTAGTAGCGGGTGTCATCATTGTCGCTTCGCGTGAGCGGAACGAGGAGAGGCGCATAGATCGAGGGCTGAAGACCGCAGAGCCAGAGGATGCTTCCATGCTCCTCGAGGGGGCGGAGCGCCTGCTCTGGGATGCGCCGTTCGACCTAGCGGTGGCCAGGAAAGCGCTCGACGCCCTCGGTTGCTGCAGCCTTGCCGCGGCCGAGCAGCTCCTGCATGGCTGCACGAGAGAGGACGGTGTCGCTGCCCTCGAGCGCCTCGAGTAAGGCCACGGTCGAGCGGCCGCGGGTGCTGCCCGCCAGTAGTGCCGCTACATCAACGGGCTGTGGCTCTGTATGGGTGATGGCGAGTTCGAGGTCGAGCTCAACAGGCTCTGCCGCGATCCCACGGAGCCGATGGGTGTGGGCGTCGTGGTGGCGGACGGGCTCTTCGGCCTCGGCCGAGACCGCAGCATGGCTGGCGGAGCGGGCCGCGAGCCAGGACTCCGCCGCCGTCCGAATCTCGGCGGTGGCCCTGAAGGGCTGTGGGTGGGTGGCCGAGAGTTCGCTGTTGCCCGAGGCTGCGGTCTCTTCGAGCAGCTCGGCGAGGATGCCTGTGACCCGTTGGAGGGGCGTCGGGGGCTCGAGCGCCTGCGTAACGGAGGGTACAACGGTGTAGGCTCCGCTCGGCAGTTCGGGGAGCTCTCCCGACTCGCCGGCGCTGGCGCGGAGCGGGAGGGCGCGAACGCGGGCGTCGGAGAAGGCGAGCTGCGCAACGAGCCGTTCTGTGAGCGGCGAAGGCCGCTCCGGCCCCGTCTCCGCCAGGCTCTCGTCGCTGCTCTCGTGAAACTGCACAGCGTCGGCGACGGGGGACAGCGACGAGGTCGAGCGGCCTTGGCCTAGCGCTGAAAGCGGGGCGGTGGCGGACCGCTGCACGGCCGCTGCGCCGGCGATACGAACGGCCTCGAACTCCTCTTGCGAACCCTGCTGAGGCAGCGGCGCTTGCTCTGCAAAGAGCGCAAGGTCGAGGTTCGGCATCGGCAGCGTGGACAGCGCCGCGAGCGCTCGGACGGCGGTCGCGCTGACGGCGGTCGGTGGGGCCACGCTCGTCACTGGCTCCGCCGGCCTCAGGGTGGGTAGGTCGGTGCGGGAGCCCTTGCGGACAAGGATGAGCCGCTGGAGCGCCTCGCTCATACGTGTGATTGCACCCAGCACTACAGCCAGCGCGCTGAAAACGTGGCCCTGCGTGAGGTCGCAGATAGCGAGCATGGCCGTCCGGTTGGCGATGCGTATCGGAATCACCAGCAGCTCGTCTGGCGGAGCGACACCCAGCCCGTGATAAAGCGGCGAGAGACCGGCGCGGTGCGGCGGGCCTCGGAAGGCCTCGTCGCGTTCGCAGAGCAGCGCGAGCGCGCTTCCAGCCGCGGGCTTGAGCTCCAGCGATTCGATGGGCCGAGCTGGTGTGTCGAGCCCCTGATACCCGTAGCCCTGCACCTTGCCCTTGCCCACTGCGAGCAGGATGCGGCGCGGAAAGTAGACGCCGAGATAGGAGAGGGCTGCGAGCAGGATCTCGTCGCGGTCGGAAGAGGCATCGAAGAGCGCGATGACCTCCGAGGTGCTCCAGTTGCGGCCGCCCCAGCGGTCTGCGCCCTGCGCTGGCGCGAGTGAGATTCGGAAGGGGTCGGCCATCACCGCCAAGACCGCAGCCACCTTGGCTGGCAGCGGAGCTCCATGCAGCAGGTGGAGCGCCTGTGTGATTCGGAACTCCGGCGTCACATACTGCCGCACTGCTTTGCCGCTCTCCGCCTCGAGCCGTTCGCGCTCCGCCAGGGGCAACGGCGATGAGACCGCAACGCGCAGGTCGCTCGCATCTTCGTGGAAGGGGACAGCAGAGAGCTGCCGCGCCCGGTGCAGAGGAAGCCGCCCAAGCACGCCAGGCACCACCGCGTAGAAGTCATCCGGCCCCACGGTCGGGAGCCCGCAGGCACGCCCAAGATAACGGGTTAGCACGGCTTCGTTCAGCCTCCGGGAGAGCAACAGCTCGGTCGGCAGATCGCTCTTCATCGCCTGTCTCGATGCATCAGCCGTTGCGAGGTCCTCTGCGGTGAGGACCCCGTCCGCGAGGAGCATGGAGCGGAGGCGGGTGAGCATGGTGAGCGATGGGTTGCTGGCGCCGCCCGAGCCGAGCCGGACCCTCGTCTGGGGCTGGTTGCCGATCGGTGGACGCCACTCACGAGGATAGCCTGTCGAGGTGGAGGGGTCAAAGCCCGCAGCCGCCGCGCTGTGATTGCCACTGCGGACGGGAATCGGTAGGCAGTCGGCGCTGTTGAAGCCTCCCCGTCTGCGCGAAGTAATTCCATGATTGAGTCAGTCATCGCCAAGGTCATCGGTACCAAGCACGATCGCAGCATGAAGCGCCTCCGGCCCCTCGCTCAGCGCATCAACGAGCTCGAGCCCTCGCTCACCAACCTCACCGACGACGAACTCCGCAGCCGCGTGGCCGAGTTCCGCAGCCGCGCCGACAAGGGCGAGTCTACCAAGAGCCTGCTCCCCGAGGCCTTTGCCGTCTGCCGCGAAGGCGGGCGCCGCGCGCTCGGCATGCGCCACTACGATGTGCAGCTTGTTGGCGGCATGGTGCTTTTTGAAGGCTCCATCGCCGAGATGAAGACCGGTGAAGGAAAGACGCTTACCGCGACGCTCCCGCTCTTCCTCGCAGCGCTCGAAGGCAAGGGCGCCCACCTCGTCACCGTCAACGACTACCTCGCGCGGCGCGACGCCGCCTGGATGGGCAAGCTCTACGGCTTCCTCGGCCTCTCCACCGGCGTCGTCTATCCCGACCAGTCGCTCACCGACACCGCACGCCGCGCCGCCTACGCCTGCGACATCACCTATGTGACGAACAACGAGATCGGCTTCGACTACCTTCGCGACAACATGAAGCGCGACGTCTCCGGCCTCGTCCAGCGTGGCCTCCACTTTGCCATCGTCGACGAGGTGGACTCCATCC
>JABMMX010000401.1 GCA_013205435.1 Deltaproteobacteria bacterium
CTCTATACCTGAGAACTTGGTAAAGTTCTCAAGGAGGCTGTTCTGCCCTTCGTTGACGTTTACATTCAAAATGTTTTGATTGTTTCTTTCAAACTTCACTCCCCAAAACAAGCGACCGTCAACGACTGTTTGTATCCCAGCTGCGCCGGGTGTGCCGCTTGTAGCAAGGTTATTCCGACTAACCGTGAAACGGAATGGAACTGGTGGAACAATAGATCCTGAAAGCGAGCAGCCACCCGGCGCTGCACTGGCCGAAACACCAGTTATGTGAATGTTGGCTGAGCCAGTTTGGTCTGTAAGGCTTGTGTTGGTAAGCAACATCTGATGTCCACGGAACCCAAATGGTAGCGCCTTTTCTGGTACTTCACCAGATTCTAGCTGTGAACTTGGAACAACACGAATGTATTTGCTCCTGTTTCCATATTTCCCACTGACAGTCAATGCACGGTCAGATAAGTCAATGGCATCAAAGTTGAATCTGCTCTTTTTATCGCCGATCACCTTGGCAATATAATTGTCGGCTTCTGGGTCAAGTGATAGATTACTAAATGATTCAACAATCTGTGGACTGATATCGGTATCACCAAAGGCTCTCACCAGCAAGGTAAAGCTGCCGTACAGTGTACTTGGATTAGTCGATGCATACAGGTTAGTGATGCTAACCTTGTATTGATTATTAGCGAACTCACCATCATCAATAGACTCGACATAGAACAAGTCATATTCAATCCCGCCGAATGGTTGCGAAATAAAGTTTGATGTTTTAGGAGCTTGATAGCGGGTGTTATAATACCCAAACACACTACCGAATGGAAGGCCAAGTGAGTTTTGAATACTTGAGCCTGATAGCACAGCAATCGTTGGCTCCAAGGAACTAGCTTGGCTTGAAGAGAGAGCAGCTACTTCTGCATCTACTGGATAATCAAGATAAAGGAGGTGCTTTTTCTCTGCGAAGTTTTCTGGGTTTGTATTGAGGATTTTGCCGATGTACTGGTCGCTGGTTGGATTTAGAGATGCTGAATAGATTCTTAGTCCTGCGAGATTATCATCCGAGGCAAAGCTTACGCCAGCTGAAGAGCTTAGAATAAGTTTGAACAAGTCCTTCATCGGGCCTTCAGTGCCGACATAAGCTGACTCATAGTTGTTTGTTCCAGCAGTGATTGTTGCAGGGTTATATGTATGAGCGACTGAGCCACTAGCAACAATGAATCGGGCACCAACTGTTGTGAAAAGCACTGCACGCACAAGGTTTACACTGTCTGGTGCCACGCCGTTAACATCGTAGCTGTTGTTGTCGTTGAACATTGGATAGCCAAATGACTCGTTTGCTGCAACGGCGTGCTTGGCAACAAGAAACTGGACAACCCCTTCTAGTGCGCCAGAAGTAAAAGCTGTTCCATCTCCAACGATCTTTGTACCGGCATTGAGTACTGTTCCACTTATAGTTGTTTCTGAGATGTGTGCCGCTGTAGAGTTTGCGCCACAACCCAAAACACGGATATAGTTTACAGAGGCCAGCTGTGGGCCTTTTGCATCAAGAAACTTTTGGACGCCGTATCCACCAACATACTTTGGGTCAAGAGCCCCAAACTTATCTTGGAAATCTGTATAGCTCCCAAGGGTAACTGGGGTAAAGGCTGGACCTTTTACAGCTCCACCAATAATAGTTGCAGGGATTCCACCAACTGGCACTGTTCTTTCTGTTAGGTCGAACTCACGATCAAAATAGTTTGGGGCTTTTAGTACTGTTTCTGGCATGTTATTTTCCTCGCTTTATGGGCTGTAAGGTCTACGGCATAAATAGAGGCTGGAAACCTTATTGCCATAAATGGTGCGCTATATATGC
>JABMMX010000235.1 GCA_013205435.1 Deltaproteobacteria bacterium
CGGAATTGGGTGCGAGCCCCCCCCGATCCGGCGCGAGCCCCCCCCGATCCGGCACGAGCCCCCCCCGATCCGGCGCGAGCCCCCCCCGATCCGGCGCGGGCGCTTCCGATTCCCGTGAAGGGAGTAGCAGCGCGTTCACGGTGTAGAAACTATTGGCTCCGTGCGCATGAAGGTCGAGCAAGCCTCGGTCGCGGAGTCCGCGTAGAAGTAGGCTGGCACCTAGGGTATCGAGACCGCCAAGGAGACGAAGATCCGCGTTCTCCACGCGCCCATGACGTTGCGCGTGCAGCAACGCACGAAACTCCTCATCGGTCACCGGAGTGCTGCCGAGGCGAGCGACAAACGCTCTGTCACCAGCAGTCAGAGTCGGAGTGTTTCGCAAGGTGACGGTCACAGAGCGCCGACCGACCGCGATCTCCGGCTGAGGCAGAAACGCATCCTCCATTTCGGCAAACATGCGCGGGATCCCCTCGCCCTGCTCACGCGCAACGCCGAGGTCTACGAGTACGCGCATGAGACGTGGGTTTCGGCTGCGATGCGTCCGCTGAAGCGAAAGGACCTCCTCGAGGGTGAGGTCTCCGACGAATCCCCCCGGACTCACAATCTCCATGCGGTCATCGAAAAGCCAAACCTCTACGCCGCTGCCTTCGTCGCCGTAGTCACGATGCGCCACCGCGTTGAGGAGGGCCTCTTGCCAGCAGAACTGCGGGTACTCCGGTACAGGTCTGAATCGTGTCCCGACGAGCCGAGATGGCCTTCGAAGTAGACCGGAAATCGCGCGCGTCGCCTCTTCGATCACGGCCGAAAGGCTGCCCTCAATCCGCGGACGCTCCTCGACATTGTGCTCAGCCCCCGTTCGCCGTTCCGTGCCGACGACGCGGAAGATTCGCACGCCCGCATTGGCATGGTCAGGACCGCGACTCGCAAAGAGCAGTTCTGCGGCATGACGCAGTTCGAGGCGCGCTCCCCTGTGATCCGCCAGCTTTCGCTTGAGTAGGTAGGCTTCATCACTCCACGCCGCGAGTCCGGCCCCTCGTCTTGCCTGCTCCAGCTTGGCGCGGTCGAGGTCTTCCGGCACGCAACCGGAGCGCTTGCTCTCCCAACTTTCCGTAAGCCCTTGAAGTTTGAGCGTTCGGACGTGAGTTTCGCTCACCTGCATCGTCTGGTCTCCGATGCGGAGAGGAAATCCGTCGCCGATGACCTGTACCGGCACGTCTGCCGCGGTGACATCGAACACAATCAGCGCCTTCCCGTCGTGCTCCACAACGAAGCCTTCGGCCTGAGGTGGCTGGAGACGAGAACACGGGACGCTCAGAAGGTTGGTGACGGCGTCGGGCGGCAGCGCGTGGCCGGTCACGCTATGATCATCTTCGAGCCCCAACACGAGAATGCCGCCTTCGGCGTTGGCGAATCCAGCGACATACTGCACCACCTGATCGCGAACGATACGGCGTTCTCTTGGGACCTTGGCACCCTCGGGCCCCTCGAAAAGGGACTTGCGCTCAAAGTGCTGCCCCTCATCTCGATGAAGGAACGGAGTGATGTCAAAGGCGGCCTTGGTCACGCACTTCCCCAACGTTGTATCTGGTGCGGAAAGTCTGCTCGAACATACGAGCCGTCTCTGCGTAGCCCGACCACGGGGTCATTCGCTCTTAACGGGGTGAGATGGCATGCTCGACGGGAAGGCACTCTGCTGTCGATAACGCTGTGGGTCAAGTGTCCTACGGCGCGGCAGGTTCTCCGCTCGGTAGGCCCCATCGGTTGAGGGCGTAGCAGCAGTCATGACGTTAGGGTGCGGCCCCACCCCCCCCCTCCCCCATTGACACCCCGCACCCCGCGCAGCCATACCCGCGCCGCAGGGGCATCGAGACGGATGCGCCCTACCCCACCGAGGTGAGCGAACATGGGCTTCTTCCGCTTCTCCAAGCGCATCAAAATCCTCCCCGGCGTCTCCATCAACCTGAGCAAGAGCGGCGTCTCGGCCTCGGTCGGGCCGCGCGGCGCCAAGGTCACCATCGGCAAGCGGGGCGTGCGCGCCAACCTGGGTATCCCCGGCACCGGCATGGGCTACTCCACCAAAATCACCAGCTTCGACGACCGGAGCAACGACAGCAACGACAGCAACGACAGCAACGACAGCAACAACCGCGGCAGCAGCCAAGACGAGCCTGCGCCCTACCGGGCGCCCCGCCCCAACCCCACCGGCTTTGCGCCGCGCAACGCACCCAACCCCACCGGCTTTGCCGCACGCTCCAGCGCGCCCGAACAGGAGGCCGCAGACGAACCCTCCCACCTGCCCGAGGCCTATCCCGCAGAGGCTCCCGCCGAAGAGAGCGGAGGCTGCAGCATGGGCTGCCTCGCGACCCTGCTCCTCATCGGCTTTGGCCTCTTCCTCCTCTCCGTCATCGCCAAGAGCTGAGCGGACGCCGGCCCGGCAGCAGGGGGGTGTGACATGCTGTGACATCGAGCTGTGACAAGGTGTGACAGGCCGCACGCCGATGCTCCCGCGCTACCCTCCCTCCATTGAGAAAACCGCCCTCCGCGGGTAGGGTCGACCTCCTCAACCGACCGACGGAGCGCTCCGGCCACCATGTCTGACAGCAAGCAACTCGCAGCAGCACCCATCCGCGCCGCCATCGCAGAGCTCGACCCCTCGCAGACCCTCTCCGTCGACGAGGTCGCAGCCCTGCTTGCCGCGCCCCCCAAACCCGAGCTCGGCGACTTCGCCTTCCCCTGCTTCCTGCTCGCGCGGGCCCTCAAACAGGCGCCCCCCGCCATCGCTGCGAAGCTGGCCGAGCAGCTCGCCGCAGACCCGAACACCGGCTTTGCAGCCGTCTCGGCGCTCGGCCCCTACATCAACCTCAAGCTCGACCCCGCCGCACGCACCGCACGCGTCGTCTCCGCCGCACTCGACCCCGCCTGGGGCGCCCTGCCCGACGGCAGCGGCAAGACCATCGGCATCGACTACTCGTCGCCCAACATCGCCAAGCCGTTCGGCATCGGACACCTCCGCTCCACCGCCATCGGCCAGGCCCTCGCCAACCTCCACCGCACGCTCGGCTACCGCGTGGTCGCCATCAACCACCTCGGCGACTGGGGCACCCAGTTCGGCAAGCTCATGGCCGCCTTCGAGCGCTGGGGCAACGAAGAGGCGCTGCTCGACGACCCCATCCAGCACCTCTACGACCTCTACGTGCGCTTCCACGAAGAGGCCAAGGCCAACCCCGCGCTCGACGACGAGGGGCGCGGCTGGTTCCGCCGCCTGGAGCAGGGCGACCCCGCCGCGCACGCCTACTGGGAGCGCTTCCGCGCCCTCTCGCTGCGCGAGTTCCACCGCATCTACGAACGGCTCGGCGTCTCCTTCGACCACGAGTGGGGCGAGGCCTACTACAACAACATGCTGGCCGCCCTCGTCGACGACGTGAAGGCCTCCGGCATCACCGAAGAGAGCGAAGGCGCGCTGGTCGTAAAGCTCGACGACCTCGGCCTGCCGCCCTGCCTCATCATCAAGAGCGACGGCGCCACCCTCTACTCCACGCGCGACCTCGCGGCCGCCCGCTACCGCTACGAGCAGCTCGGCTTCGAGAAGTTCCTCTACGTGGTCGGCCACGCGCAGGCCGTGCACTTCAAGCAGGTCTTCGCCGTGCTCGACCGCATGGGCTACCCGTGGGCTGACCGCTGCATCCATGTGCCCTTCGGCATGATCCTTGGCATCTCCACCCGCAAGGGAACACTGGTCTTCCTCGAAGACATCCTCAACCGGGGCAAGGAGCTGGTGCGCGAGATCATGGCCGACCGCGAAGGCTTCACCGACGCGGAGCGGGAGCAGGTGTCGGAGCAGGTCTCCATCGGCGCCATCGTCTTCTACGACCTCTCGCGCGGGCGCATCAAAGACTACCCCTTCGAGTGGGACGCCATCCTGCGCGGCCTGCGGCCCGGCGAGCATGGCCCGACGGGCCCCTACCTGCAGTACACCCATGTGCGGCTGCGGGCGCTCGAAGAGAAGTTCGCCGAGAAGTTCGGCGCGCTGCCCGAGGCCCTCTCCGGCGAGGCCACCGAGGCGCTCCACACCGCCGACTGCGCCCACCTCGTGGCGCTGCTCGAGCGCTATCCCGCGACGCTGCGTCAGGCTGCGAGCGAGCTTGAGCCGGCCGTCATCTCCCGCTTCCTGCTGGAGCTGGCCGAGGGCTTCAACACCTTCTACTCGTCGGGCACCCGGGTGCTGTCGGACGACGAGGCGGCGACCCGCGCCCGCATCGCGCTGGTGGTAGCGGTGCGCCGCACGCTCGCCCACGGCCTTACTCTCCTCGGCGTCCCATGCCCCGCCCGTATGTAGTCCTCGCGCTGCTGCTTGCGGCGGCGGGCTGCGGTCCGCCAGCCGAGCTCATCGGCGTCTACGAAGAGGCAGCGCCGCTCGAATTGGGGCGGACGCGGGCCATCCGGCTCACCCTCTTTGCCTACTCAGGCGAGGCGGGCGGCAAGATGGAGACCTTCCTGCTCGGCGACCAGAACACCACCGAAGACCCCTACCTGGTGCCCGAGGCCTGCGCCTACTTTGGCCCGCGCGACATCAGCAACAGCGCCTTCGCGCTCGACGTTCGCTTTGGCGAGACGCCCTTCGCAGGCCGGGTCTTCGATGTGAGCAGCGGCGACCGAGCCGAGTTGGAGCTGACGGAAGGCGAGGCACTGCTCCGGTCGCCTGTGATCCCGGGCCGCCGCTTTGTGCTGGTGCGGAACGAGGAGCGGAGCGCGAACGATAGCTGCGGCGAGACGGGCGACGCGCTCACACCCGAGGGTTCGCTGTGAGGCGAATTGCGCTGCTCGTTGCTGCGCTGCTGCTGGCCGTGGCCGCGCCGGCGCTGGCTGCACCACCGCGCCGCGATCAGGGCGAAGCCAACCTGCGGCCGCGGACCATCGCGGTCTGGGCCCCCATCCGCCACTACATCGTGCCGTCGGCGGCCCCTGCGAGCAGCCTGGCAGAGGTGTCGCTGGTGCAGGTGTCGCGGGCGCTCCGGGCGCAGGTGGAGGCCGACCCGCGCCACCGTCTCATCAGCGAGGAGCCCCTCACACGGCTGCTTTCGGCGCAGCGCGACGAGGCCCAGTCGGACCTCCGCTTTGTGGCGACGCGGTCGGCGCAGCTGGGCGTGGAGTACTTCAAGCAGTCCGACCTTCGGAGCGCTGTGGACCAGCTCGAAGAGGCACAGTCGCTGCTCGAGCGCACGGGCCTCTTCTGGACCGACCCGACGCTGGCCGTGACGGTCTGGCGTACGCTTGCGCTCGCAGAGCTGGAGCTGGCGCAGGGGGCGCAGGAGGGCAGCGAGGGGCAGACGCTGCACGAGGCCAAGGCGACGGCCGCCTTCAAGGAGCTCATCCGCTGGGCGCCGGGCGAACGGTTCTCGCGCGAGGACTACCCTGCGGAGGTGGTCGCGACCTTCGAGCGGGCCTACCTGGAGCACCTGCTGAGCCTGGGCAGCGACCTTCGCGTTCGGACCGCGGAGGCCAAACGGCTGGCGACGCAGCTGGGTGTGGAGGAGCTCGTCTTTGCCTTCGCCATCTCGTCGAGCGACGAGACGGTGGTGGGGCTGCAGTTCTTCGACGCGGCGAGCCAGCAGTTTGTGGTCGACGAGACGAAACGGGTGGCGCCGGCTGCGGCGGCCGACACCTACTCTATGCTGCTGAGCGACGCGCTGGCCTGCCAGCCGCCCCGCTTTCTGCCGCCCGACCCTGCAGGAATCGACACGGGCCACACCTACGCCTCGGCCGGCTACAACGGCGGATCCTTCCTCGACACCCCGACACGCGCCCCCTTCTACACGCAGGGGGCCTCGGTGCAGGTGAGCCACATGCTGTCGGAGAATGCCGGCCTCTACGCGGGCGGCCGATTTGTATTCGGCCGGCGCGACACCGATGGCGACCTGCTCGACCGTGTGGACATGGCCCGCACCGACTTCGGGGCCACCTTCGCCATCCGCAACCAGCGCTTCCGGGCCTACGGCAGCATGGGAATCGATGTGGCCTTTGTGGGCGCGGTCACCGCGACGGAGGACTTCTGGTGCAAGGTGACGGGCGGCGAGGTGCGGGCCATCGACAGCAGCCGCGCCTGCCGTGGGAACGACATCACTCGGACGGCAGCGCAGGCGCAGGCCGGCCTCGGCTGGACCATCGGCGGCCAGGTGCTGCTCGGCGGCCCCTTCTGGGCCTCGCTCGACGCCAACACGGCCATCTACATGCTCCCCTTCGGCGAACGGCCCTTCGATATCCCGATGGGCGGCTCGCTGCAGCTCGGCTACCGCTTCTAGTTCAGCTCGCCCGCAGCCTCGAGCTCGAGGTCGGGGACCAGCGCGTGCGGGAGCGCCGTCTCGCCCGACATCGCAGCCACAATCTCGGCCTCGGAGGCCAGCCAGTCGCCGGCAAAGCGGCCGTCGAGCAGGTGGGTAAGCTGTACATTGCCGAGCGCGGCGATGATGTTGCCCTTGACCTTGGGGTTGTCGGCATGGAGCCGGTTCACCAGCTGCTTCATGCGGGAACGGTGGAGGTTCTCCTGGCTGCCGCAGAGGTTGCAGGGGATGATGGGGAAGCCCTGCTCGATGGCATACTGCCCAATCTCCTCTTCGGCGGCGAGGATGAGCGGCCGGACGACCACATTGCGGCCGTCATCGGAGCGGAGCTTGGGCGGCATGGCGGCCAGCTTGCCCGCATAGAAGAGGTTGAGGAGCAGGGTCTGCGCCACATCGTCCCGGTGGTGTCCGAGCGCCATCTTGGTGCAGCCAAGCTCTTGGGCCGCGTTGTAGAGGATGCCGCGGCGCAGGCGTGAGCAGAGGGAGCAGTAGGTCTTGCCCTCGGGCACCTTCTCGAGGACCACCTTGTAGGTGTCGACGGAGAGCATCTTGTAGTCGTACTTCTCGCGCTCGAGGTAGTCGACGATGGACTGCTGCGGGAAGCCGGGGTGGCCCTGGTCGAGGTTCACGGCGACCA
>JABMMX010000236.1 GCA_013205435.1 Deltaproteobacteria bacterium
ATAGCGGCCCTTCATGGCAGCCTCGTGTTTGCGCATCCCCATGGCGCAGGCATCGGGTGGGTGGCGGTAGCAGTCATTGTGTGTTGCAGAGAGGTACCACCGCTGATCGGGCGATGCCAAACAATTCCTGCGGCGGGGCGCACTGTGACGGTTGCGGATCTTGATCATGCGGCGCGAGACAGATACATTTGTTCAGTATTTGTCACGATGGTGAAGGGATGGTTTCTGCTGCACAGACCAGCCTTGGGCTGCTGCCCGAGGCGACGAGCCGTCCGGGGCCTCACAAGCCTCGGTTTGCGGGCAACCATGAGGGGCGGGTGGCCGGGCTTGGTCGGCAGTTGCGCGCGGTGGCGGAGGTGGCGCCGGAGGCGGTGAGCCTGGCGCCGGTCTGGCCGCTGCTGGCCTGCGTGGTGGTGCCGTCGCTGGCGCTGCAGCGGCTGCTGCTGCGTGAGCCGTCGTGGGCGGGTGCGCCGGTGGCGGTGGTGGAGGCGGATCGGCCGTCGGCGCGGCTGCTGGAGGTGAACGGGGTGGCCTGGCGGCAGCGGATCCGGCCGGGGATGCGGTATGCGGCGGGGCTGTCGCTGGTGGGCAACCTGCGGGCGGCGACGGTGGAGAGTTCTGAGCTGCGCGAGGCGGCGGAGCTACTGGCTGCGCGGCTGGCGCTGCTGTCGCCGCGGGTGGAGCCGCGGGCGGGGGAGCCGGGCGTCTTCTGGCTCGACCTGACGGGGATGCAGCGGCTGCTTCCGTCGCTGGAGGGCTGGTGCGAGAGCGTGGTGGGAGCGCTGAAGGAGGCGGGCTACCGGTCGACGCTGGCGGTGGGGTTCAGCCGGTTTGGGACCTATGCGACGGCGCGGACGGTGCGTGGCGTGCGGCGCTACGGGAGCGAGCGGGAGGAGCAGCAGGTGGTGGCGGGGCTGGCGCTGGAGCGGCTGCCGCTGGAGCCTGCGGTGCGCGAGGCGATGGAGCGGCTGGGTGTGGTGACGATGGGGCAGTTTGCGGCGCTGCCGGCGGCGGGGTTGCGGCAGCGGCTGGGCGAGGGGGCGGAGTCGCTGCACCGGTGGATGCAGGAGGGGGGCGACCCGGCACGGGCCTGGAGCGAGGCGCGGAGCTGGGTGGCGGAGGAGGAGCTGGAGTGTGCGGAGAGCCGGTCGGAGGCGCTGGTCTTCTGGATGAAGCGGACGCTGGAGGGGCTGCTGGGCGGGCTTCGTGCGGGGCAGGAGGTGGTGAGCGAGGTGAGCGTGGAGCTGCGGCTGGACGACGGCCTGCGCTGCCCGCTCGTGGTGCGGCCAGCCGAGCCGACCGATGCGGCGGGGCTGCTGCTGGACCTGCTCCGGCTGCGGCTGGAGGGCTATCCGCTGACCTCGGGCGTGGTGCGCTACCGGATGCAGCTTCAGGTGGTGGGGAGCGGGCGGCAGACGCAGACGCTCTGGAGCGCGGCCTCGCGGCGTGATCCTGCTGCAGGGGCGCGTGCGCTGGCGCGGCTGCGGGCCGACCTGGGCGAGGGTGCGGTGGGGCGGCTGGAGCAGCGGCCGGGCCATCTGCCCGAGGCGCAGAGCCTCTTTGTGCCCTGCTCCGGGTTCCGTGCGGCGCAGCCCTGCAGCAAGGCGGTGCGGCTGCTGGTGCGCCACCTGCAGGACCGGCCGATTGCGCTGGAGAGCCGGCAGCGGAGCGAGCCGGATGGCTGGCTGGTGGCGGGGCTGGCGGCGGGGCCGGTGGATGAGCGGTCGGGGCCCTTTGTGATCTCGGGCGGCTGGTGGGCGCGGGAGGTGCGGCGGGACTACTACTTTGTGAAGACGCGGCGGGGCGACCTGCTCTGGATCTACCACGACCGGGTGCGGCGGAAGTGGTTCCTGCAGGGCGGTGTGGCATGAGCGGGGCGGTCTGAGATGTATGCGGCGCTCTGGTGCAAATCGAACTACTCCTTTCTGGAGGGGGCGAGCCACCCCGAGGAGCTGGTGGAGCAGGCCCATCTGCTGGGGCTGCAGGCGCTGGCGATCACCGATCGCGACGGGCTCTACGGGGCCGCGCGGGCCCACATCAAGGCGCGGGAGCTGGGGCTGCCGCTGATCTTGGGGGCGCAGGTGACGGTGGAGGGGAGCGAGCGGGTGGTGCTGCTGGCGCGATCGCGGCAGGGCTATGCGCAGCTCTGCCGTCTCATCTCTGCGGGGCGGCTGCGGTCGCCGAAGGGGCAGTTTTCGATGGGGCGGGACGAGCTATGCGAGCATGCCCACGACCTGGTCGCGCTCTGGGCGCCGGAGCCGCTCGCGCTGCGGAGCGGGCTGGAGGAGCGGTCTGCGGAGGAGTCGTTCGACCTCGATTCGCTGCGGACGGGCCGCTCGCTGGATGGCTGGGTGGAGCAGCTGCGCGGGGCTTTTGGCGAGCACCTCTACCTGCGGCTGGCGCGCCACCGCGAGCCGAGCGAGCCGGAGAACGAGGTGCGGCTGCGGGCGCTGCAGGCGCGGCATGGGCTGCGGTTTGTGGCGGCGCCGGAGCTGCTCTACCACACGCCGCAGCGGCGCATGCTGCAGGATGTGCTGACCTGCATCCGGCATGGGCGGCGGCTGAGCGAAGCAGCGGGCTGCACGCAGCCCAACGCCGAACATGCGCTGCTGAGCGGCCATGCGATGGCGGAGCGGTATGCCGATCTGCCGGAGGCGGTGGCGGCGACGCGGCGGATTGCGGAGAGCTGCCGCTTCTCGCTCGATGAGATCCGCTACCGGTATCCGTCGGAGGAGCTGCCCGACGGCTCCACCTCTGCGCAGGCGCTGCGGCAGCGGGTGGCGGAGGGTGCGGCCTGGCGGTATGGCGGCGAGGTGCCGGCGGCGGTGACGGTGCAGCTCGAGCGGGAGCTGGGGCTGATCGAGGAGCTCGACTACTGCGGCTACTTTTTGACGATGCACGAGATTGTCCGCTTCTGCCGGAGCCGCTCCATCCTCTGCCAGGGCCGGGGCTCGGCAGCCAACTCGGCGGTCTGTTTCTGCCTGGGGATCACGGCGGTGGATCCCGTGCGGATGGGGCTGCTCTTTGAGCGTTTCATCTCGCGCGAGCGGGCCGAGCCGCCCGACATCGATTTGGACATCATGCATGCGCGGCGGGAGGAGGTGATCCAGTTCGTCTACGAGCGGTATGGGCGGAGCCGCGCGGCGATGGTGGCCAACGTGATCCGCTACCGGGGCAAGTCGTCGGTGCGCGAGGTGGGCAAGGTGCTGGGGATGGCGGAGACGACGCTGGACCGGCTCTCGAAGACGGTCTCGTATGGCGGCGGTCTGAACGCGGAGCAGCTGGCGGCAGCGGGGCTCGATCCGCAGCTGCCCGTGCACCAGCACCTGATGGCGCTGACGGCGGAGATTGAGGATACGCCGCGCCACCTCTCGATTCATCCCGGCGGCTTTCTGCTGGGCCATGAGCCGGTGCACGACCTGGTGCCGATCGAGAATGCGTCGATGCCGGGCCGGACGGTCATTCAGTGGGACAAGTATGATGTGGAGGCGCTGGGGCTCTTCAAGGTGGACCTGCTGGGGCTTGGTGCGCTGACCCACATCGACCTCTGCCTGAAGCTGATTGGCGAGCAGCATGGTCGGGTGCTGACGCCGGCGACGATTCCGGCGGAGGACCCTGCGACCTACGACCTCATCTGCGCGGCCGACACGATTGGGGTCTTTCAGATTGAGAGCCGGGCGCAGATGGCGATGCTGCCGCGTCTGCGGCCGCGGACCTTCTATGACCTGGTGATTGAGGTGAGCATTGTGCGGCCGGGGCCGATCAGCGGCGACATGGTGCACCCCTACCTGCGGCGGCGGCGTGGCGTGGAGGCGGTGGAGTATCCGCACCCGTCGCTGGGGCCGGTGCTGGAGAAGACGCTGGGGATTCCGCTCTTTCAGGAGCAGGTGATGAAGCTGGCGATGGTGGCGGCCGACTACACGCCGGGCGAGGCCGATCAGCTGCGGCGCGACATGGCGGCCTGGAAGAGCCGCGGGAAGATGGAGCAGCACCGGGAGCGGCTCATCGATCGGATGGGGCGCAAGGGGATTGCGCGGGAGTTTGCGGAGCGGGTCTTTGAGCAGATCAAGGGGTTTGGCGAGTATGGATTTCCCGAGAGCCACGCGGCGAGCTTTGCGCTGATCAGCTATGTGACGGCCTGGCTGCGCACCCACTACATGCCGGAGTTCACCTGCTCGCTTCTCAATGCGCAGCCGATGGGTTTTTACTCGCCGGCGACGCTGATTGAGGATGCGCGGCGGAAGGGGGTGGATGTGCTGCCCGTGGACATTCACCGGAGCGCGAATGACTGCACGATGGAGTCGGGCGCGGTGCGGATGGGGCTGCGGTATGTGAAGGGGCTGGGCGAGCGGGAGCGGCGGCTGCTGGTGGAGGCGCGGGCGCTGGGTTCGTTCGAGAGCATTGAGCAGCTGGTGGCGCGGACGGGGCTGGGGCCGGCGCCGCTCGAGGCGCTGGCCTCTGCGGGTGCGCTGGCGCCCTTTGGTGGGGGGCGGCGGGCCTCGCTCTGGGAGGTGGTGGGGCGGGCGCGGGAGCGCGACACCACGCTGCCGCTGCAGTCGCGGGAGGAGGCGCCGCTCTTTGCGCCGCTCAATGCCTTTGAGGAGATTGCCTGGGACTTTGAGGCGACGGGCCACTCGACGCAGGGCCATCCGCTGCTGCCGCTGCGGGAGCAGCTTGTGGCGATGAAGCTGCCGGATGCGCAGACGGTGAGCGGCATGCGGGACGGCACGCAGACCCGGTTTGCGGGCATCGTGATTTGCAGGCAGCGGCCGAGCACGGCGTCGGGGGTGCTGTTCATGACGCTGGAGGATGAGACGGGGTTTGTGAACCTGGTGGTCTGGCCGTCGGTCTATGAGCAGTACCGGCTGCTGGTGCGGACGAGCTCGTTTCTGGGGGTGACGGGGCAGGTGCAGCAGCAGGAGGGAGTGGTGCATCTGGTGGCGGAGCGGTTCTGGGCGCCGCAGGGGCTGCAGGTGCCGGCGCAGCCTGTGAGTTACGACTTCCGGTAGGCGGTGCGCCTTCCTGCGTATCGCTGCATCAGAAGGAGAGACTCTCCCTCCCAGGTAGCGACCATGCAGAAGCAATATCTCATCTATGGCGGTTCGCGCGGCATCGGCGAAGCGCTGGCGCGGCGGCTCTCTGCCGCCGGCCACAAGCTCCATCTGGTGGCGCGGGACGAGGCGCGTCTTGCGGCGATTGCGGGCGAGCTCGGAGCCACCTTCACGGTGGGATCTGTAGAGGACGAGGCGCTCTTCGGACAGGTGGCGGCGGAGGTGCAGGGCGGGCTCGACGGGCTGGCCTACTGCCCCGGGACGCTCAACCTGCGGGCGCTGCAGCGGCTGACGGCGGCCGACTTTGCGCGAGATTTCCGCATTCATGCGCTGGGCGCCGCGCTGGCGGTGCAGGCTTCGCTGCCCGCGCTCAAGCTGGCGGAGGCGGCCTCGGTGGTCTTCTTCAGCAGCGTGGCGGTGCGGCAGGGTTTTGCCTCACATGCCTCGGTGGCGATGGCGAAGGGTGCGGTCGAAGGGCTGACGCTGTCGCTGGCAGCCGAGCTGGCGCCGCGGGTGCGGGTGAATGCGATTGCGCCGTCGCTGACGGTGACGCCGCTCACGGCGGGGCTGACGGCGAACGAGAAGATGGCGGAGGGGCTGGCGCAGGCGCACCCGCTGCAGCGGCTCGGACGGGCGGATGATGTGGCCTCGCTGGCGGCCTTCCTGCTGGGCGACGAGGCCTCGTGGATGACGGGCCAGATCATCGGTGTGGATGGCGGTCGCGGCAAGCTTCGGACGAAGGGTTAGGTGCATGCCGCGCGGGATTGCAAAGAGCGCGTTGCCGACCAAGGTCTGCCCTGTCTGCCGCCGGCCCTTCACCTGGCGGAAGAAGTGGGAACGGGTGTGGGCGCATGTGGTCTACTGCTCGGAGCGTTGCCAGCGTGCCGGGAAGACGAGCAGCGCCGCGAAGTAGGTCTGAGCGGTTACCGGGCTTGGCCGTAACGGGCTTTGCGGGAGTCCCGGAGCGGAACTGCCGAGTTGCGTAGATCCGTTCCGTGTTGTATGAATTCTTCGGGAGGATTCATACACCATGTCGACCATACACCCGCCACTTGAACCTGGTCGCGTCTACCGGACGCGCGAGCTCGCCGCCTGGTCATCGAATGCACCGCGCCTAGCGCGGAGGCTGGTGGACGAAGGCCTCCTCGTGCCGCTTGCGCATGGGCTGTTTGCGCATCCCAAGCCGAGCCGTTTCGGCCCTGTTCCGCCGCGGGACGAGGAGATCATGCGGGCCTTCTTTGATGGGAGCCCGTTTGTCTTCACGGGCCCGGAGTATTGGAACGCGCTCGGGCTTGGCACGACGGCCGTCTTTGCGGTGCCGCTCGTCTACAACACCAAGCGGTCGGGTACCTTTGCCTTCGGGAATCGGCGGTTCCTGTTGCGGCGTGTCGCCTTCCCGGAGCAGCCTCCTGCAGAGTGGTTCGTCATCGACCTCTTTGAGCATGCAGAACAGGCGGCAGCGGCGCCGCAAGCATTGGCAGAGACGCTCGTTGGAGCACTCTCCCGAGGACGCTTTGATCGTGAACGGCTGACGGAGCTGGCGAAGCGGTATGGGTCGCGCGCGACGCAGGCGCTGATTGCCGGAGCCCTCGACGCGGAGGCATCGTGAGGTTCGTTCACGGGCGGAGGGGCGAGCTTGCAGACCTCATCGACATCGTGGCGGACAGGCGTGGTGTGCGGCGCTCTCTGGTCGAAAAGGACTACTGGGTGACCCACGCGCTTTGGGCTCTGTCGGTGGCTGGGTTGGAGGTTTGGTTCAAGGGCGGAACATCGCTCTCGAAGGGGTTCGGGCTGATCGAGCGATTCTCCGAAGACCTCGATCTCAAGGTGGATCGGGGCCGTCTGGATTTCCTGCCGGCTGTCTCGAACTGGAAGAGCGAAGGCGCGAAGGCGACGGGCGAGCGACGAGCCTTCTTCGAAGCGCTGGTGGCGGTTCTTCAGGTTCCCGATTGCCGCGTCGCGCTCGACGAAGCGACCATCGACAAGTCGTGGCGGGGTGCGAGCTTCCGAGTCACCTATCCGAGCACATATGCAGGCGAACTCCCACCTGAGATCTCAGCACACATTCTGCTTGAGGTTGGCAATGCGCGGGTGACTCCGTTCGTGACACGAGACATTTCATCTTGGGTGCACGATGGGCTCGAAGGTTCAGGGTTCAAGGCCGAGTTCCGCGACAACCGAGCCCGAGGCGTTCGCTGTGTGCATCCTGCGGTGACACTCCTTGAGAAACTCGATGCACTTCATCGAAGGTTTCCAAACGAGAAGGCCGCGGCACCGACCTTCGTGCGACACTACGATGATGCCGCGCGGTTGGCGGCCGCAGCAGACGCCTTCCTTCCGCTGGACGGCTACACTGACATCCGTTCGCTTGCGGATGAGATGGTGGAGCAGAAGCAGCTCACTGCGCTACCGAAGGTGGGTGACGCCGCGTTCACACCGTGCGATGACAGTCGATGGGCCGAGATTCAACGGGCGCACGCGGCCATCTTGCCGACGTTCTGGGGTCCACGGATGACCCTGAACGATGCCTGCGGCACCATTCGCGCATGGGTTGGAACAGTGTTCCCGTAGACGCAGCGAAGCAGGTCTGAGCGGTTAGTGGGCTTGGCCGTAGCGGGCTTTGCGGGCTTCGGTGAAGGCCCACCAGGGGAGGGGCGGGCCGCCCTCGGCGAAGGCGACCGCGGCCATGAAGGTGTCGAGCACGCAGGGGTCTTGGCGGCCGCCTGTGAGGGCCTCGAGGCGGCGGTAGAGGTCGAAGGGGTCTTGGCCGGCGAGCTGCTGCGGGGTTTCGAGGCCGAGCAGCAGGAAGTCGCGCGCCATCGACGGGCCGATGTTGGGCAGCTCTTGGTGGCGGCGGGCCTTGGAGATGTGGTCGGCCTTCATGGGAGAACGTCGATGAGGATGGAGCTGCCGGCGGCGGGCGGCGCGACCTGCACAAAGCCGTTCAGGCCGGCCCAGACGAAGAGGTGGTGGGGGTCGTCGATGGGCAGGTCGAGGCGGAGTGCGATGCGGTCGGGACGGGCGTCGGCGGTGAGTGTCTCGACGGTGAGCGTGGCGCCCGGGAGCTTGTGGATCTCGCCCAGCGTGAAGCGGTTGCTGGGGTGACGGGCGAGCCAGTCGAAACGCTGCGAGAGGTAGCCGCCCTGCTGCTGCAGGAGGAGGGTGTGGTCGTCGCGGCGGGTGACGGTGACGGTCTTCAGGCCGATGCCGGCCAGGACGGTTCGCTCGGGGGCGGGGAGGCCCTCTGCGAGGCGCCAGGCGGCGATGTAGCTGGCCTGGAACATGTCGATGGCGTGGAGGGTGACGAGGAGGTTTCCGGGGCGGGTGGCCGCCTCGGGGAGGGTGTCGCGGGCGGCGTCGATGTGGGCGGAGATGGCGCTCTGCGAGGCGGCGCGGAGGGGGAGCGCAGCGGCGGCGAGGATGAGGTGGACGACCACGATGTAGCGCATCAGGCGGGGCGAGGCCTCGGGCCGGGTGGCGAGCCTGGCGAGGAGGCCGAAGAAGCCGAGTCCGGGCACGAGCAGCATGCGGTCGTGGGGGATTCCTGCGGCCATGGGGATGGTGGCGAGGAGGGCGCCGACGAGGAGCGCGATGGCGATGCGGTCGCCACGAACGAGGCGCCAGAGGGGGAGCGCGAGGAGGGCGAAGGCGAGCCAGCCGAGCGCCGACCAGGTGAGGGTGATGGCGGGGGGCGCGAAGAGCCAGAGCTCTGCGGGCAGCGGCAGGAGCTGGCCGAGGAGGAGGACGGGCGGGTGGCTGAGGAGGGCGCCTACGAAGAGGAGCGGGTCTTGGCCGGGGTCGATGTAGAGGCCGGTGCCTGCGGTGCCGAAGCCGGCGGCTTTGTAGATGAGGCGCCAGGCGATGACGGCGGCGACCCAGACGGCGACGCCGGTGAGGCGGGTGCGGAGGGAGCCGCCGGCCGCAAACCAGATCCAGGCGACGAAGTAGGCGGCGCAGGCGAGCGCGACCTCGCCGCCCGCGAGGCCGAGCGCGAAGCCGGCCAGCGCGAGGGCCCAGCCGCGCGGGGTGATGCCACCGCCGTCGGCTTCGGGGCGGGTGTGCTTCACGAGCGCGGCGAAGGCGAGGATGCCGAAGAGGGCGGAGACGAGGGCGTTGCGGTTGGCGAGCCAGGCGATGGGCATGGCGTGGGCGTCGTCGAGGGCGAAGCACCAGAGGGCGAGCGCGGCGGCTGCGGTGGCGCCGAAGAGGCTGCGGTAGAGGAGCGCGGCGGCGGCGATGCAGCCGGCGAACCAGGCTAGGGAGTGGAGGTGGCTCATCATGGATCCCCAGCCCGCGACGGCGTAGTCGAACCAGGCGAGGAGCGAAGAGATGGGCCGGCCGAAGGAGAGGTGGAGGGTGGGTTCTGCCCACCAAGGGCCGGCGCCAAGGACCTCGACGTAGCGTCGGTTCTGCTCGGGGTTTTGGGCGAAGAAGGTGAAGAGGTCCCAGGGGGCCCGCTCGAGCCCGAGGGGGGTGGGGGTTCCGAGCGCCATGAGGCGCTGCAGGTGGTCGTCGAGCAGGTAGCCGGTGAAGATGGCTGGCAGCGCGAGGAGCAGCGCCACGGCGATGACGCGGTAGAGCGGAGGGGTGCGGCCGGCGGCTTGGAAGAGGCGGTCGAGGAGCTGCCTCACCGGCGTTCGCTGAGCTTGGGGTTGAGGCGTTCGCGGGCGAGCCGCTCTTCGCGGAGTTTGTGCCAGTGGTCGAGGCGGTCTGCGGTGAGTTTGCCCTGCCCGAGCGCGGCGCGAACGGCGCAGTCGGGTTCGCGGAGGTGGGCGCAGTCGCGGAAGCGGCAGTTGGGGGCGAGGGTGTCGATCTCTTCGAAGGCGGCGTCGAGGTCGTCGTTGTTGAGGAGGCCGAGCTCTCGGATGCCTGGCATGTCGAGCAGCAGGCGGCCCTCGGCGGTGCAGACGAGCTGGCGGTGGGTGGTGGTGTGGCGGCCCTTGCCGTCGGCGTCGACCAGCGCGGTGCGGTGGAGGGTGCTGCCGGAGAGGCGGTTGAGCAGCGACGATTTGCCCACGCCCGAGGCGCCGAAGAGGGCTGCGGTGAGGCCGGCGGGGAGGCGGTCTGCCAGGGCCTCGTGGCCTTCGCCCGTCTCGTTGGAGAGGACGAGGGTGTCGACCCGCTCGCGGCAGCTCTCGACGAAGGCTTCGACGGCGGCGCGGAGCTCGGGGTCTGCGGGGATGAGGTCGGCCTTGGTGAGGACGAGGAGGGGCGGCACGGAGCAGTCGTGGAGGAAGGCGACGAAGCGCTCGATTTTGCGGGCGGCGTCGATCTCGATGACGGGCTGGACGATGAGGCCCAGGTCGATGTTGGCGGCCATGACCTGCGACTTGCGCTCGACGCCGGGCTCGCGGCGCTCCACCACGCTGCGGCGAGGGAAGAGGCTGGCGATGACGCGGGGCGGGTTGTTCGAGGCCTCGAGGCCCACGAAGTCGCCGACGGCCGGCTCCGGCATGAGCCCCTCTGCCACCTGCTTGCGCAGCCGCCCCGGGAAGCGGGCCTCGGCGCTGCGCCCGGCCTGCGCGACGAGGAAGCCGATGCGGTGGGCCGAGACGATGCGGGCGACGCGGGATAGCGGCAGGTTGCGCTCGCGGCGGAGCTCGTCCCAGCGGGCGTCCCACCCCCAGCGGGCCAGTTCACTGTCCTTCCACGACTCGCTCAAGGGTCACGCTCCATGCAGATAGCCATCATCGCATGTCCTGTGCCCGGATGGTAGTTGGCGAAGCCGATGTCTCTGGCGCGCCAGCCGTTTGCGACGAGCAGGCCGATGTCTTCGGCGCCGGCGCGGGGTGCGGGGGCGAGGTAGAGTAGGCGGCGTTCGGTGAGGTCGGAGAGGGCCTGCATGGCGACGGGGCCGAGCGAGCTCCGCATGGGGTTGATGAGGGTGGTGTGGAAGCGGTGGTGCTGCTCGAGGAGGCGGGGGGCGACGGTCTCGATTTTGCCGCCGCGGGTCTGCAGGTGGTGGTGGCCGAGCCGGTCGGCGGTGGCGCGGAGGGCCTGCACGGCCTCCCAGGAGGCATCTACGGCGGTGAGGGTGGCGGCCTGTAGGGCGAGGCGGAGGGTGAGGGAGCCGGCGCCGCTGGTGGCGTCGAGGAGCGAAGGCACCTCGCCGACGCGGGCTGCGACCCAGTCGAAGAGGGTGGCGGCGGCGGTGGGGTGGGGGTGCTGCCAGCCTTCGACGACGGAGCCGGCATGTTCGTCGCCGATGGGGAGGATGCGGGGCCAGGCGCCGTGGAGGAGCTCGGGCGGAGCCTTGGGGCCGGCGCGGAGGCCGAGCGCGACGAGGCCGCCTGGGAGCGGGAGCTGGCGGAGGGCAGGCGCGGGCGCCTCCTCGGTCTCGAGGATGGCGGCGGCGCCTGTGTCGCCGAGCAGGAGTTCGACGGAGGTGACGGCGGCGGCGCCGGCGAGGGTGTTGAGGAGCGCGGTGACGGTGCGGAGGCCCTGTTGGACGGCGGGGTGGTTGGCGCGACAGTCGGGGAGCGGGAGGAGGTTGCCGGCGCTGTCGCGGAGGCCGAGCTGCCAGCCGCCGTCGAAGCGGGCGGCGAAGCGGGCGCGGACGCGGGTGCCTCCGCGGCGGGTGGGGACGATGGCCTCGATGCGTTCGGTGGGCCAGTCGAGGTTGGCGAAGCGGGCGAGGACTTCGGTGATGGTGAGGCGGAGGAGGTTGTCTTCGGCGGCCTCGTCGATGTGGAGCAGCGAGCAGCCTGTGCAGGCGGGGGCGTGGCTGCAGGCGGGCGTGATGCGACCCGCTGCGCCCTGCTCTACCGCGACGACCTCACGCTCCGTGCGCCAGGGGCGGGCATGCTCGGCAATGGTGACACGCTCGCCGGGGATGCCGCCGCGGACGAGGAAGGTGTCGCCCGTGGCGGGGTCGCGGGCGAGACACTTGTCGCGCGAGAACCAGCGGAGGAGTTCGATCCCCTCGCGTCGGATCACGAGAGCTGTGGTGCGATGATCTGCCAGTCGCGGGCGGTGGCGAGCAGCGCCTCGCTCATGCTCTGCACGGCGGTGGGGATGACGCTCTCTTCCACATCGAAGCGGGGGGTGTGGATCATGTGGACGATGCCGCGCTCCTCGTTGCGTACGCCGAGGAAGAGGAAGGCGGCAGGGACGCGGCGGGCGAAGGCGGAGAAGTCTTCGGCGCCCATCTGGGGCTTGAAAGGGACGGTCTCGAGGCCGCCGATGCGGTCGGCGAAGAGGCGCTCAAGCGTGGGGTTGTTGGTGGTGACGGGGGCGCCCTGGACGAGGACGATTTCTGAGGTGCAGCCGTAGGCGGTGGCGACGGCCTTCACGAGCTCGACGAAGCGGGCGAGGAGCCGTTCGCGGACGGCGGTGGAGAGGGTGCGGATGGTGCCCTGCAGGTGGGCGCGGTCGGGGATGATGTTGTAGGCGGTGCCGGCGGTGATGCGGCAGACCGAGACGACGGCGGCTTCGCGGGCGTCTGTCTCGCGGGCCACGAGCGACTGCAGCGCCTGGATGACGGCAGCGGCGGCGACGATGGGGTCGATGCCCTCGTGGGGGTAGGCGCCGTGGGCCATGGCGCCGGTGAGGTGGATGTCGAAGATGTCGCTGCCGGCCCAGACCGCGCCGCCCGTGCAGCCCACCTTGCCGGCCTCGAGCAGCGGCATGACGTGGAGGGCGAAGGCGGCATCGACGGCGGGTGATTCGAGCACGCCTTCGCGCACCATCAGCTCGGCGCCGATGACCTGGCCCGGCGGCGGAGCGGCCTCTTCGGCGGGCTGGAAGACAAACTTGATGCGGCCGTGCAGGTCGCTGCGGCGCGAGGCGAGCAGCGAGGCGACGCCGACGCCGACGGTGGTGTGCACATCGTGGCCGCAGGCGTGCATCACGCCGGGGTTGCAGCTCTCGTAGCCGTGACGGCTCTCCTCGGTGATGGGGAGGGCGTCCATGTCGGCGCGGAAGAGGAGCGTGGGGCCGGGATGGTCGCCTTCGAGGGTTGCGACGACGCCGTGGCCGGCGATGCCCGTGGCGGGCTCGAGGCCGGCGGCGCGGAGGGCCTCTGCGACCTTAGCGGCGGTGCGGGACTCCTGGTGGGAGAGCTCCGGGTGGCGGTGGAGATCGCGGCGGAAGGCGATGAGTTGTTCGGGCGTGAGCGCGGTCATGCGGAGCCTAGCGGAGCGAGCCCTCGAGGGCGGTGCGGAGGTCGGTGGAGGCGTCGCGGTATTTGACGATGAGCGGCGTCTGGATCTGCAGGCCGTGGGCGCGCGCGAAGTCGCTGTTGCCGATGGCGCGGCTGCCGGGGACGACGACGGCGTTCTCCGGGATCTCGAGCGGCTGGCCGTCGGCGGAGCGGAGGATGCGGTCGTGGACGAGGTCGAAGACGGGGGTGGAGGCGGTGAGCACAACGCCTGCGCCGATGACGGCGCCGCGGCGCACGAGGGTGCCCTCGTAGATGCCGGTATTGCCGCCGACGAGTGCGCCATCTTCGACGATGACGGGGCGGTTGCCGATGGGCTCGAGCACGCCGCCGACCTGGCAGCCGGCGGAGAGGTGGACGCCTTTGCCGATCTGGGCGCAGCTGCCGACGAGGGCGTGGCTGTCGACCATGGTGCCGTCGTCGATGAAGGCGCCGACATTCGCATACATCGGCGGCATGCAGGTGACACTGCGGCCGAGGTAGGCGCCGCGCCGGATGGAGGAGCCGCCGGGCACGATGCGGATGCCGCGCTCAGCGAAGCCGGCCGACTGCATCGGCATGGTGTCTTTGTCGATGAAGTGGAGGCCGCCAGCGGCGCCGCTCTCGACGAGGTCGCCGAGCCGGAAGCAGACGAGGATGGCCTGCTTGACGGCGGCGTTGACCTGCCAGCCGCCGTTGCCGTCGGGCGCTGCGGCGCGGAGCTGGCCTGCCTCGAGCGCGGTGAGGAAGGCTTCGATGGCGGCAAGAAGCTCGGGCGAGCGCGTCTTGGTGCCTGCGTGGAAGGTTGCGACGAGGAGGTCGAGTGCGTCGTTCATGGGCTTAGAAGGTGCAGGCCTGGACGATCTGGAGGTCGTCGATGCGGTGGTAGTTGGTGGAGCCGCCCGTGGAGCCGGTGAAGCCGATGTAGCCGCCCTTGAAGTCGAGGCCCGGGGCGTCGGCATCGATGACCGTGATGCCGTCCATGAGGACCGTGACATGGATTCCTTCGATGCGGAGGACGATGTCGTGCCAGGCGTTGTTCTCGAGGGTGGGGGTCTCGGTCCAGAGGAGGTGGTTGGTGGGGTCGCCGTTGAGGGTGATGGCGACATGGTTGCGGAGCGTGGGGTCGATGGCGTTGTGGTAGGTGTCGAACTCGATGTGGAAGGCGTCGACGACGGTGGGGGTGACGGCATAGCCGAGCCCTTCCCCCGGACGAGCTGCGGCGAGGAGGTTGGCGAGCTCGGCGACGCCTGTGAGGCCGATGATGCTCATGGCGAAGCCGTCGGCGCCGTCGGCGGTGGAGTCGCAGGGGCCGGGGAGCGGGCACTGGCCGGTGGAGACTCGGAGGGAGATTTCGGTGTCGCCGCGCGAGAGGGTGCTGCCGAGGTAGAAGATGGCGCCCTGCTGGCCGCCGGCGAGGCCGGTGAGTTCGAGCCAGCCTGCAGGTTCGCGGGAGGCGTCACCGACGATGAGCCAGTCGGCGGAGGTGAGGTCGGCGGTGAAGTCGAGCGCGGGGATGGTGGGACAGACGGGGGTGGTGTCTTCGACCGTGGTGTCGGTGGTGTCTTCGACCGTGGTGTCGGTGGTGTCTTCGACCGTGGTGTCGTCCACCGTTGTGTCGTCGACCGTGGTGTCTGCGGTGGTATCGTCGACGGCCGTGTCGGCAGTGGTGTCAGCGGTGGTGTCTGCGACGGTTGTGTCGTCCGCACCCGTGTCGGCGGGGTCGGTGTCGGCGGGGTCGGTGTCGGCGACCGCGGTGTCTTCCGCAACGGTGTCGGTGGGGTCGGGGTCGGCGCCGCTATCTTCGCTGCCCGTGTCGATGCGGCCCGAGTCGGTCGCGGTATCTTCGCTGCCCGTGTCGACGGCGCCCTCCACGCAGCTGCCGGAGAGGCAGGTCTGGCCGCGGGCGCAATCGACAGCGCTCTCACAGTCGGGTGCGGTGGAGCCGGAGGCGGAGCAGGCGGCGAGGAGGAGGCCTGCAGCGAGCGCCGCGAGGGTGTTTCGGAGGCGCGATGGAGCGGCAGTTTGCATGACGGTTTACGACCTCAGAAGCTGCAGCTCTGGACGATCTGGAGGTCGTCGATGCGGTGGTAGTTGTAGTAGTAGCCGGTGGAGCCGGAGAAGCCGAGGAAGCCGCCCTTGAAGGAGAGGCCCGGGATATCCTGGTCGATGGCCATGGTGCCGTCGTACATGACGCGGACGCGCGACCCCTGGATGGAGAGGGTGATGTCGTGCCACGCGTTGTTCTCGAGCGAAGCGGATTCGTAGTAGACGAGGTGGTTCTCCGGGTCGCCGTTCTGCGTGATTCCGATGTGTGGCACCGCGGTCGGGTCGGTGTGGATGTCGTTGCGGTTGTAGTAGGTGTCGAACTCGATGTGGAAGGAGTCGACGATGCGGTCGCCGTAGAGGCCAGAGACGCCGTAGCCGAGTCCGCCGCCATTGGCGGCGAGGTCGAGGATGCCCTCGAGTTCGGGCACCGAGGCCACGCTCCAGATGTTCATGGCGAAGCCGTCTGCGCCCTCCGCGAAGGAGGAGCAGGGGCCGGGCGCGGGGCAGGCGCCCGTGGAGATGCGGAGGTTGATCTCCACGTCGCCCTCCGCAAGTGTATTGCCGAGGTAGTAGATGGAGCCGGCGCGCGACGGCGCGAGTCCGGTGAGTTCGAGCCAGCCGCTGGCATCGCGGGAGGTGTCGCCACGGACGAGCCACTGGGCCGGGTCGAGGTCGGCGGTGAAGTCGATGACGGAGTCGTCGGGGCAGATGCCGAAGACGACGCTGGCGGTGCGCTCGAGGCCATCGGGCGCGACGGCGCGTACCGAGAGGGTGTGGCGGCCGGGGCGGAGGCCGATGAGCGGCAGCGTGAAGGCGCCCGCCGCATCGGGCTGGATGATGCCGAGCGAGCCGTTGATGCTGGAGGCGATGGCGAGATCGAAGGTGGAGAAGTCGATGGCGTCGCCCGTGAGCTGCCCGGTGAGCGTGATGGCGGACGAGGTGCGGAAGGCGTCGCGGTCCACGGGCGAGGTGATGGTGAAGGTCCAGGTGGGCTCTGGCGGCGTGGTGTCGACGGGCGTGGTGTCGACGGGCGTGGTGTCTTCGACCGTCGTATCGGCGCCGCTGCCAGAGTCTTCGGGCGTGGTGTCTTCGATCGCGGTGTCTTCGACCGTCGTGTCGGCGCCGCTGCCGGTGGCCGTGTCGCTCTGTGTGGCATCACCCGAGCCGGAGGTATCGCCGACCGCGCCGCTCGCGGTGCAGATGCCGTCAACGCAGGCTTGGCCACGCTCGCAGTCGTTGTCGATGACGCAGGGTGTCGCGCTGGTGAGGGTCTCCGTGCCGCACGCAGCGAAGAGACTGGAGGTTGCGACGATGAGGGCAAGGGTCAGGGTCGAGATGATACGCATGCGACGAACTCCACAGGGGGCCGGTTACGACTCCGAGGATACACGACTCGCGGATGCGGCGCATCCTTTTGGACCCGCCGCGGGCGCCGATCAGAGCGTGGCGTCGAAGACGGCGAAGCCGGCCCTGATGCGCTCCACGCGACGGACCTCAGCGACGCCACATGCGGCCGCGAGGGTGTGGCCGGCCGCGGCCATGGTGTCGCCCACCTCGATATCGGCGTCAACCTCGCCGCCAGCGCCCGTGATGCTGTTGATGGGGAGCGCGGAGAAGTCTCCGTCCTGGCGCTGCACACCGCCGACGACGCAGCCTCGGACGGCGGGGCCGCTGATCATCATGACGTGGTGGTTGCCGTTGTGGGCGCGGCCATCGGGGGAGTTGTAGAGCGAGCGGCCGAAGGTGTTGAGATTGGCGAAGGTGACCTTCGCAGCGAGGGGGTCGGGGCCGCTGTGGAGCTGCTCGTCGAGGAAGGCGAGGTGGGCCGCACCGGCGGTGGTCTCCTCGGCCTCGTGCTCGAGGCCGTCGTCTGCATGGTTGTCGCCGCCGAAGGGGACCTTGATGGTGACGACGGGGGTGAGGCGGAGCCGGAAGAGTGCGAGCGCGGTGAGGATCTGGTCGCGCGGGCCGTTGGCGTCGGCGGAGCCCGGGGCGGCGAGCCCTGCGAGCGCTGCGCGGATCTGGAGGCCGATGTCGCGGGCGGTGTTTCGGGACTGCGCGTAGCGGTCGAGGAAGGCCCGTTGCGGCGCGCCAAAGTCTTCGCGGCGGTAGAGGTCGTCGATGGCGGCGTCTCGGAGCTCAGCGAGCGACTCGAGCGAGGCGGCCTGACCGCCGGCGGGGCTGCCGAGGAAGAGCGCGGCGACCTCCTGCGGTCGGATGGAGGCGAGCGGGCGGCCACCGAAGGAGATGCGTTCGCTACCGAGCGCGATGGGCTCCTGCTGCAGCGTGCCGAGCGCCGCTGCGTTCTCTTGGGCAATCATGGAGGGGAGCTGCTCGAAGCCGCGACCGTTGGCGGAGGCGACGGCGCCGTGGAGGCCGAGGACCGCAGCCATCTCGGTGTGGGCGGCGGTGTGGCAGACATGGTGGAAGAAGCAGGTGCGGCTGCGGAAGCGGTCGAGCGAGGCGTCGGCCCAGGGGCTCCCTGCGAGCCAGCGCTGGCTGCCGACGCTGACCTCCGTGGCGGGCAGCAGCGGGTTGTTCATGGCGTCGGGGACGTAGGAGCCCGGGAGGTTTGCGTTGAGCGGGTCGCCGTCGGAGGAGACGGAGAGCAGGAGGAAGGTCGCCTGCGCGTCGAGGGCTCCGGCGTTGGCGATGGAGGGCCTGAGCAGGAACTGGGGCGGCAGTCCCGTTGCGGCGGCAACGAGGCCTACGCGGCGGAGGAAGGCGCGGCGGTCCATGGAGGGGTTTGGCTTCACAGTCCGACTCCAAGCACATCGGGAGAGACGCAGCCCATGACGAAGGCTGACTGGAGGGCGGTGAGGGCGGTGGCGCCGGCATCGCGTGCCGCAGCGTAGTGACCGAAGAGGGCGGCGACAGCGGCGCGGTGGCGCGGGTGGGAGGGCGGCAGCCCCATCAGCTTTTCGACGATGCGGGAGAGGGTGAGCGCCGAGTCGTCGGCGGGGAAGAGTGCCGAGGAGGAGGTGGAGACGATGGCATTGAGCGTGGCGACGGTGCGGCAGAAGGCCTCTGCGGCTGCGAACTGGAAGAGGTTGGGGTCGACGGTGATGAGGGGGGCGGCGGCGCCGCGGATGAAGGAGTCGGCGGGGATGAGGCCGAGCGCGGCCTTGACGCTGGAGGAGGCGCAGACATCGGTGGCGAGGCGCTGTTCGAGGAGGTGGCAGAAGGTCTGCTGGCGGGCGATGGCGATGCCGAAGGGGCGCTCCTCGTCCTGCTGCGTGGGGGCGAGGCCGGTGGTGAGGGGCGAGCTCATGACCTCGGCGACGAGCGTCCGGAACTGGTAGCCGCGCTCGCGGAAGACGGTGGCGATGCGCTGGAACTCTGGGTCTCCCTCGTCGCAGGCTGTGCCGTTGGCCCAAGCGCAGACATGCTGGGTCCAGGCGGTGGCGAAGCGGGGGTGTTCGGCAAGGGTCTCCGCGAAGCCGTCGAGCCCCTCGGCCTCGGACTGGACGCCGAGGAAGGCGAAGCTGGGCTGCAGCGAGGGGCCGGACTCGCGCGGGAATTGCGCGGTGGTCATGGCGGTGGAGAAGTAGAGCCGCATGGGGTCGATGAGGCGGTGACAGGCGTAGCAGTCGGTGCTGGCGCTGGTGTGGGCCACGTCGAGTCCGGCTTCGCTGGTCGCCTCGGTGGCATCGCCGGCGACCAGGCCCGCGCCGAGCGCGCCGATGAGGGCCTGATGGGTGGTGACGCGGAAGTCGTTGTCGGCGTTGGTGCGCCAGTTGATGCGGAAGGCGAGCGTGGAGAAGAAGCCGACGCGGGGGACGCGGACGCCGATGGTCTGTGCGGTGCGGAGCGCGGCGAGGTCGTAGAAGGGGGTGACGGCCTGGCCGGGGACGAGCTGCACGGTGCGGAAGTCGGTGTAGTCCTCGGGCCGAATAACAGGCGCGGCGAGGTTGTAGGAGTTGGCGTCGCGGCAGGGGATGCGGCCGAAGAGCATGGGGAGCAGTGCGGTGCTGCTCACGCGGTAGCCGCCGCCGGAGGGGGTGGTGTTGATCACGCAGGTGCGGCCGGAGGGGGGAGCGAAGGTCCAGCTGCGGTCGGCGGCGGCCTGGGCGTCGGAGGGCGGTGTGGCGCCGGAGAGGACGACGGTGTGGGAGAGCTGCCGCTCTGCGGCGAGCGTCTCGAACCAGGCGAGGATGACGAGCTCGGCGGTGCTGACGACGAACTTGCGGGTGGTGGCGAGGTTGGGGAGCGGCTCGTTTCGGGCGACGACGCCCCAGGCGGTCTCGGCGGGCGAGGCGGCGATGGCTGCGTCGAGTTTGCCGGAGAGGAAGCGCTGCGAGCCGTCGAGGATGTCGAGCACCGAGCCCTGGAGCTGGGTGCGGAGGGCGACGGCAAAGAGGTCTTTGGCAGCGACCTCGAAGGCGTCGTCACGGACCCAGCCGTCGACGAGGGTGCGCAGTCCATCGGGGCCGCTGCGCGCGGTGGCGAGGTCTGCATCGGTCAGTGAGCCGCCGTGCAGCAGGGCCTTGGCCTTGGCGACGGCGCTCTCGAGCGTCTGCGGCTCGAAGGTGGCGGCGGAGCCCTCGGCGGAACCCTCTGCGGCGGCGGCAGCGACCTGTCGGACCCAGCCTTCGAGGCAGCTCACATCGTCGGGCGACATGGCGGCGCCGTAGGGGGGCATGGGGGCGCCGCAGTCGTTGGCGGCATCGTAGCGGGCCGGGTCGGTGAGGCGGAGGATGAGGCTCTCCTCGGGGGCCGCGGGATCGATGATGTTGGCGTGGCAGTCGGGGCGGAGCGAGCGCTGGCCGACGAGGCGGCTCTCGAAGTCGTTTCCGACGAGCGGAGGCGTGCTCCGATAGGCGTCACCGTGGCAGCCGGAGGTGGAGCAGCCGTTGCGCTCGAAGAGGGCGGCGATGTCGCAGGGGGCGATGGTATCGGGGGCTGTTGCGGTGTCGGCGCTGCCGGCTGCGTCGACGGTCGCAGAGGTGTCGGCCGAGGGCAGGCCGCCGGTATCGAAGTTGTAGTCGGCGTCGCCGCCGCCCTCCGATGAACCCGAACAGCCAATCGCAAACAGCGCGAAGAGCAGCGAACCGGCGAGGATGTGAAGGGACTTCCGCATGGATTTTGCCTACCTACGACGGGTTGCCGGAGCAAGCGCGGCGGAGGCCCGTGCAGCGATTGTCACGGACCGCAGAGGCCGGTGTCGCAGGCGAGACAGGCGGCGCCGTCGTAGAGCGAAGAGGTGCAGCTGTCTGGCGAGGTGCAGGCCGCGAGCGCGCTGAAGACGAGGTCGTCGAGGTAGAACATGCGATCGTCGCTGGGGTAGTTTCCAGACGAAGAGAGCGTCGAGTACTGCCAGACAAACTCGTGGCGGCCGGCGGTGACGGGAAGAGATGTGGTCTCCCAGAGCGTGGAGGCGCCCGTCCAGGTAGCGGCGGCGCTCGCGGCCGTGAGCACAGCGCCCGGATCCACGAAGAAGTAGGTGGAGTCGTTCGTGGCCGTGCCGGTCGTCATGCGCCGGAGGTAGGCGAAGGAGAGCGTGCCATCCGTGGGAAGGTCGATGGTGAGCCGGAGGATGCCCTGACGCCCATTGCCTACGCGACCTACGCGGGCCGAGGTGCTGCCGGGTGTGCGGGGGCGATCGGTGGTGGTGGTCCAGAGGACCTGCCCCGTGGTGGTGAAGAGGGAGAGGGCGTCGGGCCGCTCGAAGTCGATGCTGCCGGGGTTGGTGAGGCCGCCGCACTCGCCGCCCGCGCAGAACTGGTTGCCGGAGCTGCCGCAGCTGGCGCAGTCTGCGCGGCCGGCGGCGACGCAGAGGCCGCTGTTGCAGGTCGCGTCGAGGCAGTCAGCGGTGTCGGTGTCGCAGGAGAGGCCGTCGGGGAGCGGGTCAGAGAGGCAGCTGCCGGCGGTGCAGGTAGCGCCCATGCAGTCTGCGGCCTCGCTGTCGCAGCTGGCGCCGTCGGCACGGAGAGGGCAGAGCTGGCAGTTGGCGCCGTCGTAGCCCTGGGCGCCGCAGACGTCGCCGCCGCAGGCGGTGGCGTCGCCGGCCGCAATCACATCGATCCAGGCGGCGTTGTCGCCCACCGCGGCCGCGGCGCTGCGCGTGAAGCGCCACTCCATGTTGTGGCTGCCCGCAGCGAGCGGGTAGTTGGCGCTGGTCCAAGGACGCTCGCCACCGATGCTCAGCCGCTCGACGCCGTTGACGAAGAACTTGAGCAGGTCGCCAGTGCCGGCCGACAGGCGGTAGTCGAAGGTGACAGCGCCCGGCGAGGCGAGGGTTGCGCCTGCGCGGAAGGAGCTGGTCGCGCCGGCCGCGACGGTGCCGCTGCGATAGGCCATGCCACCCTGCGAGGGCGCGGTGGCATCGCGGCTCCAGGTGGCCGTAGAGCCGGGGGTGATGGCGGTCGAGACGCTGTCTTCAAAGTCCTCGAAGAAGCCCTCGGAGCCCACGCCGCCGCAGCGGCCTCCAACGCAAACATCGGTGCCGCCCGCGCAGAGCGTGCAGTCGGGTGCCGGCGCATCACAGGCCACGCAGCTGCCTCCGGAGAGCACAGAGATGCCGCAGGAATCAGCGCCGCAGGCGTTGCCGTTACCTATGACGATATCGTCGATCCAGACCGCGTCGCTGCCGCCCGCGCTGGCTGCATCCTTGGTGTAGCTCCAGGTGAGGGTGTGGACGCCCTCGGTGAGCGTTCCCTCAAAGCGGGTCCAGACGCCCAGGCCCGACCAGCGGCCCTGCTGGACGCTGTCGACCGAGAAGATGAGGTAGTCAGCGTTGAGCTCGCTGCTGGTGAGCAGCCAGAAGGAGTAGGACTGGCCGGGGCCCGCAGTCACCGAGAGCGAGGCGGAGTGGGTGGTGATGACGGCCGTGATGGGCGATCGCAGCGAGGCGCCGCCCGACTGCCGGTTGGTGGTGTCGACGAACCAGGTGTTGCCCGACATGGTGAAGGGGGTAGTCGAGGTGGAGCCTTCGAAGCCGTAGCGCTGCGCGCCCGAGATGCTCTGGCAGGTGCCGCCGCCGCAGAGGCCGTCGCCCGTGGCGCCGCAGGTGGAGCAGTCGGCGACGGGCTGCGCCTGGCAGCGACCAGCGACGCAGGAGGCCGCCTGACAGTCGGCAAAATCGGTGTCACAGTTGGTGCCGTCGTCGAGCGGCGTGGCGGTGCAGACGCCGTCGATGCAGGCGCCGGCATTGCAGGCGTCGTCGAGGCCGGGGCAGGCGGTGCCGTTGTCGACGGGGAAGCCGGTGCAGCTGCCATCGAGGCAGGCGCCCACATTGCAGGGATCATCGGCGCCAACGCAGTCGGTGCCGTTATCGACGGCCTGCGGCGCGCAGCGGCCGGCGGCGCAGACGCCTAGGTTGCAGTCGGCTGGGTCGTTCTCGCAGGCGAGCCCCTCGAAGGAGAGGTCGCAGGAGACACAGGCTGTGCCGTCAAAGACCGAGTCGCCGCAGGCGCTTCCCGCGCACTGGTTACCGGCGTCGGCGATGGTGATGTCATCCACCCAGACGGCGTCCGAACCGATCGCGCCGCTGCCATCCTTGCGGTAGGCGAACTCGATGGTGGTGGCGCCGGCAGGCAGCGACCGGGTGACCTGGGTCCAGGCGGTCTCGCCGCTCCAGGTGGTGGTATCGTCGGTGCCGTTGATGACGAGGAAGAGCTTGTCGAAACCCGACTCGCTGCTGGTCCTGAGCCAGAAGGTGAGGGTCGAGGCACGATCGAGCGTGAGGCTCAGCGTGGCGCGCGACCGCTGGCTGTCGGTGATCGTCCCCGACTTCATCGCGGAGGTTCCGCTGTGGGGCGCCACGGTGCTGATGGCCCAGGGCGTTGCGCCCTGCATGCGGAAGGCGGTGAGGTCTGCGGCACGCTCGAAGCCGTAGCCGAGGTCGCTGCTGAGGCCGCCGCAGAGGCCGCCGGCGCAGAACTCGGTGCCGCCCGCGCAGGTGGTGCAATCGGAGAGCGGGGTGACGGCGCAGGTGCCGTCAGAGCAGCTTCCGACCGAGCACTCCGAGCCCGACTGGCAGTTGCTGCCGTTGGCGATCGGGTCGCCGACGCAGGCGCCGCCGGAGCAGCTGTTGCTGTTGCAGTCGCCGGCGTCGGTGTCGCAGCTCACGCCCTCCAAGGTGGAGTCGCAGAAGAGGCAGGTGGAGCCATTGAAGATGCTGTCGCCGCAGGGGCCGCCGACGCAGCCGCCCGCTGCCCCATTGGCGATGGAGAAGTCGTCGATCCAGACCGCATCGGAGCCCGAGGTGAGCGAACCGTCCTTGCTGTACTCCAGCTCCACCGTGACCGACCCCAGCGGCAGCGTGCGGACCACCTCGGTCCAGTCCACGATGCCCTGCCAGGTGGTCGCATCGACCGTGCCGTTGATGAAGAGGCGGAGCCTGTCGCAGCAGCTCTCGGTGCTGGTCTTGACCCAGAAGCGGAGCTCGCTGTTTGCAGCCGAGACGGTCGTTGTGAACCGGATGCGCGAGGTTGCACTGTCGGCTGTCGAACCCGAGCGCAGTGCAGGGGTGCCGTCATGGCCTTCGGCAGTATCGGTCGTCCAGCGGGCGCCGGTGACAGAGGTGAAGGCTGAGGCATCGGCGCTGTCGGTGAAGGTCAGCGTGGTGGTGCCGGAGCCGCCGCAGGCGCCGCCGGCGCAGAAGCTGCCGCCTTCGCAGGGGGTGCAGTCGGGCAGTGCGGTCTCATCGCAGGCGCCCGTCATGGGGTTGCAGATGCCGGTCGCGCAGCCGCCGGCCGTATCGGCGCAGACGGTCGCGGTGCCCGTGCAGTCGCCGGCCTGACAGCTGTCGCCACTGGTGCAGAGGTTGGCGTCGTCGCAGGTCGTTCCGTCAAGGCGGGGGAAGAGGTCACAGATGCCCGTCGTGGGGTTGCAGACCGCGGCCTGGCAGGGGCCCTCGAGCGCCGTGCAGCTCACGCTGCGGCAGAGGTCGACCACGCAGACCGAGGGCGAACCGGAGCAGGCGTAGCCGGCCTCCAGGTTGCACCGCACCGTGCAGCCATCGCCGCTCGTCGCGTTGCCGTCGTCGCAGACCTCTCCAGCCTCCATGACGCTGTTGCCGCAGACCGGCGCAAGGTCGGTCGCCGTGCAGACGCTCGGCTCGCCAACGCAGCCAAAGTTGGGCTCCACAAAGCAGGCCGAGTTGCAGCCGTCGCTGTTGTCGGTGTTGCCGTCGTCACATCGCTCGCCGGGCCAGACGAGGCCATCGCCGCAGCGGGGCGGGCCGGGGTCGGTCGTGTCGGCCGTCGTGTCGGTTGTGTCGCCTGAGCCGCTCGTATCTTCGACCACATCGGCATCGCCCGAGCCGCCCGTGTCGGTCACCGTCGTGTCGCCCGAGCCGCCCGTGTCTTCGATCGTGCCCGTGTCTTCCGCAGAAGCCGTGCAGACGCTCGGCTCGCCGATGCAGGCAAAGCCAGCCTCGATCTCGCAGGCCGACGAGCAACCATCGCGCCCGCCGCTGTTGTTGTCGTCGCAGGCTTCGCCATCGTCGACTGTGCCATCCCCACACTCCGGTGCTGACGCAGCGGTGCGGAGCGTCTCCTCGCCGCAGGCAGCAAGCAACAAGGCGGTGAGAGCGAGCATGAGCCAGCCTCCGCGACGGAGCGGAAGGAGCGAGGCAGACAGAGCGGAGGAGGAGCGATGATCCATCGGAGATCCGGCGGCAGAGGTGCATAGAGGCGCCGGCAGAGCATAGGCCCGCCAACGACGCCGTTCTACACTACCAGACCGCTCCCGCGCTGCCAGAGTCAAACGCCTCGACTAGGCGATCGGCTCGATGACCGCGAGCAGCTGGCCGCCCTCCACCTGCTGCCCCAACGAGGCGGCAACCGAGACCACGCGGCCGGCCTCCGGCGCCGAGATCGTATGCTCCATCTTCATTGCTTCGAGCACCAGCAGCTGCTGGCCACGCACCACTATGTCGCCCACCGCGCCCGCAACCTTCACAACCTTGCCAGACATCGGCGCGACGCAGCCGCCCTCCACCTTGCGAGAGGCAGGATCGATGAAGCGTGGCACCTCAGAGACCATCACCTCTTCGCGGCCGAGATGGACGAAGAACTGCTCCCCACGCTGCACGACGCGCAGCGAGCGGCGCCAGCCCTCTCCACTCTCCACAACCAGCCGAGCTCCGTCGCGCGACACCAGCCGCCAGCGCCCCGACTGCTCGCCGATGGCCCAAGCGAAGCTGCCGTCCCGCTTAACCTCGTAGGCGAGCGTCAGCTCCTGCTCACCCACCCTGTAGGCCTGCCGCTGACCCGCGGCGCGGAGCAGCCGAAAACCGGGCCGCGCGCCGGGCACAGGCATCTGCGCCGCCCGCTCCACCATGCTCAAGAGGCCGGCCGCCGCCACCGCCCGTGCCAGCGTCTCGGCCGAACCGCCCTGCCCCAACAGCTCGGCCTCGTGCTGCGTGATGAAGTGGGTGTGAATCGCACCCGAGCGGTAGGCGGGATGCTCGAGCACCCGGAGCAGGAAGGAGCGGTTGTTGGCCGTCCCCATCGCCGACAGCTGCTCGAGCGAACGGACCATGCGGCGGCGCGCCTCTTCGCGGTCGCGGCCCCAGGTGATGACCTTTGCGATCATCGGGTCATACTCGTTGGGGATCTGCGAGCCGCCCGTCACGCCCGTGTCGACGCGGAGCCCTTCGACCTCGGGCAGATGCCAGTCCACCACTGGCCCACCGCCCGGGAGGAAGCCCTTCTCCGGGTCTTCGGCGTAGAGCCGGCACTCGAGCGCCGCACCCGTCGAGACCAGGTCGCTCTGCGCAAAGGGCAGCGCCGCGCCCTCAGCGATGCGGAGCTGCAGTTCGACCAGGTCGAGGCCGGTCACAAGCTCGGTGACGGGATGCTCCACCTGCAGCCGCGTGTTGACCTCAAGGAAGTAGAAGGCGCCGTCGGGGGCCGTGATGAACTCCACCGTGCCAGCGTTGAAGTAGCCGATGGCCTTGCCGGCCGCGACGGCGGCAGCGCCCATCTTCTCGCGCAACTCGGGCGTGAGGAAGACCGAGGGCGACTCCTCGATGACCTTCTGGTGGCGGCGCTGGATGGAGCACTCGCGCTCAAACAGGTGCACCAGGTTGCCATGGCGGTCGCCGAGAATCTGGATCTCGATGTGGCGCGGCTCGTCCACATACCGCTCGATGATGAGCGTATCGTCGCCGAACGAGCTGAGCGCCTCGCGCTTCGCGCCTGCGACCGCCTCCGCCAGCGACCCAGCTTCGCGGACAACGCGCATGCCCTTGCCGCCGCCACCTGCGCTGGCCTTCACGAGCACGGGGAAGCCCAGGTCGAGCGCCCGCGCGCACAGTGTCTCGTCCGACTGGTCGGCGCCCGCGTAGCCCGGCACCACGGGCACGCCATGCATGGAGACCAACTCCTTCGCCGCCTTCTTGCTGCCCATCGCCGCAATCGAGGCCGAGCTCGGCCCGACGAAGGTGATGCCGGCCTCTTCGCAGGCCGCCGCAAACTCGGCCCGCTCCGAGAGGAAGCCGTAGCCCGGATGGATGGCGTCTGCGCCCGTCAGCTTCGCCGCAGCGATGAGCTTCTCGATGACGAGGTAGGACTCACGCGACGGCGCAGGCCCGATGCGGACCGCCTCGTCGCAGGCCGCCACATGGGGCATGTCGGCATCTGCGTCAGAGAAGACCGCGACGGTCGCGATGCCGAGCCGGCGTGCAGTGCGGGCAATGCGGACCGCGATCTCGCCCCGGTTGGCAATCAGCAGTTTCTGAATCGGTGCAGCGTTCATAAAGTGACCTCGTGTGCAGCGCAGGCGCACGGCCCGCGCGTTGCAGCAGATTAGTGGCGGAAGACACCCCAGCTCATCGTCCCCTCGACCGGCGCGGAGTAGGCGGCCGACAACGAGAGGGCGACGACGGTGCGGGTGTCGCGCGGGTCGATGATGCCATCATCCCAGAGCCTCGCCGTAGCGAAGAGCGGGCCCGACTCCGACTCGACCTGGTGCTCAATCATCATCTTGATGAGCTTCAGGTTGTCTTCGTCCACCGCCTCGCCCTTCTTCTCAGCCGCCTCGCGCTTGATGATCTCCATCACGCCAGCGAGCTGCCGGCCGCCCATGACGCTGATGCGATGGTTTGGCCAGGTGAAGAGGAAGCGGGGCTCGTAGGCGCGGCCGCTCATCGCATAGTTTCCTGCACCGAAGCTGCCGCCCATCATGATGGTGATGGCCGGCACGGTGCTGTTCGAGACTGCGTTGATGAGCTTGGCGCCATGCTTGATGATGCCCTCCTGCTCCACCTTCTTGCCGACCATGAAGCCGGTGATGTTCTGCAGGAAGAGGAGCGGGATGTTGCTCTGGTTGCAGAGCTGGATGAACTGCGCCCCCTTGTTGGCCGACTCCGAGTAGAGCACACCGTTGTTGGCGAGGATGCCGACGGGGTAGCCGTGGATGTGGGCCCAGCCGCAGACCAGCGTGTTGCCATAGAGCGGCTTGAACTCGCTGAAGCGGGAGCCGTCGACGATGCGGGCGATGACCTCACGCGCCTCGAAGGGGATGCGCAGGTCGGTCGAGGCGATGCCGAGCAGCTCCTCTGCGCTGTAGCGGGGCTCCTCGACCTCGCGCTCGAGCGGACGGGCTGCCTTGCGCCAGTCGAGGTGGGCCATGATCTCACGGCCGAGCCGGATCGCATCGGCCTCGTCCACCGCGAGGTAGTCGCTCACGCCCGAGACCTTGCTGTGCATCTCGGCGCCGCCGAGCTCCTCGTGGGTCGACACCTCACCGGTCGCCATCTTCACCAGCGGCGGGCCTGCGAGATAGACCTGCGCCTGCTCCTTCACCATGACGGTGTAGTCGCTCATGCCGGGGATGTAGGCGCCGCCCGCAGTGGAGGAGCCAAAGACCAGACAGACCGTCGGGACTGCCTCGCGCGAACGGCGGGTGATGTCGCGGAAGCCGCGGCCGCCGGGCACGAAGATTTTGCTCTGGTTCGGCAGGTCGGCACCGGCCGACTCGATGAGGCTCACCGACGGCAGCCGGTTCTGCTCTGCAATCTGACCGAGCCGGTTGCTCTTCTGCACGCCCAGCTCCGAGACAGCGCCGCCCTTCTGCGTGGCATCGCTCGCGACCACCAGACATTCCACGCCGGAGATGACGCCCACGCCACCGATGATGCCGGCCCCGCTGCTGTGGTCCTTCACCTCGTGGCCTGCGAGCGCGCAGATCTCGAGGAAGGGTGCATCACGGTCGAGCAGCAGCTCGATGCGCTCGCGCGGAAGGAGCTTGCCTGCCGCCTTGTGCCGCTCCTGGTAGCGGGCGCCGCCACCGGCCAGCGCGAGCCGCTGCGCGGCTGCCACCGTCTCGAGCGCGGCCAGGTTGCCCGCCTCGTTGGTGCGGAAGGTCTCGCCAGCCACATCCACCTGACTCTGCAGCACCGGGTAGGCCTGCAACAATCCTCGGCTTTTTTCATGCATCGCAGACTCCTCGCAACGACCCGATTCTCCGACCTACTCCGCGCTCAGCGCTGCCCGTACCTCGTCGGCCGACGCGGGCTCACGGCCCACCTCGCGCGCCATCTTCACCATCGCCTCGATGAGCGCGCCGTTGCCCGACGTCTTGCTCCCATCCGGCAGGTAGAAGGTGTCCTCGACGCCGGTCCGCAGGTTACCGCCCAGCTCCGCCGTCGCGCGGTGCAGCTTCCAGACCTCTTCGCGGCCGATGCCGATGGTCTGCCACTGCGTGCCGGGCTCCAGCTCTTCGAGCAGCAGCGGGAGCCACTCCGCCTTGCCCGGCATGCCGCTCTCCACGCCCATCACGAAGGAGACATGGGCCGGCGCGCGGAGCAGACCCGCCCGCTGCAGCAGCCCCACGCTCCGCACGATGCCGGTGTCGAAGCACTCGCACTCGGGCACGATGTTGTTGGCATACATGTGGGCCAGGAAGGCCTCGATCTTGGCGATCGGGTTATCGAAGAGCATGGGCGGCCAGGCCCACTTCCCGTCCGACTTGAGCTTCAGATAGTTGAGCGTGCCGGCGTTCATCGCAGCCATCTCGGGGCGCGTTGCATCGAGGCAGGCGAGCGGGCCGGCGATGTCGGCGCCAACCACGCCGGTCGTGTTGTTGATGATGACGCCCGGGCAGGCTTCGCGGATGGCCGAAACGATGGCCGAGGCCACCTCGGGCTCCCAGGTGGGCAGAAAGCCCATGCCGGGCTCCTGCCGACGGAAGTGGACATGCATGATCGAGGCGCCCGCGTCGAAGGCCTCCTTCGCCGACGCAGCCATCTCGGCGGGCGTCACCGGCACGGGGTGCTGCGCCGGGTTGGTGAGCACGCCCGTGAGTGAGCAGGTGACTACGACCTTGTTCTTGTCCATCTCATGCCTCCGCTAGGCGGTTTGCTCTCATCGGACGGCGACTGCCGCTGCCATTGACCGTCAAAAGATCGTCAGGGCTTCGACCGCCGGCGCGGCCCCTGATCGGCCCCATCCTTCGGCGCCAGCACGGCCCGCATCACATCGCGCAGGCCGCACTCCGAGAGGAAGTTCTCGGCCTGCGTCTGCCCCTCACGCGTCTGCAGCATCTGGGCAACGCTCAGCGCCAGCCCGCGCACCCGCGCCACCTGCAGCTCCGACCGACCGCCGCGTAGCGCTAGCGCCACCACCTGGTCGGCCGACACCTCCACCAGCCGCGCAGCAGCGTCGGCTCCCGCGGGCGCCAGCTTGTGACCCTGCTCGATCCAGTAGCCCCAGGAGCGCGGCGCACGGCCGAGCTCCGCAGGAAGCCGCGGCTTGCGGGTCCAGAGCTGCTCCAGCTCGAGCGCGCTCCGGTGCGGCAACCGCGCCTGCCGCTGCGACGCGGTCGCCACCGTGTAGGTGACAAGCGCTGCCGCCATCGACGGCTCGCCCTGCCAGCCATCCAGCCCGAGCGAGTGCACCAGCTCGGCAGCCGTCGCGTGGCGGCCCGCCAGCAGCAGCGCCAGCAGCAGCGCCACATCCGGCGTGTCGCCACGCTGAATCAGCCCTGCCAGCGCAAGCTCCGTCTCTGCCGCAACCGCACCCATCTGGCCGGCTGCCTCCGCGGCCTCCAGAAGCAGCGCGAGCCGCTCCTCGGTCGCAGCCCCGCGCCAGGCCTGGCAGGCCGCGTCCCAGCCCAGACGGGCCTCGCCCGACGCCAGCGCACGGCAGATGCGCGACTCCACGCTCCCGGCCACCTCGCCGCGACGAACCACCGAGGGCCCCGCAGCCGCACCGCCCTTCGACACAACGCCCGGAGCGGGCGCCGATGCGCCGCGACGGATGAGCACCGCAGGCTCGCGGCGCGGCGCCTCTGCCCGCACCTCCGCCGGCTCCGACACACCTCGCCCAGGCCGCTTCTGCACCGTCGGCAACGAGGTCGGAAGCGTCTGCACCACAGGGCCCCGCACCAGCGGCCGCACCGTCACGCTCGGCGGACGGAGCGACGGAATCGACATGAAGCCAGGCGCCCCCGTCGGCGGCATGAAGGCGGGAATCGCGCCGCCTGACAGCGACGGCCCGAGCGACCGCATGCTCTCGCCCGGCGCCATCAACGAGCCGCCGGTTCGCTCATCCTCCGACTCATCCTCTTCGAAATCGTCTGTGTCGGGC
>JABMMX010000237.1 GCA_013205435.1 Deltaproteobacteria bacterium
ATCGCCAACCTCTCACACAAACTCCGGAACCCCATGCTCCGACGCCTCCCGTTCCTCTGCCTCGCGCTGCTCGCCGCCTGCTCCGACACAAAGAAGGAGCAGCAGGATACCTCCGCCGACGGCTCGGCCGCAGACACCTCTGCCGACGGCTCGGCCGCAGACACCTCCTCCGACGGCAGCGGCGACACCTCCACAGAGGGAAGCGGCAGCGGCGAAGGCAGCGCCGAGGCGCCCCAACTCCCACCGCCAGGCCCGCTCTCCTTCGCCCCGCGAGGCAGCCTGACAGGCGCCGCCGGCCGCGGCTCCTTCGCCTTCGGCGCAGCCACCGCAGCCACACAGATCGAAGACCAGAACCCCGCCACCGATTGGTTCACCTGGACAGCCCCCGAAGGCTCCGGCGGGCTCGGCAAAGGCACCTTCATCGCCGATGCTGTCCGCGGCTACAGCAAGGCCAACGAAGACATCGCACTCATCCAGGCGATGAACCTCGACGACTACCGCTTCAGCATGGAATGGGCCCGCATCGAGCCCACCCGCGACACCGTCTCCGAAGAGGCGCTCGTTCACTACGACCAGCTGCTCGACGGACTCCTCGCCGCCAACATCCGCCCCAACGTCACCATCCACCACTTCTCCGGACCGGTCTGGGCGCACGATCCGCGCGATGCCGCCTGCGCGAACGGCCCCTCCGACACCAACCTCTGCGGCTGGTCGAGCCCCGATGCCTCCGAGCTCATTGCAGAACTCGCCGAGCATGCCGCACTCCTCGCGCAGCGGTACGGTGGCAAGGTCGACAACTGGGCCACGATCAACGAGCCCTTCAACTACATCCTCGCCGCCTATGGCTTCGGCGTCTTCCCGCCCGGCCAGTCGTTCCTGCTCTCCGATTGGGAGCGGCTCGTCGCCACCTACCGCAACTTCGCGGAGGCCCACGTCGCCATCTACAACGCAATCAAGGCCAACGACACCATCGACGCAGATGGCGATGGCATCGCAGCCTCCGTCGGTCTCACGCTCTCTGTCATCGCCTGGCAACCCGCCCGCAACAACCAGCCCAGCACCGACCCGGCCGATATCGCCGCCGCGGCCCGCATGGACTACGCCTACAATGTCTTCTTCGCCAAGGCGGTCTACGAGGGCGGCTTCGACAGCGACCTCGACGGCACCTTCTACGAACAGCGCCCCGACTGGCAGGGCAAGCTCGATTGGCTCGGCCTGCAGTACTACTTCCAAGGTGGTGTCACCGCCCGCACCCAGGCCATCCGGCAGCTCGCACTCACCCCCTGTTACCCGCCCATCGACTTCGGCTCCTGCATCCGCCCCGAAGACAACACCCACTGGGTGCCCGAGATGCGCTACGCCTTCTGGGAGCCGGGCCTCTACGACCTCCTCATGGCCGCCTCCAACCGCTGGCCCGACCTCCCGCTCCTTGTCTCCGAGTCGGGCCTCGCAACCCACGAAGGGCAGCGCCGCGCCGAGCACGTGACCCGCTCGCTCGAGCAGATCCACCGCGCCATCACGAGCGGCGCCGACGTCCGCGGCTACTACCACTGGAGCCTCACCGACAACTTCGAGTGGGCGGAGGGCTTCGGCCCCCGCTTCGGCCTCTACACCGTCGACTACACCACCTACGACCGCACCCCCACCGCCGGCGCCACGACGCTCGGCGAGATCGCTGCCGACCGCACCATCACCGAGGCGCAGCGCGCCTTGCTGGGCGGCCTCGGGCCCATGACCGTCGAGCCGCCGCTCCCCTGACGGTAGCCGCTCCAAAACGCAGCGGGCCCCGGCGATTGCCGAGGCCCGAACTGCAACATCGTCGAAGCGGAGACTAGCCCTCTTCCTTCAGCACGAGCCCTTCGACCGCCTCGCCCTTCGGCGCAGCAGCAAGAACCTCGGCGCTCGCCTTGTCGGCATACTTCTCGAAGTTCTTCCGGAAGAGCGCGCCCACCTTGTTTGCCTGGCGGTCGTAGGCAGCCTTGTCGCTCCAGGTGTTCCGCGGGATGAGGATCTCCGACGGCACGCCTTCACAGAGCGTGGGAACCTCGAGGCCGAAGACCGGGTCGGTCTCGGTCGGCGCATTGGCCAGCGAACCGTTGTGGATCGCGTCGATGATGGCCCGCGTGTACTTGAGCTTCATGCGCGCGCCCACGCCGTAGCCACCGCCCGACCAGCCGGTGTTGACCAGCCAGGTGGGCGCGTTGTGATGCCGCAGCTTCTCGGCGAGCATCTCGGCATACTTGGTCGGATGCCAGACGAGGAAGGGGGCGCCAAAGCAGGCCGAGAAGGTCGCCTCGGGGTCGGTAACGCCCTCCTCCGTGCCGGCCACCTTCGCGGTGTAGCCGCTGATGAAGTGGTACATCGCCTGTGCCGGGTTGAGCCGCGCAACAGGCGGGAGCACGCCGAAGGCGTCGCAGGTCAGGAAGACGACGTTGGTCGGGTGCGGGCCCACGCAGGGGAGCTTCGCATTCTCGATGAACTCAATCGGGTAGGCGCCGCGCGTGTTGTCGGTGATGCGCGTGTCGGCAAAGTCCACCGCCCGCGTCTGCGGGTTGTAGATCACATTCTCGAGCACCGCGCCGAACTTGAGCGCGCTCCAGATCTCCGGCTCCTGCTCCGCAGAGAGGTTGATCATCTTGGCGTAGCAGCCGCCCTCGATGTTGAAGATGCCGTCATCCGACCAGCAGTGCTCGTCGTCTCCGATGAGCAGGCGACCCGGGTCGGCCGACAGCGTCGTCTTGCCCGTGCCCGAAAGGCCAAAGAAGAGCGAGGTCGTCCCCTCCTTGCTCTCGTTCGCCGAGCAATGCATCGACAAC
>JABMMX010000238.1 GCA_013205435.1 Deltaproteobacteria bacterium
AGCTTCACCCGGGCCCCAACTTCTTCGACAAGGCCGCGCTTCGGAAGGAGCTGCCCAACCGGGTCTGCACCGTCTACCATCCCGTCGGAAGCTGCCGCATGGGTACCGACGAGCGGGCCGTTGTGTCGCCCGACCTCAAGGTGCGCGGCTTCGATAACCTGCGGGTCGCTGACGCCGCGATCATACCGAGCATCATCGGCGGCAACACCAACGCTCCTGCCATCATGATCGGCGAGCGGTGCGCCGACTTCATCAAGGCCGCGCAGGCCTGACTTGGCTAGCCTTCTGGCCGCCTGCGCCAGAGGCGGGCGAAGAGCAGCGCTGCGAGCGTGGTGATGGAGGCCAAGCCGAGTCGCCAGGTTGTGGGGCTCTCGTGCGGTGTGCCGACGATGGTGTACCAGGTGGCTGCCGGCTGGCTGGCGGCTTCGTCTGTGAGGGCGAAGGGCTCGTCGAAGTCGGTGGGGCAGAGATACTCGAAGCGGGTGAGGCCGGTGATGTCGGTCGAGAGCTGGTGGCAGGGGCCGATGGGCTGGTGCAGGCCTGTGCTTCGGTGGGTTTCGGGTGTGAAGAGCAGGCCGATGGCGAGCAGTATCGGGAAGTAGGCGCCGAGCAGGAGGCGTGCGGTGCCGTCGGTCGCGTGATGCTGCAGCTCGGCTTTGCGGAAGAGCGGTGGCAGCGCGAGCGCGGCGTAGAGGGCGAAGGCGACGGTGACGGCGATGGGGCCGGGGGTGCCGCCGTCGAGCTGCTGGAGCAGGGTCATCTGCACCATCATCAGCGCCGTGGAGAGGCCTGCGACCTTGAGGAAGCCGGCCGCGAAGGCGTTGCGGTCGAGCGTCTGGCGGCCGCGGAGGGTGTGGTCGATGAGCCAGGCGAAGGAGCCGGTGAAGGTGAGGACCCAGAGGGTGCTCGAGGAGGGTGCGCCGAGGAGACGGAAGGCGATGGGCCTGTCTGTGTCGTGCCAGGTCCACCAGAGGAACTTGGCGCCGATGATGTCGTAGGGGGCGTAGAAGAGGGCGGCGGCGAGGCCTGCGAGCGCGGCACCGGACCAGCGGGGGAGGTGGAGGTGGCGGGCCGAGATGGTGGGCCAGTACATGAAGGAGAGGTAGACGCAGGGGATGTAGAGCGGCATGCGCGGCGTGAGCATGATGGTGCCCTGCGCCTGCCAGAAGTTGTCGACCAGCGGCAGCGCCATGAAGATGAAGTCGTTGGCGGTGCCGGCGATGAGGGCGGCGCACCAGATGAGCAGGTGGTCGCGGCCGCGGGCCTTTGCGTGGAAGAGTGCGACCACGGCGGAGGTGATGAAGAGGAGCTCGCCCAGCATGAAGCTGGGGAGGTTTGCCCACTGCGTGAGCGGGTTCGCGAAGTGTTGAAAGTCAGGGGGCATGGGGCGGCTCTACGGGTGCGCCTTTGCCGCCGAAGGTGGTCTCGTCGTAGCGGCGGTGCTCCTGCCGATCGGTGCCGTGGAGGCGGTCGAAGATGGCGGAGTGGTGGCCGTAGTTGCAGTGGAAGAAGATGTGGTGGTCGTCGTGGAACTTGTTGCTGGTGTGGAAGGGGAGGGGCCAGGAGACCTTCACGCCCGAGTGGTCGATGGCGCCGATGAGGTAGGTGTAGAGGATGACCGCTACATAGACGCCCCAGTGGATGGGCAGGATGAAGGCGCAGGCGAGGAGCACGCTCTGGTGCATGATGAACTCGACGGGGTGAACGGCCGTCATGGTGAAGATGGTGGGGGCGAGGAACTTGTGGTGGTGGCGGTGGACGTTGCGGAAGAGCCAGCGGCCGTGGAGGAGGCGGTGGCTGTAGTAGAGGCCGGCGTCCATCATGAGGGCGAGGAGGATGCCGCTGACGGGGAGCCACCAGAGCGGGTAGTCTGTGGGCTGCATGTAGAGCATGCTGGGCCCGCCGCCGACGACGTAGGCTGCGAAGGAGCCGCCGATGACAGCGCCGAGGAGGATGTTGCCGGAGCCGAGCCAGAAGCCGCGGCGGACGGTGGCGTCGTCGGGCATGCGGTTGGGCTGGATTTTCCACTGCGCGGCCTCGGCGCGACGGCGGCTGTAGAAGTGGTAGTGCACCGCGCCGCACATGCCCCAGTAGGTGACGAGGGTGACGGCGATGGAGATGCCGACCATGGTTAGCCAGGAGGCGAGTGTGAGCGACATAAGGCCTCTTGCGGGGGAGAGTGTGGGGATACCGAGGTGGAGCGGTGGGGGCAACCTGCGTCTGCTCGAGCGCCTGCGGCGTTGACCGCGCGCGGTTGGGCGGGGTAGTCGGTTGGGCGTGCTACAATTGGAGGTTGTGATGGGTGCAGCGAAGTGGAGCGGATTGGCAGCGGTAATGTTGCTGGCGGCCTGCGGGACCGACACCCTTCGGCAGACCGGTGAAGATGTGGGCGGCGACACTGGCAGCGCATCGACCGATGTGGAGGATGCAGCCGATGGGTCTGCGACCGATACAGCCGTAGAGGATAGCGGCGCTGGCAGCGGCGATGCCGATACAGGTGGCGATACGGAGCCGGCTGATACCGATTCCGACGCGATTGCCGACACAGCGGCCGATACCGCGGCCGATACGGGCGACGGCGGCGGGTCTGACACGAGCGGTGCGACCGACACCAGCACCGATGGCTGGCTGACCTTCGATTGCCACAACGACTTCATCTTTGGGGGCGCGCCGCCGGAGTGTGGCGTGCGCTCCTGCGTGTCGGAGGGGCGAGCTGCGTTTGGGCCCGGCTTTCCGAGCGAGATTGGCGGCCCTTGCGCGGCATTCTTTGCCTGCGTGGCCGCCTGTGACTGCGCGGCAGGCGACGATGTCTTTGAGAGCCCCTGCGGCGAGGCCTGCGGCGCCACGCTGACACCGGCCTGCGCGACGCCGGGAGGAGCCTTTACGGAGTGTGCGGAAACGAGCTGCGAGCCCTCGGTCTTTGTTTGCGACGATGGCAGCGAGGTAGCCGCGTCGGCTGTGTGCGATGCAGTGGCCGACTGTGCAGGCGGCGAAGATGAGGCTGGTTGCGAGTTTGCCTGCGGCGATGGCACGACGGTACCGAACGAGTGGGTCTGCGACGGGTTTGGGGACTGCTTCAACGGCTCGGACGAGTTTGGCTGCGCGAGCTTCGATTGCGGCGATGGGGAGACTGTCCCGCCCGACTGGCAGTGCGACGGATTTGCCGACTGCACGAACAGTTCCGACGAGCTGGGCTGCCCCGTGTTCTGTGCTGATGGGAGCGAGGTGCCGGTGGAGCGGGTCTGCGACCTGCGCGCCGACTGTTCCGGTGAGCCGACCGATGAGTTCTACTGCACCGGCTTCAGCTGCGGTGATGGCGCCATCGTAGAGGCGAGCGCGGCCTGCAACGCTGCGACGGACTGTGCCGATGGTAGCGACGAAGATCCGCTCCGCTGCAGCTATCCCTGCACCGATGGCGCCAGCATCGCCGCAGCGTCGCGCTGTGACGGCGCGCCCGACTGCTCCGCAGGCGAGGACGAGGTGGCCTGCACCTTCTACGCCTGCAGCGACTTCCGGGTGCCGCTCGACGCACGTTGCGACCGGAACGCAGATTGCCCGAGTGGCGACGACGAGGCGGGCTGCCTGTTTGACTGCGGTGACGGCACGACCATCGACCTCGCGCTCTCCTGCAACGGCGCGCCCGACTGTGCAGATGGTGCGGACGAGGTGCGCTGCTCGGTGCTCTGCAGCGACGGCTTTGAGGTGCCGGCGGAGTACGTCTGCGATGGGTTCACCGACTGCTTCCCCGGCGGTGAAGATGAGCTTCCCTGCCCGTTCGACTGCGGCGGCGGCCTGGTGTTGCCCGTGGGCGGTCGCTGCAACGGCGCCTCGGAATGCGCCGATGGGAGCGACGAGGCAGGCTGTCCCTTCACCTGCACGGATGGCGGTGTCGTGGGCTCATTCCAGCGGTGCGACCTGTTTGAGGACTGCTCCGACGGGAGCGATGAGGTTGGCTGCACCTACCTTGTGTGCGGCGATGGCAGCACGCTTCCGCTCGTCTGGGAGTGCAACGGTTTTGAGGAGTGCAGCGACGGGAGCGACGAGGCGGGTTGCCCCGTCTTCCTCTGCGGCGATGGTACGACAGTGCCGGCCCGCTGGAAGTGTGACGGCGTTCCGGACTGCCTCGACGGGTCGGACGAGCGGGGCTGCTAGCGATGGCGTTGCCGGCGTCGGACGGCGGAGGGGAGCGGGACAATCGGTGGTATGCGGCGCCGGTTGCTGCGCTGCTGCTGGTGCTGCTGGCGACCGCGCTCTACCTGCCAACGGGCGAGCATGGCTTCACGCAGGATGACCATCTGCTCATCGGTGGGTCGGAGGCGCTGCGCTCGACCGAGGGCTGGGCGCGGCTCTTTGTGACCGACTTCTTCTCGCGGACGACCGAGGGTGGGAGCGACATCCAGGTGGGCTACTTCCGGCCCATGCCGCGGCTCTCGTGGATGCTGACCTATGCTGCGGCGGGGCTGACGCCGGGCGCCTTCCACCTGGTGAGCGCGGCCCTCCACGGCCTCACCGCAGGGCTGCTTCTGCTGCTGCTCGACGCGCTCGGCGCGGGGCTGCTTGCGGCCATCGCCGGGGCAGCGATTTTTGCGGTCCATCCGGCCCATGCGGAGGCGGTGCAGATTGTGACGGCGCAGTCGGATGTGCTTGCGGCGCTCTTTGCCGTGCTGGCCTGGCTGGCGCTGGTGCGTGGCGGTGCCTCTGCGGGCTGGAAGAGGCCGGTGTGGGCCGCGCTGACCTTTGCGGCGACGCTGGCGGCGGCGCTGAGCAAGGAGGTGGGGTTGGCGGTTGCGCCCGTGGCACTGCTCCTGGCCTGGTGGGGGAGTGAGCAGGTTGGCCTCGCGCGGCTGCGGTCGATGGCCTGGCGGCTCGCGCCTGTGGCGGCTGCGACCATCGTCTACTTTGCGATGCGGTTGCAGGCGCTGCATGGCTTGGCGGCGACGGGGCAGCATCGGGCCTATGGCGCCTTCGCCTACCTCTTCGGGCTGCCTGTGGTGCTCGTGGACTACCTCGGCCTGCAGTTCTGGCCGCTCGGCACGGCCTACCTCTATCCGCCGATTCGGGTGCCGGAGAGCCTGCCGCTGTCGTGGTGGCTCTCTGTGGCTGTGCTCGTTGGGCTGGCCTACGCGCTGGTCCGGCTGGTGCAGGCGCGGGCCTGGCTGGCGGTGACGGGGCTGGTGCTGCTGGTGGTGGGGCAGCTGCCGTCGATGGCCTTCCATCTGGTGCGGGTGCCGGGCGGCGAGACGGCGCTGCCCTTCGCGAGTCGCTGGCTCTACCTGCCGAGCTTGGGGCTGGGCCTTGTGGCGGCGGAGGTGATGGGCTGGCTTGTAGCGCGTCCGCGGTTGCGGCTTGGCAGTGGCGCGGTCGCAGCGGCCATGGTGATGATGCTGGCCGCGCTGACGACCATCCGGCTGCCGCTCTTTGCGAGTGACCTCACGCTCATGCAGGCGGCGGTGAACGACATGGCGACCTGGGAGAGCAGCGACCTGCCGCCCGACGCCAAGTACTATGCGCTCACCACGGCGGGGCTTGCGGCCATGGAGCAGGGGCGTGTTGACGAGGCTGTAGGCTTTCTGGAGGCAGCGCTCGCCGATGGCCCCTCGAACATCCGGGCGCTTGTGAACCTGAGCAACGCCGAGCTGCGTCGCGGGAACTTCGCCAAGGTGGTGACGCTGATGGACCGGGGCCTCGCGCAGCAGTTCTACCGCGACCGTGACGACCTCTTCATGCTGCGCGGCTTGGCGAGGTTGCGGCTGCGGCAGTTTGCTGAGGCTGCTGCGGACTTCCGGGAGGCGGTTCGGTTCAATGCGGCAGTGGCCGATGGCTACCTGCTGTTGGCCGAGTCGGAGCAGGGCGCGGGCGCCAGAGAGCGGGCGGTTGCGGCGCTCGAGCAGGGGCTCGGCGTGATGCCGGGCGAGCCGCGGCTGCTCTTCAACCTGGGGATGTCGGCGGGCGCCGATTGTGCGAAGGCGGCTCCTGCGATGCAGCGCTACCTGCAGGTCGACCCTGCGGGCGACCCGCGGCGCCGGACGATGGCCGAGGCGACGATGGCGCGCTGCGCGCAGGGCGCTGGTCGCTGAGCGGGCGTTAGGCAGGGTCGCTGCCGAGGTTGGCGTAGTAGCCTGCGACGCGGGCCTGGGCGCCGGCGGCAGGGAGGGGGGATGGGGAGCGAGGGCCAGAGGGGGCGGCAGATTCACCCAAAAGATAGTGTAGTTTGTTTGCTGGCGGTAGGTTTGGTTCTTGACCATATTGGTGCGACAAATGAGGCCGCTGTGTTGCGGAGCCTCAGGTCAGAGAGGTCATTCATGCATCCCTTCCTTCAAGCGCTTTTAGGCGGCATGTTGCTCGGCGGGGCCGCGCTCGTGCTCATGGGCACCATCGGTCGGACCGCGGGCATCAGCGGGATTGTGTCGGGGCTCTGGAAGCCGACTGCGCCGCGCGGCTGGCAGGCGGCCTTTTTGGTGGGGCTGCTGCTGGCGGGAGTAGCGGGGTTCGCGCTCTTCCCGACCCGGTTTGATGCGGGCGATTCGGCCGGTCTGCCGGTGACGATCGCGGCGGGGCTTCTGGTGGGCTTCGGCTCGCGGCTCGGGAGCGGCTGCACGAGCGGTCACGGCATCTGCGGGCTGGCTCGTCTGTCGCCCCGCTCGGCGGTCTCCGTGGGCACCTTCATGGCGGCGGCGGGCGTGACCGTCTTTGTGGTGCGTCACCTGCTTGGAGGTGGCCAGTGAAGGGGCTGTTTGCCGCGCTGTTTTCGGGCCTTCTCTTTGGCGCCGGCCTGCTCGTCTCGGGCATGACGATGCCGTCGAAGGTACTCGGATTTTTGGATGTTTCCGGCGACTGGGACCCGAGCTTGGCCTTTGTCATGGTGGGTGGCATTGGCATTAATTTGGTGCTCGGCCGGCTGTTGCTGAAGCGGGCTGCGCCGCTCTGGGGCGCGGGCTTCTCGCTGCCGACGGCAACGGCCATCGATGGGCCGCTGGTCTGGGGTGCGGTCATCTTCGGCATCGGCTGGGGGCTGGGCGGCTACTGCCCCGGGCCTGTGCTGGTGACGGCCGCAGGTGGCGGTCAGGCGCTCCTCTTTGTGGCCGCGATGCTGGTGGGCATGGCTGCAGAGGATTGGTTCGCGCGGCGGCGGGCGCTGGCCCAGGAGAGCTGCGTGGGCGACGGCTAGCTGCCCTCGCTAAGCCACTCGTCGTAGTAGGTGGTGCCGTCGGCGCCGCGGAACTCGATGCGGACCTGGTTCCGCACTGGGTCGAAGGTGAGCACGGTCTGCACAGAGGACTGCAGGCTGGTGGTATGCCAGAGGAGCTGGTCGGTGCCGCTGAAGGTCTCGAGCGTGTCGAGGAGAGATGCGGCCGGGTTGCGGTTGTCTCCAGGCCCGACTGCGATCTCGTGGATGCGGCGCGCGGGGCCCGTATTGCTGACGCGGGTGACCATGCCGATATGGAAGTCGCCGCTGAGGAACCAGACGTTGCGGATGTCGTTGTCGGTGATGTGGTTGAGGAGCTCGTCGCGCTGGCGGTCGTAGCCCTCCCAGCGGTCGCTCTCGCCAACGTAGCCTGTGGGCATGTCGGTGATGGGCACGGAATTGAGCAGCACCTTGAAGTGGGCGGTGCTGTTGGTGAGGCGCTCCTTCACGAAGTCCATCTGCGCTTGGCTGATGTAGTAGGAGTTGTCGGGCTGGTACCGCTCCGAGCGGGAGTCGAGGATGATGAACTCGACGGTGTCGCCCCACGCGTAGTTGTTCCAGAGTCCGCCGCCTGGGCCGCGCTCGATGGGGAAGGTCTCGTAGTAGGACTGGAAGGCGTTTGCGAGGATGGAGGGGGCGATGGTGGTGGGGTTGTAGTCGTTGTCGACCTCGTGGTCGTCCCAGGTCTGGAAGGTGCCCATCGCCTGGTGAAGCGCGAGGTAGCCCGGCTCGGTGAGGGTGGAGCGCCAGGCGTCGCGGAAGCCGCCGAGGTCTGTGAGGCCGTCGTTGTAGGACTGGTCGCCAAGGTGGAGGAAGAGCTCGGCGTCGGTGCGGTTGGCCATGGCTCCGAGGGCGGAGTAGGGCCGCTGCGTGGCGTTGGTGCAGGAGGTGGTGTTGACGACGACGGGTGAGAGGTCTCCCGGGGCCGGGGCTGTCTTGACCCGTCCGACGGGGCTGCGCGCGAGGAGCCCGTCGCCGGCCTCGGAGAAGAAGGCATACTGGTACCAGGTACCGGGAAGGAGCCCGTCGACTGGCGCGTGCAGGTAGCCGTCGCCGTTGGGGGTGACGAGTTCGTCGCGCACGAGGAGGCGCTCGCCCGTGAGCGCGTCGTCGCGCCAGACGCGGAGGCGAACGGTCTCGGCGGTGGTCACGAAGGTCCAGAGCAGCACGCTCTGGCTGCGCATGGCGCCCGACTGGACACTGAGCGGGAAGAGATCTGTGGCGGAGGGGATGCTCTCGGGGTCGAAGAGCCAGGGGAGCCCTCCGTCGCCGGGGAGCTCGGTGCCGGTATCAGCACCCGTGTCCGTCGTGTCGGCCGGGTCTGTGTCGGCGGTGTCGGCCGGGTCTGTATCCACCAGATCCGTGTCGTTGGTGTCGACCAGATCGGTGTCTGTCGGGTCTGTATCGGCCGTGCTTGTGTCCGTCGGGTCGGTGTCGGCCGTGCTTGTATCTGTCGGGTCGGCGTCGGCCGTGCTCGTGTCTGTCGGGTCTGTGTCGGCCGCGCCTGTGTCTGTGGGGTCCGTGTCGGCGGCGCCTGTATCTGTCGGGTCGGTGTCGGAGGCGCCGGAAGCGTCCGCTGCTTCGACTTGGCCGGTCACAGAGGCGGAGCCCGACTCATCGCTGCCGCAGGCGGCGGTCAGGGCGAGGAGCAGCAGCAGGGGGAGCCGAAGAAAGGGAGCCGGGGGGTTGTGCATCGGGAACTCCGCAGAAGCATGAACAGTCGAGTCTCGTCCAAGGAGGGATGCGCACGTTCGTCAACCCTCGGCCTCGTCGTGACAGTTACCAGCCGCAGCCTGTTGCGAAGAAGTCATCGGGCGCGTTCTGGAGGGCATCGAACCAGGTGGCCCAGAAGCTCTGCGCTCGGTTGGCGAAGTCGGCGATGAGCGGGTCTGCTGCTGCGGCTGCGGTCATCTCTGGCGAGGCTGGATCGATCAGGCCGTCGGGCTTGCCGAGTCCGGGGACACGGGTGGAGAGCCGGTTGAAGTTGGCGGCCTCGCCCCAGCGGTCTTCGGTGGAGGTGGGGCGGAGGTTATCGATGTCGGACCAGGCCTCGATGAAGGTCATCTCGCCGGCGTCGTTGAAGACGAACTCCTCGTAGATGGGGCAGGGGCCCTCTTCGTAGGTGAAGGAGATGTAGCAGCGTGCGAAGGGCTGCGTGGGGAAGAAGCGGCAGTCGCGGATGGGGACGGTGGAGGGGTCGACGCGGCGGAGCGAGCGGGAGATATCGATGAGGTTCTGCTTGCCGTAGCCTGTGAGGAGGAGCCAGGGCTCCCACTCCCAGCGGGCGGAGCGCTCGCTGTAGTTGGGGATGCTGTCGGGGCTGGCTTCGATGTCGAGGGTGTCGAAGTATTTGAGGGCCTGCTCGACGTAGTAGGCCTCGGGCATGGTGGGCTGAAGGCAGCGGGCGGTGGCGGCATCGGTGCCGGCGTTGGTACAGTCGTTGGGGCCGGGAACTGCTGTTGGCGCGGGGGCATCGGACTCTTCGCAGCCGACAAGCAGAAGGGTGAGGAGCAGTAGAAGAGCCTTCACTTGGACCCCTGTTCGAGCAGGTCTGCGGAGCGTGCTGCCCACTGCGGGAGCGGCTCGTCGGCTTGTGGCGCGGGCGCCTTTACGACGCGTGTGTTGTCGTGTGGGGCGTCGGTAAGACGAGCGAGCCAGAGCGGCGCCTGCCAGCCCTCTGCAGGGAGTTCGAGGTGCACCCTGGCGGCACGAAGCAGGAGCTCCTCTGCGAGCGCAGCAGCGGCCTGCGGCGTGACGCCATCGGCGGGTCGCACGGTGAGGCGGGCGTTGCGGAGCGGCGAGGCGGAGAGGCAGCGGATGACAGCGGCCGCGAGGGTCTCTTCGCAGGGCAGGTTGTGCTTGCCGTACTCGTCGCGCGGGGTGATGAACTTCACGCCGAGCTCTTCGAGGGTGCGGCAGGTCTCGACGAGGATCGAGGTGTGCATGGAGCCATGCATCGTGGGTGCGATGAGGATCTCGGTTTGGCGCTGTTCCATGCGGCCCAGCGCGGAGGCGAGGGTGGCGGTGATGACGGTGTCGGCGATGCCGGCGGCGAACTTGCCGATGGTGTTGTAGGTGGCGGGCGCCACGAGATAGGCGCTGAAGGGGGCGCTGTCGGAGAGGTGTTCGGA
>JABMMX010000239.1 GCA_013205435.1 Deltaproteobacteria bacterium
CGAGAAGCGCCGCTTCCTGAGCGAGCTGGGGCTCGTCTCGTAGCGCCGCTCCTTAGAGCCGCTTCTTAGAGCCGCTCGATGATGGTGACGTTGGCCTGGCCGCCGCCTTCGCACATGGTCTGCAGGCCGTAGCGCTTGCCCGTGCGCTCGAGCTCGTGGAGCAGCGTCGTCATGAGGCGGGCGCCGGTGGCGCCGAGCGGGTGGCCGAGCGAGATGGCGCCGCCGTTCACGTTGGTCTTGGCATGGTCGTATCCGATGTCCTTCATCCAGGCGAGGACGACGGGCGCGAAGGCCTCGTTGATCTCGACCAGGTCGATGTCGTTCATCGTCATGCCGGCCTTGGCCAGCGCGTAGCGGGTCGCCCGGATGGGGGCGGTGAGCATGAGGATGGGGTCGTCGCCGCGCACGCTCATGTGGTGGATGCGGGCGCGGGGCTTGAGGCCATGCTCCTTCACCGCCTTCTCGGAGGCGATGAGCAGCGCCGCGGCGCCGTCGGAGATCTGGCTCGCCATGGCGGCGGTCAGACGGCCCTCGGGCATGAGCGTCTTGAGCGAGGCCATCTTCTCGAGCGAGGAGTCGCGGCGGGCGCCTTCGTCATTCTCCACGCCGGCGATGGGGCGATCTCACGCTTGAAGTAGCCGGCATCCATGGCGGCGATGGCGCGCTGGTGGCTGGCGAAGGCAAAGTGCTCCATGTCTTCGCGGGTGATCTCCCAGCGCTTGGCGATCTGCTCCGCGCCGTAGAACTGGTTGACCGGGGTCTCGCCGTAGCGGGCCTTCCAGCCCTCGGAGCCCGAGAAGGGGTTGGGGTGGCCCATGTCCTTGGCGATGACCCACGAGGTGCCGATGGGGATCATGCTCATGTTCTGCACGCCGCCCGCGACCACGAGGTCCTGGGTGCCGCTCATGACGCCCTGGGCGGCAAAGTGGATGGCCTGCTGCGACGAGCCGCACTGGCGGTCGACCGTCGTGCCGGGGACCTCGTCCGGGAGGCCGGCCGCGAGCCAGCAGGTGCGGGCGATGTCGCCGGCGTTCGGGCCAACCGTGTCCAGGCAGCCGAAGACCACATCCTCCACCGCCATCGGGTCGACGCCTGTGCGCTTTATGAGCTCTTTGATGGCGAAGGCGCCGAGGTCGGCGGGGTGGACCTGCGACAGGCCGCCATTCTTGCGACCAACGGGCGTGCGGACTGCGTCAATGATGTAGGCTTCGGCCATGACAATCTCCAATAAGAGAGGGAAGAGGAGCGGAGGTTTGGACTAGCAGAAGGCGGGTGCTGCGGGCCCGTCGAGCAGGGCGGCTGCCACCTGCTCCCGGTGCCAGCTTGCGCTGCCATGCGCGCGGGCGAGGGCCCAGGTGCGCTTGAGGAAGAAGTGGAGGTCGCACTCGGTGGTGTAGCCGATGGCGCCATGGACCTGCAGCGCCTTCTTGGCGGCCAGCTCGGCGGCATCGCTCGCGGCGGCCTTGGCCATGGAGACGGCAAAGGCGGCATCGCTGGCGCCAACGCTCAGACTCCAGGCCGCGCGGAGCACCAGCGGGCGGGCCATCTCGGTGGCGGCGTGGGCATCGACGAGGTGGTGCTTCACCGCCTGGAACGAGCCGATCGGCTTGCCGAACTGTTGCCGCACATTGGCATACTCGACCGTCATCTCGGTCATGCGCTTGGCGAGGCCGATGAGCTGCGCTGCGGCGGCGAGTGCAGCCCGCTGCGAGGGTGCGCTGCCGTCGCCCTCCCAGCCCTGCGCGGCCACCGTCGCGGTGCGCCGGCAGGCATCAACCGAGGGCTGCGGTGTGGCGGTGTAGTCGGCACGTGCGAGCAGGCGGGGGCCGGAGGAGGTGCGGAGCAGGCAGAAGTCGGCCTCTTCGGCCCAGGCGATGGGGTCGCTCGGGTGGGTGCCGGCAGTGACCAGCTTGGTCCCTTCGATGACCGCACCGATGGAGGCCTCGATGACCTCGGCTGGTGCGTTGGCGATGCCGAGAAGCGACGGAACCGCGATGGCGGCTGCCTCGAGCAGCGGGCCGGGAGCGGCGGCGTAGCCCACCTCTTCCATGGCCACGGCGAGCTCGACCTCGGTCATGCCGAGGCCACCGAAATCTTCGGGGACCAGCAGGCCGAGCAGGCCGAGGTTGGCGAACTCACGCCAGAGCGGACGGAGCGCCGCGGGGTCGTGCCAGACGGCGCGCACGGTCGTGACGGGGCAGACCTTGGCGAGCCCCGAACGGATGGTGGCGCGGAGGAGGAGCTGGTCTTCGGTGAGCAGCGGCTGCATGGCTAACCCTTGGGCAGACCGAGCACCCGCTCGGCGACGATGTTGCGCTGAATCTCGTTCGTGCCGGCATAGATGGGGCCGGCGAGGGCAAACATGAAGCCCTTCATCCAGCCGCCGTCGTCCTCTGCGCCGGGCGCGCCTTCGTAGAGCTCGGCCGAGGAGCCGAGCAGGTTGATGGCGCTCTCATGCATGGCGAGGTCCATCTCGGACCAGAAGATCTTGTTGATGCTCGACTCGGCGCCCATGGCCTCATGCTTCATCATGCGGGCGGCGGTGGCATAGGTGTGCCAGCGGTAGGCCTCGGCGCTGATCCAGGCCTTGGCGATCTCGTCGCGGGTGCGGGCGTCGCCGCTGCCGAGCCGGGCGCGGTGGAGGGAGACCAGGCGGCCGGCGGTGGCCATGAAGCGGCCGGGCGAGCGGAGCGAGAGGCCACGCTCCGTGGAGGTGGTCGACATGGCCACATTCCAGCCCTGGTTCACCTGGCCGATGACCATGTCGTCGGGCACGAAACAGTCGTCGAGGAAGATCTCGGCAAAGCCTTGGTCGCCATCGAGACGGTCGACGGGGCGGACGGTCACGCCCTCGCCCTTGAGCGGCGCCATGAAGTAGGTGAGCCCCTTGTGGCGCTGGCTGTCGGGGTCGGTGCGGAAGAGGCCGAAGAAGGCGTCGCAGAAGGCGCCGCGGGTGGCCCAGGTCTTTTGGCCCGAGAGGCGCCAGCCGCCTTCGACGCGCCGCGCGGTGCTGCGGCCAGCTGCGAGGTCGCTGCCCGCGTTGGGCTCCGACCAGCCCTGGCACCAGAGTTGATCGGCCGAGGCGATCTTCTTCAGCAGACTGTCCTTCTGCTCCTCGGTGCCGCACTCAAAGAGGGTGGGTGCGAGGAGGAAGATGCCGTTCTGGGTCACACGCGCCGGTGCGCCGGCCCGGTAGTACTCTTCCTCGAAGATGAGCCACTCGATGAGGCTGGCGCCACGGCCGCCATACTTTACCGGCCAGGCGACGACGCTCCAGCCAGCCTCGAAGAGCTTCTTTTCCCAGACGAGGTGCTTGGCAAAGCCCTCGGCGGTGTCGCCCGAGCCGAGCGATTCGGTGGGCACATTGGCTTCGAGCCAGGCGCGTGCCTCGGCGCGGAAGGCCTGCTCTGCTGCGGTGAATCTGAGATCCATGTCACTTTCCTCGCTGAGCGGCGGCCATGCTGCGGGCATCCTGGCCGGCGAGATGGTCGGGAGAGGTGAGGCTGTTGTGGGCGTGTGCCACGTGGTGGAGGCCGTAGACGGCGTCGATGCTGTCGCGCAGCCCCATGCGGTCTTCGGCCTGGTTGATGGCCCGCTTGGCGAGTGCGATGCCGAAGCGGGGCTGTGCGGCCAGTTTGTTGGCGATTTCGAGCGTGCGCTCGAGCAGCTCGGCGCGGGGGATGACCCGGTTGACCATGCCGGCCTCGTAGGCGCGGGCGGCGCTCATGCGCTCGCCGAGGTAGAGGAACTCTTTGGCGATGCGGGGGTTCATCACGAAGGGGTGGGCGAAGTACTCCACGCCGGGGATGCCCATCTTGAGGACGGGGTCGGCGAAGAAGGCGTCTTCCGAGGCAACGATGAGGTCGCAGACCCAGGCCAGCATGAGGCCGCCGGCGATGCAGGCGCCCTGCACCATGGCGATGGTCGGCTTGGGGAGCTCGCGCCAGCGGCGGCACATGCCCACATAGAGCTCTGCTTCGCGCACGAAGATGGCCTCGGCGCCTGCCTTGTCTTCGTGCGGCCAGTAGGTGGTGGCCCGCCGCTCGAAGTTGCGGTGGATGTCGCGCAGCGGCGTGCCGATATCGTGGCCGGCAGAGAAGTGGTCGCCCGCGCCCGCCAGGATGATGGCGCCCACGCTGTCGTCGTTCACCGCCCGGAGGAAGGCGTTGTCGAGCTGGAAGGTCATGTCGGCGTTCTGCGCGTTGCGCACGCCGGGCCGGTTCATGGAGATGATGGCCACGCCGCCGCGCTGCTCGTAGGTGACCAGCGGTTCGGCAGTCGCCTGCGTCTCTTCGCTCATGGGCGCTCTCCCGTGTGGGCCGCGGCGAGCGCGGCAGCGACTGCGAGTTGGGTTCGTGCGTCGCGGATGACCTCGTCGATGATCTGCTCCACGCTGAGTAGCTGTTCGATGGTTCCGGCCACCTGGCCCGTGGGCAGGATGCCGGCCTCGACGCGTCCGTCGACGAGCGCGAACTTGGTGAGCATGGGGGCCGACGGTGCGAGCGCGACCTGGCTCCAGGTGAGCTCCTGCTCCCGCTTCATGGCGAGCGCCTCGCGGATGAGCGCGACCCAGCCGTCGCCTGTCTGACGGCGGAGCGCGACGGCGTGGCCAAGGGCAGCAAACAGCCGGAAGATGGGCGAGCTCTTCTCGAGGCTATCGATGAAGGGGGTGCGGACAACCCGCTGCGGGTAGCCATCGACGGCGGTGGTCACGACCGTGCCGTTGGGGTCGGTCTTGAGGTAGGCGCCTTTGACCGCCTCGGGCACGGTGCTCTCCTGCGACATGAGGAAGCGGGTGCCCATGGCGACGCCGTCTGCGCCGTAGGCCAGCGCGGCAGCGAGACCGCGGCCGTTGGAGAAGCCGCCGGCAGCGAGCACCGGGATCTTCACCGCGGCGCAGACCTGCGGCAGCAGCACGCTCGTGGCGATGGAGCCGGTGTGGCCGCCGCCCTCTGCGCCCTGGCAGATGACGGCATCTACGCCCCAGTCCTCCACCTTCTGCGCGTGGCGCTTGGCGGCGATGGTGGGCATGCACTTGATGCCGCCCGCCTTGAGCCGTCCGATGACCTCTTTGTTGGGCGCAGCCGCAAAGCTGGCGAGCGCCACACCTTGCTCGATGAGCAGGTCGACCCGCTTCATCACGTCGGCCTGGTCGGCCCGCATGTTGACGCCGAAGGGGCGGCTCGTGCGGCTCTTCACGGCGGCGATGGAGCTCTCGAGCTCCTCGTAGGTCATGGTGGCGGAGGCGAGGATGCCGAGGCCGCCCGCGTTGGCGGTGGCGGCCGTGAGGCGTGCGCCGGAGACCCAGCCCATGCCCGTCTGAACGATGGGATAGTCGACGCCGACGAGCTCGGTGAAGCGGGTCTTGAGGGGGTTGGGCCGACTCACGAACCGATCTCCTTGGCGGCAAAACCCTTGGGGTCGAGCGTGGTGCGGATGATGGCCAGCTCTGCCTCGTTCGGCAGCCGGCTCTCGGCCAGGTCGGGGGCTACGGCGAGGTCGAAGCCGGTCGCGGCCTTGACCTCGTCGAGCGTCACGCCGGGGTGGAGCGATCGGACCCGCATGCTGCCATCGGGCGTCTCGAAGTCGAGCACGCAGAGCGAGGTGATGACCCGGTGCAGGTGGTGGAAGCGGGCCGCCTTGCCGAGCGCGCGGGCACGGTCGTTGCCGATGCCGCAGACGAAGTCCACGGCGGGCACGAAGACCTGCGGGTTGTGGGTCGGCACCCAGTAGCTGGTGCGGTGGTTGATGGTGTTGCCCGGTGCGCCGCGGGCGCCGATGAGCTGCGCCTTGGGCTGCGCGAAGTCGCCCACCATGGAGATGTTCTGGTTGCCGAACCGGTCGATCTGGCTGGCGCCCATCATGACGTGGCGGCGGCCATGCCAGACCATGTCGAAGATGGTCCGGTAGGGGATCCAGCCTTCGGCGGTCTGGGTGAGGCGGCCCTCTTCGCTGCGGCCGAAGCCGGTGAGGGTGGCGACGCCGTCCGACATGGCGAGCAGCGGCTCAAATGTGAGGCGGGCGAGACGGGCGCCCATCATGGAGGTGTAGCCCATGGGGCTCGCGAGGATTTCGCCGTCGCCACGGAAGGCTTCGGCGCAGGCCACAATGCAGACCTCTGCGCGGGTGATGTCGCTCATGAGCGCTGCTCCATGGCTGCGAGGTAGCCCTTGTGGTCCACCGCGATGTAGCGGTCGTAGAAGGCGGTCCAGGCTTCGGGCGACTTGGCCGAGGCGGCATACTCCTTCATGAAGGCCTCGTCGCGACCGTAGTCGGGCAGGCACTCGGTGAAGTGGGCGCCGCGGGGCGCTTCGACCACGCCGTCGACCATCCAGCGCTGCACGCGCAGGCTCTGCAGCGGCGAGGTGGCCAGTTCGGCAGCCGAGACGATGCGCTCGCAGGAGACGAAGCGGCGTTCGGCGGCCATGCAGAAGAGGTCGTCGAAGTAGGGGTCGGGTCCGAGGAAGGCGGTGTTGCCCTGCTCGTCGGCCAGGTTCATGTGGACGAGCGCGGCATCGAGGTGGAGCGCCGGCATGGCAACGAGGGTCTCATCGGCGTCGTAGGGCGAGGCGACGGTCTTGAGCCAGGGGTTGACCTTCATGACGTCGGAGCCGAGTCCGGCGCGCGTAGGAAGGAAGGGTAGGCGGAGGGCGGCGGCGTAGAGGCCCCATTGGAGCATGCCCTCGTCGATCTCGGAGGCCTCGAGGGCGCCCTTCTGGCGGGCCGCACGGAAGTGGGGCTCGAGCGGGATGGTGTCGAGCGAGACGAAGCCGTAGATGGCCCGCTTCACCTTGCCGGTGGCGCAGAGCAGGCCCAGGTCGGGGCCGCCGTAGCAGACGATGGTGAGGTCGCGGAGGTTGGAGCGGGCGATGGCCGCCACGAGCGACATCGGTTTGCGGCGCGAGCCCCAGCCGCCGATGCCGATGGTCATGCCGCTCTCGAGCTGCGCGACCACCTGCTCTTCTGTCATGCGCTTGTCGGCCACTGCGACCTCCTAGGACTTATGAAAGTTGGCGTCGCGCTTCTCGACGAAGGCGGCGCGGGCCTCGTCGGCCACCCCGATGAGGTTGAGCTCGAAGGTGAAGCCCTGCTCGAAGCGGTAGCTCTTGTTCACATCGACGGGATCGATTCCATTGAGGCAGGCCTTTGCGGCCCGCAAGATGGTGGGCGACTTTTTGGCCAGCGAGGCGGCGAGTGCGAGGGCCCGGTCGCGGAGCTCGGCGCGGGGCACAACCTCGAGCACGGAGCCGTAGGCGTGCAGCTCTTGGGCTGTTGCGTTGGCGCAGGTGTAGACCATGGCCCGCATCTTGTGCTGCGGCACGAGCCGGGCGAGGTGGGTGGCAGCGCCGAGCGCGCCGCGGTCGACCTCGGGCAGGCCGAAGATGGCGTCGTCCGAGGCGATGATGATGTCGGCGTTGCCGACCAGGCCGATGCCGCCGCCCACGCAGAATCCGTTGACCGCTGCGATGAGTGGCACTTCGCACTCGTAGACCGCCTTGAAGGCGGCGTAGCAGCCACGGTTGGCACCGACGAGGGCGGTGTGGCCGGTGCTCCGCTGCATCTCTTTGATGTCGACGCCGGCGTTGAAGCCGCGGCCCTCCGACCGGAGCAGAACGACGCGGACCGAGGGGTTGCGGCCGGCGGCGGTGACTGCGTCGGCGAGGTCAAACCAGGCCTGCACGGGCAGGGCATTCACAGGTGGGAAGTTGACCACCACCTCGGCGATGCCGTCGCGTATCTCGGTCGTGATGGGCATGGTGCACTCCGCGGTTTGGAGCGCTCCGCTCCGTGCGAGGCGCAACCCTACTCCGAAACTAGAACATGTTTCAATGCCTCCGCGGCGGCCGAGCTTCGGTTCCGGCCACCGTCGCTCAAAGGATGCAACCTACGGCACAGGGTGCTAGAGCGGTGCCGAATGTTCGACTGCCGGCCCGCTTTGGGCCGTCGCCACGGTAGGCTCCGCATGAAGCTTTACACCCTCTTTGCCTCCTCGGTCTGCCTCCTGCTCGGCGGCTGTTTTGCCCCCGGCGATATCCCCGACACGGCGGGCGCCCACCTGGCTGGCTCCATCCCCCACACGGATGAGGGCTTCGTCTTCAGCAACATCGAGTGGTTCATCCGCACCGGCCCCAACCCGGGCGGCGCGGGCCCCAACCACTGGGGGACGGGCAAGGAGTCGGTCGAGGTGGTCGAAAACAAGCTCCACCTCCGCATCGCTCAGGTGAATGGGCGTTGGACCTCGGCCGAGATCATGACTCCCATCCCGGACGGGAAGCGGGGAGCGGTCATCACGATCACCAGCCCCACCCACGACCTCGACCCGCGCCTGGTGATTGGCATGTTTGCCTACCGCGACGACCGCAACGAGCTCGACATCGAGATCAGCCGCTTCGGAAGCCCCGTCACCCTCACAAATGCGCAGTATGCGGTGCACTCGGTCGGCGGCGTGGAGAAGTACCCCTTCTCCATCACCGCAGCGCCCGATTCGCCGCTCACGATGCACACGCTCACCTGGGGGCCACGGGTCAGCCCGGGTGTGGGGCTCGGGATCGAGCCCATCTCGTTCGCCACCGATGGCGCCGGCGTTCGTGAGATCTGGGATTACTCCGGCTCGCCCGTCAACCTGCAGCGGGCCTGGCTCCACATCAATGTCTGGCTCTACGAGGGCAAGGCGCCCGCCAACGGCCAGCCGATCGATGTGGAGATCGGCTCCATCCGCTTCTACTAACCGGAACCCCGGGTCGCGCTGTACTTGCGTGACCGGCTCTCTGAGAGGTCGCTTTGTCGAACGCAGCGCTTGAAAAAATCTATGACGACCGTCGCCTCTTCGGCCACCCCGTCGGCCTTGGCGTGCTCTTCCTGACCGAGATGTGGGAGCGCTTCTCCTACTACGGCATGCGCGGGCTCCTGAAGCTCTACATGGTCAACTACCTCTTCGTGGTGTCGCGCCAGATCGTGCAGGGCGGCGAGGCGACGGCAGCAGGTGACCCGAACGCGGTCATCGGTTGGGAGTTCATCCGCAACCTGATCAGCAGCGACCCCAACACCCCGGTCGGTGCCTACGCATCGGTGCTCTACGGCTGGTACACGGGCTTCGTCTATGCCACGCCGATTCTGGGCGGCTACCTCGCAGACCGCTACTGGGGACAGCGCAAGACGGTCATCCTCGGCGGCTCGCTCATGGCGCTCGGCCACTTTGCGATGGCCTACGAGAACTGGTTCTTCATCGCGCTGCTGCTGCTCATCATCGGCAACGGCGCCTTCAAGCCCAACATCTCGACCCAGGTCGGAAACCTCTACCGGCCCGGCGACCCGCGCCGCGATGGCGCCTTCACCATCTTCTACATGGGCATCAACCTCGGCGCCTTCATCTGCAACCTGATCTGCGGCACGCTTGCTGCGACCAAGGGTTGGCACTGGGGCTTTGGCGCCGCCGGCATCGGCATGCTGCTTGGCCTCATCATCTACATCTTCGGTCAGTCGAGCCTTGCGCCCGACAGCCTCACCCTCTCGCGCGAGAAGGCCACCGCCGATGCTCCCGCGACCCGCGCGCCGCTCTCTGTGTCCGAGTGGCAGAGCGTGAAGGCGCTCATCCTGCTCTGCGTCCTGAACATCGTCTTCTGGGCCGTCTACGAGCAGCAGGGCAATACCATGCAGACCTGGGCTGACGAGAAGACCGTCTGGCCCATCGTCGCCGGCTTCCAGGTACCCGCCACCTGGTTCCAGTCCATCAACCCCTTCTTTATCTTTGCGCTCGCCCCCCTCTTCGACATCCTCTGGCGCTGGCAGGCGACGAAGAACCAGGAGCCGTCCAGCGTGCAGAAGATGGCGATCGGTTCTACCCTCCTCGGCCTCTCCTTCATCATCATGGTCTTCGGTGCCCGCGCCATCGGCGACGGTGCCGGTAGCTGGTTCTGGCCCGTCTCCTGCACCATCCTGCTGACCATCGGCGAACTCTACCTCTCGCCCATCGGCCTGTCGCTGGTGACCAAGGTCTCGCCGGCCCGCATTGTCTCGATCATGATGGGCGTCTGGATGGCGTCGAGCTTCTTCGGCAACATTGTCTCGGGCTACATTGGGCTGCTGTATGAGACCAAGATGGTCTCCAACGAGAACTTCTTCTGGATCCTCACCGCGCTCGGCGTTGCCACGGGTGCCGTGATGTGGGCCTTCTCCAAGCCGCTCGACAGGATCATCGCTCGGAGCCAGGGCGACGCGCTCGCGGCGAAGTAACCCGATGCAGATTCCCACCTTCCAAGAGGCGCTGGCCGGCTTCGAGGCCATGACCTCCCGCACGACGATGGGGGCGCTCGGCATTGTGCTGACCGACTTCGGGCCCGACCACCTCGTGCTCGAGATGCCCATCACCGATGCGGCCCGCCAGCCCATGGGGCTGCTCCACGGCGGGGTGAACATGGTGCTGGCCGAGTCGGCCGCGAGCATGCATGCGGCGCTCACCTGCGACACCTCCAAGGAGGCGCCCGTGGGCATCGAGATCAACGGCTCTCACATCCGCTCGGCCAAGGAGGGACGGGTGCGGGCGACCGCCAAGGTCATCCGCCGGAGCCGGACCCTGGTGGTGCATGAAATCGAGATGACGCTGGTCGAGACGGGCGAGCTGCTCTGCATCGCGCGCGTGACCAACCTCTACCGTCCGCACCGGTAACGGCGCGCTGCCTACTGCTTGGGGACGAAGGAGTTGACCAGGCCGACCATCGCCTTCTCTTCGGCGGCGATGACCTCGGTGTGTCCGACGCACTTGAGGAAGTAGGGGTCGCCCGGCGCCTCGAAGATGGCGGCGAAGAGGGCGTAGTTCTCTTTGCGCTCAACAGGGCCGGCCATGGTGACGCCCTGCGTTTTGAAGGTGCCTTGGGTGCGGGCCATGGTCACCTTCACGCCGTTCACCTCGCGGATGGCGCGGTCGCCATCGGGCGGGCTGCCGGAGCCGTCGGCGGGGGTGCCGGGTCGGTCGAACTGGCGGATCCAGCGGTTGATGTTGTCGTCTACGCCGCCACCACCGGAGAAGTGGAACATGGCGCACTCGGCCTCTTTGCCAGCCGGCGCGGGGAGCTCCCACTGGGCAACCCGCATGCTGCTCGCGGGCGCTTCGACGGTCCAGGTGGGGGGAGCGGTCCATTGGGCCTTGCCGGTACCGCCTGCCAGCGCGGCTGAGCCTTCAGCAGCGGGCAGAGCCGGAGCTGGCGTCGGCGCCGGCGCCTCGGCCACCGCAGGTGCGGCGAGGGAGGTACCGAGCGCATCCTCCTTCTTGGAGCAGGCGGTGAGCGGAAGGGAGGCGGCGAGCAGGAGCAGGGCGAGCGACTTCATGGGCTGGCCTCGGCGGAGGCGTAGCCGGACTGCACCACGGACTCGGCGTTGCGGCTGCCGGAGGAGTTGCCGGAGAGCACCTCGACCTCGGCCCGGTTGAGGCCGAGCTTGCCCGTGGTGTGACCGAGCCCGAGGAGGGTGCCAGCATACATGGACCAGGTGCCGACGGCCTTGGCGAAGGTGGCCATCTGGACGGCCGTGCTCCGCTCGGAGAGGGGCACAGGAACGGTGTCGTGGACCCGCCGGATGGCCTGCTCGTAGATGCGCTCGAAGCGGCCGAGGACAACATCGGGGTGGGAGGTGCGGCGGGAGAGGTTGGCGGCCTTTGCGGCCATGGCATTGTGGAGGCCGCGATCGCGGAGGACCTCCAGAACGGCCTCGGCAAACTTGGCAGAGGTGTCGGAGCAGGCGGGCTCGATGAGGCGTCCGTTGACGCCGTCGAGCACCTGGTGTGCGACGCCCATGCGGTCGTTGAGAGCGACCACGGGGAGGCCGGTCCAGAGCGCCTCATTCACCACGTTGCCGAAGGTCTCGGAGACGGAGGTGTAGACGAAGAGGTCGGCGTGGGCATACCAGTCGACCAGCTTGTTGTGGCGGATTTCGCCGGGGAAGAGGATGCGGTCGGCGTAGCGGCTAGAGGCGCCCTGGGCCTTGAGGGCCTCGTGGGCATGGCCTGCGCCGATGAGGGTCAGGGTGAGGTCGGCGTCGGCGGGTGCGAGCTCCTCGTCGAAGATGCGGATGAGCTGATCCAGCGACTTTTCGCGGTCATGGCGGCAGACAACGATGAGGCGCTTGCCCTGGGCGAAGCGGCTCGGGAAGGGGTCGGCCTCGGGCTGACGGGAGAACTTGTCGGGGTCGATGGGCCGGCCGACCACCTCGATGGGGACGGTCACGCCGCGCTCGCGCCAGTAGTCGACCATGTAGCGGCTCTGCACGATGAGGGCGTCGCCGTCGTTGTACATGCCGGCAGCCTGCCGCTCTGCCGCGTTTCCGATCTCCATCATGACTTCGCGGGCGAGCCGGTTCTTGAAGAGGGTGTCGGAGAGGGCGAAGTGGCTGTGGCTGGGGAGGTGGACGATGTGGGTGTTGAGCACCGCGGTGCGGTGCATCCGCCGGAGCCAGTTGGCGTAGAGGATGGACTGGTTGGCGACCTGGCCGTGGATGAGGTCGAGCTTGGGTCCGTTCCAGAGTTTGCCGAGCTGGTTGGGGATAACGATCTTGACCTTGGGATGGCTCGGATAGGGGATAGCGTTGAGCAGCATCGCCTGGTCGGAGGGGACCTGATCATGCGAGGTGGTGTCGGGCCCGATGAGGGTGACCTTGTGGCCACGGTTGACCATCCCGTCGTGCAGAAAGCGGGTGTGGATGGCGGGGCCGGACTGGACGGCGACGGAGGGGAAGTCTGTGAGGATGCCGAGGCGCATGGTGGCGGTCTGTGGCAGGTGGAGCAGGAGTGCCCCAGGGGTGGAGTAAAGACTATCCAGTTTCGAGGGCTCCGGTGGAGTAGGCTTGCGCCGCTCTACCGGTCGATGGCTCTCGGGACCGCGTATTGACTGTGTTTGCGGGGCATTGTTCGCCCACTGGCTGGATGACAAAGCAGGAAGAGTGCCAAGCCTGTGGTCAAGATCGGAGGCAGTCCGCGGGAGGTTTGCGGCACAAAATCCGAATGGCTGCATCAAAGGAGGTAAGGGGTCGCAGGGTTGGCGATTTTTGAGCCATGGAGTAGTGCCAACGCGCAACGGCCGATCGGGTCTGCATTGGGAGCGTGGAGATGACAGCGGAGAAGCTTCAGAGCCGAGCCCGAGCGATGGTCGCTCTGTTTGCGGTCTGCTTGGCGCTTGCTGCGGGGGGATGTGCCTCCGGCGCCAACTCGCCGGGCGAGGTGGACCGCGCCTTTGACGCGAAGAGCCGTCGCTGGGTCTCGACCATGACGCCGGTCGAGATCGATGAGGTGAAGCCAGAGGCGAAGCTGAGGCTGGGCGCTCGGGTAGAGCAGGTAGAGATCGAAACTGCCGACGGCGAGCTGCTGACGAGCTGGGTGGAGCTGGAGTTCGTCGTGACGACCAGGCTCAAGCGGAACACAGAGTACACGCGGGTTCAGGCGGGGAAGAAGGTGGAGACCGAGGGCGAGATGCAGCTCATCGGACAGAGCTGGCCCCATCTGAACTGTCGGTCTGCCTCGCTGCGGGCCGACGGTGCCCCCATCCAGCTTACGCCGGCCGACCTTGAGGGTGAGCGGGCTGCCTATGAGGGGCGTGTGATCAACGAGGACGGACGAGCGGCGGCGCTCGAGGAGACGATTCGCGGCCGGATTCCGCCGGCGGAGCTTGCTCAGGTGCTCGGCGCGCGGCGTTCCCGCGGCGACCTCTGTGGTACCAAGTTTGAACTGAGTGCCGGCGAGCGAAAGGACCTCGGCGAGCTGCTCGCAGTTACCTCTCGGTCGCCGCTTGCCCCGGTCGCTGCGCCCGAGCCCGAGGATGCCGATGCGGAGGTTCTGCCGAGCACGCCTTCGAGCACGCGCCGCATTCGGCCGCCTGTGCGTCAGCGGACGGTGGCGCCACCGAAGGGTCCTCAGGGGAGTGCACCGCCGGCGGTCTCGCCGACACCCACCGTGGGTCGTCGCCCCGTGGCTGCTCCTGCCGCAAAGGCGGCTCCTGCTGCTGCTCCTGCTCCGACCCGTCGAGTGCCGTCGCGTGTTGGGAGCCGCCCCATCGTTCGAGGCCAGCACAGCCGGGTGACCTCGCCTGCCGCTGCTCCCGCGGTTGCACCTGCGCCGGTGCCGGGCCAGCCTGCACCGACCGTCCCGACGACCGCCCCCGTCGTTCCGGCCGCGGCTCCTGCTGCAGCAGCGCCCGTCGCGCCTGCGGTGCCGGTCGCGCCCGAAGCGGTCGATCCCTTCGCGCCGGAATCGCCGTAGGGGACTCGGGCGGCGGGGGCGGAGTCGAAGGTAGCATCGCGGCGCTTGCGTTTCAGTCGTTGGTCAACGGCGCAGGACCGTCAGGGACCTCGTCGACCTCGTCCGGGTCGTCCTCGTCCTCATCATGTATCGCGAAATCCACCAAGAACTTCGTCGCCAATCCGCTAGCCAGCCCAGCATCTGCCAAGCGTTGATAGATGGCCGCCGCATAGTCCTCGTCCGACGCAAAAGTTGCTGTAAGGCGGAGCGCCGAAGTTCCTTGGTCAACAGGTAGCTCGGGCGCTACCGCGATGATGGCCTCGCCGGCTGCGCGGAGGGAGATACACCATGAGCCGGCAACCGGCCCGGGGGAGAGATAGTCTGCGAGCTCTTCGAGCAGCTCGAAGGGTCGTTCGGTGCAGAGGAAGAAGAGTCGGGTGTCTGACATCAGCTTGTCAGCGGCCCCCAGCAGAAGGGCCTTTCCGATGGCAGTGTTGAACCGTTCGCGTGTGAGCGGAGTGGCGCAGAGCTCCACCGCGACGTGGAGACCGGCGAAGAAGGGTTGGAAGGGGCCCCAGATGTGGGAGTCAGCGGCTTCGCCCCGGACGGCGAGGTCGATGAAGAGGCTATCGCGGGGGACCACATACTGCTCGCGCAGTTCGTCTGCCGGCAGGCCTGCGCGGCAGATGGCGACGCTCCGCCGCTTGTCCGGATTGTGTTCGGTGCGAGGTGGAGGCGGAGGTGGAAACGGGGGTAATGGTCGGCGCGACATGTGACCTCACGAGGGGTGATAACCTCTTATCGGCGTCTGTGGCCTGTTGTTGCGGAGGGGCCTGCAGATTTTTGGAGGGTGCGGGACAAGGGTTCGCAGCGGTGGGTTGCGCCACGCTTGAACGACCGGTGCTGAGGCGCCCGTGCACAGATGTTCCTCTCGACCCTCCGCACCGTAGCTGCGGTGCAGCCCCGCCCTAGGGGACGATGGAGGCGGGGCGGAGTCTGATCTCGACGAGGAGGTTGTAGCCGTCGCGGGTGCCGTCGCCGTCGATGTCGGCGTTGAGCGGCGTGTTGTTGCAGTCGAGGATATCTGCCAGGCGCCACTCGCCCGAGGGTGACTCGAAGGTGGGTTGGCTGCAGAGGATGGCGCGGAGCGGCGTAAAGGAGGCGTCGGCGCCGAGGACGCGGCTCTCGGTCTCGGCGCGGGTGACGAGGCCTCGGAGGGTCATGCTGGGCGGCCCGTCGGGGCCGAAGGGGCGGAAGGCTGCCACGACCTGCAGGGCGTTGAAGCCGAAGCGGTAGGCCTCGGGTGGCCGTCCGGGGAGGGTGAGGGTGGCGGTGGTGTCGAGGCGGTAGGTGAAGGGTTCGCTGTCCCACTGCCAGCCTGCAAGCGGGGCACCGGGCTCGGGGACGGGGTGGAAGCGGAGCGGCTCGAGGGCGGTCGCGTTCTGCCAGGCCACCTCGATGGGGAGCGTGGCCTCGGAGCGGATGTCTGCGACCCCGTAGCGGGCGCCCTGCGGGCTCGCTGAAGCAGCATCGGTCACGACGACGAAGAAGGCGAGGTCGGGTGCGAAGGTGCGGACCAGGTTGAAGAGGCGTGAGAGCTGGGCCGGTTCGGCGAGGGTGAAGCGGTCGTCTGCAAAGGTGAGGTTGTTGATGGGGAAGCGGCAGAGGCCCTCGATGCACTGGTAGGGCGACTCGCAGTCGAAGACGCCGGCGCAGCCGGTGCCGGCGTCGCCGGGCGGTGTGGTGTCTGCATCGCCTGAGCCGTCTTCGGGTGGTGCGGTGTCTGCATCGCCGGAGCCGTCTGCAGCTGTGGCATCGGAGCCTTCTTCGGGCGTGGCATCGGACCCTTCGACGGCGGTGTCGGGAGGCTCGACCGTGTCTGCGATGGAGGCTGCATCGGAGCCTTCGCTGGCGTCGGCGGCATCTGCGGCGGGCTCGGCCGTCACGGCGGTGAGGGTGTCGTTGCCGCAGGCCGCGAGCAGGAGCAGGGTGAGGTAGGCGAGGGGGCTGGGCCTGGTTGTCATGCTGCACCTTGCGCGGGGATGGGTGAGGTATGCCGCGCGTCGTCGCGTGGGGCAAGGGCGCAGTTGGAGGGGTGGCCGATGCGCCGCCGATGGACTAGGCGAAAGGCAGTGTTGGAAGCAGCGAGGAGCGCGCATGAGTGTGGCAGAGCGTCAGGCGGAGATTGTGGCGGAGTTCACGGGGATGACCGACTGGAAGGCGCGCTATCGGCGCATCATCGAGATTGGACGGGCGCTGCCGCCGCTCGCGGAGGAGTTCCAGACGGAGAGCTTCAAGGTGAAGGGGTGCCAGTCGCAGGTCTGGTTGCATGCGCGCCAGGAGAATGGGCTGGTTTTCTTTGCAGCGACGAGCGATTCGGACATCGTGCGGGGGCTGGTGGCGCTGGTGGTGAAGGCCTACTCGGGCGCCTCACCCGATGAGGTGCTTGCACAGCCGCCGAGCTTCATCGACCAGATTGGGCTCGGCGAGTCGCTGACGCAGGCACGTGCAAACGGGCTCTCTGCGATGGTGAAGCAGGTGAAGCTCTACGGCGTGGCCTTCAAATCGCTGAACACGCCTCGGTAGAACGGTTGGTTCTTGGCGTTCGCGCCACTGTTCTCGTAGGGTGGCGCCACCGGCAGGGCCGGCAGAGCGGGTGAGAGCAACAACAAGCGGTCGGCGCAGACGGGCCGATCAGGGAGCGTAGCCATGCAGGCAGTCATCAAGCAGGGATTGGGTTGGGCGTTGTTGGCTCTGGCGGCGGGCTGCGCGGATGCCGGCACATCGAAGCCGGAGGCCGA
>JABMMX010000240.1 GCA_013205435.1 Deltaproteobacteria bacterium
CTTCTCGCTGATGCTGGTGAAGTTGCGCAGGTCGGCGAACATCACGGTGGTCTCGGCGCTGGCGCGGGCACCGAGCGTGGCGTCGAGAGGCGACTTCATGCCGAGCGACTCGAGGAAGGGTCGGGGAACGAAACGGCCGAAAGCCTCGTTCATGGCCAACAGCGAAGCATTGACCTTCTCGAGATCGGCGAGTGCAACGCGGGCCTCTTCCAGCGAGATCTGGGCGGCCTCCGCCGCGATGAGTGCGTCGCCGAGGCCACTGTGGAGCGGCAGGTCGCTCAGCCGCAGGCCCGCCTTCTCGAGGTCGGCCACCCTGCCGATCGGCGGGAGCCCGCAGAGGAGCCAGCGGCCATCCGGGAGCGGCAGAATCTCTCCGCGCAGCAGTCTGGTCGGGGCCGAGGAACAGGTTACGGCAAGGACCATATCGGTGAGTTCGACGAACCAAGAGGCGTCGAGGAGCGCGGGGAAGGGACGCACGAGGCGCACCTCGGGCTCCGCCTCCGCGTCGAGCTGCCACAGGCGACGCACAGCGGGCGAGACCCGCTCGAGCAGGCCATCCGCATTCCACAGCAGGTGGAAGGGCAAGATGTGCGAGAACTCGTTGTCGCCGAGGAGCATCGCTCCGCTCATCGGAGGCTCCGTGTCACGAAAGGGCCTTATGCCAGACGATCATGCGCTTGCAGGGCAGCCGGTGCGCGCTGTCATCGATGTGCTCGAAGCTGATCTCTTCTTTGAAGTAGACGCCCAGACCCATGAAGAGGCCTTCGACGAAGGGGAGGAGGCCTGGACGGTGCGAGTAGTAGTCCACCTGCAGCTTGCCCGGCTCGAGGGTCTTCACCCGAAACGAGGGCGGCTGGTAGTCGGGGAAGGTAACCCGGATGCGCTGGTGCATGTGGTCGAGGTTGGCGAGGAAGTCGGCGAAGTCGCGACCCGTGCTGGCCATCAACGTGTCGTAGTGTTTGGTGGCGATATCGCTCACCCAGTACTGCCCAAAGGCCGCCAGAATCGCCTCGGCCGGTAGACCAAGCACCTCGACCGCCTTGCCGACGAGGTTGTAGGTCACGGCGTCGTCGTAGGGCTGCATGGCCGAGAAGTTCTCGGGAGCGCCGGCGCCAGTATGGATCTTGGTCCAGGTCTCGGCACCAAACTTCTCTGTCACGAGCCCGCGAACTGCCTGATTCACCATTCCGTACATGGGCACACCTCAAAAACACCGTGCGAAAACACGCAGCGACTCGAAGGTTAGCATCGATGCGTTGCGGCGACCATACTCGGCGCGCACCGCGGCGATCCGAGGCGGTTCGGAAACGCAGGGGTGAAACGGTGCCTTGCTAGCGGCCGCTGCCCTCGACGGCATCGCGCACCGGCGCAATCTTCGGAGCCCGCTTGGCCGGCGTGGGCTCGAGGTTGACGATGGAGGTACCGAAGGGCTCGGTGTTGACGGCCGTTCGCATCAGCTGCTGGACACCTCCAATGGACGACACCTGCATCAGCCGAACGAAGTTGAGCGCCGGCTGATGGCTGTAGTGATACTCGTCGCCATCAATCTGGCTGTAGGCCATGCTTGGGTAGCCGCGGAGCACCAGCGAGCGGTCGTCGAACGGCTGCACGATGATGTTGCGCCGAAACTTCTCTCCGTAGGGAAAGTACTGCTCGGCGTTGGAGAGGTAGAGCGCGCGGAGCGGCGTGCCGACCTTGCGGAGCGCCGCAGCGATGTCCTGCATGGTGGTGTCGGCTGTGAGGTCGCCGCGCTTGGGGAAGACACGCTGTTCCAGCCAGAGCTTCCGCACCCGGTCATACTGCGCCTGGTCGTTGATGAAGCAGGCGACCTGGCGCGGGCCGTAGAGGCGGACGAGCTGCCGGAGGCGAGCGTGGATGACGATGTTGGAGGTCTTCAGCGACCGGAGGAGCTCCTTCCGAAGGGTCGGGTCTTGCACATCGCGCTCGATGAGGGCTGCGAGCGGCGGGGTGCCTGTCGGCTTCCTGTTCCAGAGGTCCATGAAGGCCTGCGGCGTCTCCGCGTTCACGAAGGCGATGCCATAGACACGGTGGACCTTGACCACCTCGATGTCGAAGTCCATCGGGATGAGGAGCTCGGGCTGCTGCCAACCGGCCATCATGTAGAGCTGGTCGGTGCCAACGCCGACCAGTGCGCCGCCGAGGTCGCTGATGCGCTCGCGCCAGAGGTGGTGGGCGCCCTCGTTGGAGACCCAGTAGTGGGTGTTGCGGGTTGTGGCGGGGGGCGGAGGGTCGTTTTGGATGGCGAGGAGCGGCGCGCGCTGGGCCTCGTTCAGCGGGCCGCTCCGCTGCTCTTCCGGAGCCAGAGCCGGCGGCGCTGCAACGGTCGGGGTGGGTGCCGGCGGGGCTTGCTGCGTGCCTGAGCCTGAGCCTGCCTGATTGCCTGGTTCAACAGAGGGGCTCTGCAGAATCTCATCCCCGCGCGGGCCGGGGGCACAGGCTGCCGCGAACAGAAACGCAAACCGCAGCGCAACGCTAGCTCCTCTCATCCTCAACCTCCCGCAACGGGCGCAACCTGCGCGCGGGAGATGATTCCAGATTGGAGGGCGCAGCGCGAGAAATCGGGGCCCTTCCAGACCGTTGCCATCTCTCGCGGGCCAAATCTGTTCGCCCTCTCAAAACGCTTGTCATTGGCCGGATGATTCTAGATAGACTGGTCTCACGTTGCATTTCGACGAATCTGAACAGCACCGCTGCACCTGCCCGCTGCGTTTCCATCCGATTCCGGCACCACAAATTTGAGGGGTAATATGAAGAATGAATCTGGCGTTTTCACCTTGCTTGGGACTTCACTCTTGACCTTCGCTCTGGCGGGGTGCTCGTCGGCTCCAGCCGAGACCGACGAAGCGAACGCCGCTCCCGCGGAAGCAGCTGCTCCGGCAGCAGCCGAGCCACAAGCGGCCCTCGCCGCTGCTGCGCCGACGGCGCAGGTCACGGGCGACGCGATCCCGCAGAGCGTGACGCGAGATACGAGTGGCGGGTTCCCAGCCGGGCTCAGCGCCGACGATATCGCCAACGCGAATGTTGCCGACGGTCGCGCCGCTGTGAAGGAGGTCCTGCGCTGGAAAGAGGGCGACCATGATGCCTTCGCGGTCTTTATGACGGTCGAGGGAGGTACCGAGGGAAGCGCATCTCGAGACCTTTACGTCGCGACCTATCGGCAAACCGGGAGCACCCTCCAGCGCGTCCGAACGCTCAAGGAACTTTCCGGCGCTTGCGAGTTTGATCTTACCGCGGAGTTTGTGCCTGGCTCGATCGCCCTCACAAACCTCGATGGCGACGCTGAAGGGGAGGTGACGCTCGGCTACCGCACAGCCTGCCGCAGCGATATGAGTCCTTCAGATTTCAAGTTGTTCATTCTTGAGGGTGGCGAAAAGTATGGCATTCGCGGGCGGTCTCGCGTCGAAATCAGCGACGGTGAACGCGAGGGCGGCGAGGCGAAAGAAGACTTCAAGGGCGCACCGGCTTCGTTCGCGCCTCATGTTCGTGAAGTTTGGAGCGCGAACGTAAACCAATAGTCCGTGCCTCCCGGTTCGCTCAGGACCTCCGTGGCGCTGCGGGAGTGGAACGCATCGCCGCGTCGCAGCAATCGTGGCGGCCTGAACCCTCAGTCCGCGCCCAGACACTTCAGGTTGAGGACCAGAGTCGGCTCGATAGTTTGCACAGTTTGGGCGCCTAGCTACTCGTCTGCGCCTTAACCTCCCGCTTGGCATCTCGGTCGTTTGATGCGCGGCCGCGACTGCCAACTTGGTTGCGTCTCGTGGACGGCGCACGACCCATGCGCTGCGAGATAGCTCCGATCTCATCGCACGTCGGGAGGCTGGGCGAGAACGCCGGGACCTCGGAAACAGCCTCGCAATCGTTCACGCGTCCGGATTCACGCGGTGAAGAAGAATGTTGCCGCGAGTTGTCCGGATGCGGAATCCAGCTCCTGCTTAAGCGCCACGGCAACCACGCGATGACTTTGTGCCTCTCGCAAACGCTAACAGAGGCGACGAGACTTCCTAGGTGCGTGCCGCGTCTGCCGTTCACCACGTTAGCCTGCGCCCAACATCTTGCTTGTCGCGGTGTCCTATCAACCATTCTACCACCCGGTAACCCGTTTTGATTTGGAGCAGCTGTATCAAAGCGCGACCAGTGCATTCCGATGGCGGAAGTTCACTTTGCGACCGTGCCGAAATGCTGGCTCCTGGGCGTTTGGCTGTCAGGGTTTCACGGCCGGCGGGTCTCCAACAGTGTGAAGGCCCTACCTTGGCAAAGATGACTGTTCTCATGATTCCCCAGGCAGCGCGCACGTCATTGATGCGCCTGTCTGATTGCTCGTGTGACAAATGCGTTCGCTGCCTGAAATCGCTTGTCAGTGTCTCAAGAATCCTAGATGGTCTAGAAGAGTATCAGCGAAAGCACTGTCACGGATGATGCTTTTCGCTGATTTTTCTGCCGGTTCCGGCTCAACCATGATGAGGGGTAACATGAAGATTGAATCTGGCCGCTACGCAATCATTGGACTTTCGCTCTTGCTGCTTATGTCGACGAAGCCCGACGCGGCAGTTGCAGGTACTCCGGCCGCTGCGGTCACGGGCGACGCGATCACGCAGAGCCTCACGCGCGAATCGAGCGGGCGGTTTCCTGCAGGCCTCAGCGCAGATCTTGTCGCAAACACAAATGTCAACGATTCGCGCGCGACGGTCAAGGAGGTGCTGCGCTGGAAAGAGGGCAACGGAGACGCGCTCGCAGTGTTCATGACCGTTGATGGCGGCAGCGAAGGCAACGAGTCTCGCGACCTCTATGTAACGACCTTTCGGCAAACCGGTAGCACCCTCCAGCGAATCCGCACGCTCAAGGAACTTTCCGGCGCTTGCGATATGGATCTTTCCGCGGAGTTCGTTGCGGGCTCGGTGACACTCACGAACCTTGATGGCGACGCTCAAGGAGAACTTACATTCGGCTACAGCACGACCTGCACGAGCGATGTGAGCCCGGCGGCGTTTAAGATGTTCATTCTTGAGGGTGGAGCAAAGTATGGCATTCGCGGGACCACCCGCGTCAATATTGGCTTTGACGAACGCGTGGGTGGCGAAGCCAAAGAAGATTTCAAAGGCGCACCAGCTTCGTTCGCAGGACATGTCCGCCGGATTTGGAGCGCGCACGTAAACGAGTAGTCCTCGTCGCTCGGCGCGTTCACGGCCGAGGTGGTGACGCCGGCATCCCCCATCGCTCGAGCGGAGACCGAATCGACGGGTCCGCCTTCGTTCGACCAGCCCCTCTCCACATTGGGGATGCCAATTTGCTCGAAATCTTCTAGGGGGTCGGGCCTGTCGGACAGTGAGAGGGGCCTGCGACAGACCATGACCTTGGAGACGGTGACAGATGAACTTTGAGTCTGCGGGGTTCGCGACACTGGTCGTGCTGGCGTTGGTGGCCTACTGGCTGCTCCACCGCTACCGTCTCGCACAGCGGTGGGTGCTGCTCGCGGCCAGCGTGGGCTTCTATGCCGCCATCGCGCCGGCCGCCCTGCCCGTGATGGCTGTCGCCACGGTCGCCAACTTCCTGCTCGGCGGGCGGCTCGGCCCAGAGCGGCCTGCGACACAGCGCTGGCTCTTCCTCGGCGTCGCCTTCAACCTCGGCCTGCTCGGCCTCTACAAATACTACAACTTCTTCCGCGACACCGTGGACGGCGTCTGGAGCCTCTCCGGCGGCGCCTCCGACCTCCCCGTGCTCGACCTCGTCCTGCCCGTCGGCCTCTCCTTCAGCTGCTTTCAGGCCATCAGCTACCTCGTCGATACCCACCGCGGCACCGGCCCGCGGGCCAAAAACCTGCTCGACTTCGCCCTCTTCCAGATGCTCTTCTTCCAGCTGGTTATGGGCCCCATCTGCCGCGCCTCCAAGCTGCTCCCGCAGATCGAGGCAGAGAGCGCCGCGCTCCCAGAGGCCCCCGGTCGTGCCTTCGGCCTCATCGCCAGCGGACTCTTCAAGCGCATGGTCCTGGCTGCGGCACTCTCCACGCATGGTGTCTCCGACGCCTTCCTCGCGCCCGACAACTACACCGCCTCGGGGCTCTGGCTCATCATGCTCGGCTACACGGTGCAGCTCTACTGCGACTTCTCCGGCTATACCGACCTCATGCGCGGCATCGCCCTGCTCTTCGGCTTCGAGCTCCCCGAGAACTTCCGAAACCCCTACGCAGCGACCTCGGTGACCGAGTTCTGGAAGCGGTGGCACATGTCCTTCTCCGGCTGGCTCCGTGAGTACATCTACTTCCCGCTTGGCGGCTCCCGCGACGGGCGTATCGGCCAGTATCAGAACCTCATCATCACGATGCTGGTCTGCGGGCTCTGGCACGGGGCGGCCTGGGGCTTCATCATCTGGGGTGTCCTCCATGGCGTCGCGCTCGTGGTGCACAAGCAGTTCACGCTCTGGCGCGAAGCGCGGGGCAAGACGGAACAGGGCGGCGTTGGCGGACGGCTCAGCGGCTGGTCGCTCACGCTGCTCTTCGTCTGCCTCACCCGCATCTTCTTCGCCTCGCCCGACCTCGACAGCGCCTTTGCCTACTTTGGGCGGCTCGCCGACTTCCGGGCCGAGGGGCTGGGAGCCGACCGGATCCTGCTGCTGGGAACGGCGCTGGGGCTGGCCTGGAACTTCGTGGGCGACCGGCTGCTGGCTGGGTACGAGCGGCTGTCGCAGCCTCGTCCTATCTGGCAGCAGGTGGCCATCTTTGCAGCGGTGCTGCTCCTGCTCACGCTCATCCGCCCCGGGGCCGAGAGCCCCAGCGCCTACTTCGGGTTCTGATGGCAAACCGGTTCACACCTCGCTCGGTTGTGCTGTCGGCGCTCGCCACGGCAGCGCTGCTGCTCGCGGTCCACGGTGCATCGCTCCAGCGCGAGGCAGAGCTGGCAGGCGAAGGCTTCCTGCCAGCGCCCCTGCTCGCTCCCGCAGCCTGGCTCGGCGCGGCGACCGGGCTCGATGCGGCGCTCCATCGCTGGGGCACAGTGCGCGATGGCTGGTACGACCCGCTGTTCGAAGAGATGCCGCCCATGCTCGAGGAGCCCCAAGCGCTGGGAGCCGACGACGAAGAGGAGGAGGAGGGAGGCAACGACGGCAGCGGCTCGGGGGCGGAGGAGGAGCGGCTCTCAGACGGCCCTGCGGCCAGCGCGACCTCGAAGCCGGCCGGCACATCGCGAAAGGGTGGTGACGAGGCGGGCGAGACGACCAAGGTTGCGCCTACCCACCCCGACTCGCCAGAGCGCGATGCCCTCCTCGCACAGGGCGGAGGCGGCACGACCCGTCGCGGCGCAGACCCCGCCGCACCGGTGATTCGCAGGGTGCTCATCATTGGCGCCTCCTCCATCGAGGGCGCGCTTGGCATAGAGTTGGAGCGCAGGCTGGAGCGCATCCCCGGCGTGACGGTCCTCCGCTGGGGGCGCCATTCGACAGGGCTCGCCCGCCTCGACTACTTCGACTGGCTCGAGAAGACACGAACGCTTGTCGCCAGCTTCCGCCCGGACCTCGTGCTCGCGCAGCTCGGCGGCAACGACGGACAGGCCATCACACGACCGTCGGGAGCTGTTGTTGCAACCATCCGAGGCCGTGACTGGGAGAGCCGTTACGAGGGCCGCATGCGCGAGTTCGTGCAGGTGCTTGCGGCGCAGGGTTCACGGCTCGTCTACCTCGGCATGCCGATCCCGCGGGACGAGGTCATGCGGCGACGCATGGCGCGTGCCAACAGGGCGAGTAGGTTAGCGGTGGAGGCAGGCGGCGAGCGCTATCTTTCGACCTGGGAACTTACCGCCAGCGAGACAGGTGGCTATCTCACGAAGATGATGATTGGCGACCGCGAACGAGGACTCCGAGCACCCGACGGCTTCCACCTGTCGACGGTAGGGTCGGGCTATGTGGCAGGCCGAATCATCGGCTACCTGCGCGCCGGCTACACGCTGCCAGACGAAGAGCAGGCCACCGCAGAGGGCTCGAGCGGACCGTCTTGGAGCGAGCCTGCACCGGTAGCCCCTGCTCCTGCCGCACCGGCGGCGCGCGCCCCGCGCGTTCTAGCACCGATCGCAGAGCCTCCGCCCGTTATCCCTGCCCCCGTCGAGGAGCCCGCACCTGCCGAAGAGCCTGCCCCCGCGCTCCCGGCCCCTGCAGCCGAGCTCGTTCCCCTACCAGTTGGAGAGCCTGAAGCGGTCGTTACCGAACCCGCCTCGGAGCCCGAACCGGTCGCACCCGAACCCGCCGCACCGCCAGCGCCCCAACCGGAGGCCTCGGGTGGCCCCTAGGCCGCAGGAGGGGCGGCGGCGCACGGGCTGGCGGTGGGCAGCCGCGGCGCTCTGCACCCTCCTCTGCGTGCGCTGCATCGCGACCGGGCAGATCCCCGAATCGGAGACACTCAGCGAGGCGCGGCAGTCAGGCCTTGCGCCCGGTAGGCGGCTCGACCGCCAACCCGCACCGCTGCCCACCGACTGTCGGCTGCCATGGCTGCTGACAGAGGAGGAGAGCTCCACGCTCAACCTACAGGAGGGCTGCAAGAGCGAGCCTGGCCTGCGCTGGTTCCCACAGGGTGGCCCGCGGGGCATCGCCTGGGACACGGCGCGCGGCTTTGCCACCTACCGGCCCGACTGGCTCGAGGGTGGCGATGCTGGCCTCACGCGCGAGGTGGAACTCGAGGGGTGGCGCGACGGAAGGCTGGTGCGACGGGCCGCGGTCGAGCTTCGCGTCGATGATGCGGTGGCGCCGGCGCAGCCCGTCTGCGTGGAGACCGAGGGGACAGAGCAGCTCCGCAAGTTTGAGTGCCTGCTGACGACCGATAGCTTCCTCGACGCTCCGTCCAAGGTGGGGCGGGAGGTGCGCTCGCTCGTCTCCGTCCCCCGCGCTGCATCGAAGCCGGCGAGCCTGCCTGTCCGGCTCTGGCTGCACGGGCTGGGCGGCCGGCCCAACAGCGCCTCCGCGGGCAGCGTTGGCATCGCCGCGCACGACCCCGACAACACCTACTGGTGGGGCTACGGCGAACCCGACGGCAGCAACACCACCATGGCCCGCGTCCCCGACTACACGCTCCGGCAGGCGCTCGTCGTCGTCGCCTGGACGCTCGCCAACTTCGCCGAGGCAGACCCGAACCGGCTCTCGGCGCAGGGCTCGTCGATGGGGGGCGCAGGCGCGTTGCAGGCCTCCACCCACTACGCCCGCCACGTCGCCTGGGCAGACGCCGCGCTCGGCCAGCACATCCCGCGCAACCACCGGCCGGCACGCATCCGGACGCTGTCGAACTTCTACGGCCCACCCGGCACGCTGGCGCTCGATGCAGATGAGTTCTCCATCTGGGACGACCTCGATGTAACCCGACAGTTTCTGCTCCACCCCGAGAGCCGTGAGCCCTTCGTGACCACGCGGCACGGCAAAGACGATTCGACCATCAACTTCGGCGCTGCCGTGCAGCCTTCGCCCGCAACGGGCCTCTCCTTCTACGGGGCGCTCGCGGCGCTCCGCGTGGGCCACGCGACCGTCTGGGACGAGGGCGGCCATGGGGTGAGCGACCCGCTGCTGCCGTCGCACTGGTGGGGGCCGAGCTGGGACCTGACCACCGACGGCACCTCGCGCGTCGCCCTCAACCTCGCCCATGTGGCCTTCACGAAGGCGTCGCACAACCCCGACCCTGGCTCCATGGTCAGCCGCGACGGCGCTGTCTGGGACCCGGAAGCCGGGTTTGCGGGCAACGTGAAGGTGGCGGGCGACACCCACTGGGCCGGTGCCTTCGCGGGCGGTCTCAACCGCGGGCTCCGCTGGAAGAGCAACGCGATGGTCGATACCGTTCCAACCTTCTCGGTGCCGCTGCGCCTCACCGACGAGCAGGGCGAGCGCTCTCCGCGCGCAGGCTACCCCTGCATCGGCAAGCACCTCTGCGCCACACTCCCCGTGCGGGTCGATGTGACGCTGCGCCGCACCCAGGCCTTCCGGTTTGCGCCCGAAGAGCCCTTCGTCTGGCGGTCGGGCAGCCAGACCGGCAGCGGACGGGCGAACGAACTGGGCGAGGTCACCGCGACGGCCGTCGAGGTCACCACCCGCTGGCAACCGGTTGCCTTTCGGCGGGTCTGGCCACATGAGAACGCCGCGGCGCTGCTGAAGGATGGCTGGGAGCAATAGGTCCGAGGATGGCGCGCCGGTGTCACAGTGCTGTGAGCGTCGCTTCCACTCGCAACCGACCCGCACCTCGGCTATCACGCGCCCGCCCACCCTCCACGCGGAGCATCCCATGAAGCGCCTCTACTGCCTGTTTGCCCTCCCCCTGCTCCTCGCTGCGGCCCCGGAGGCTGCCGCCGAGCTCGTCTACAACTGGAAGACGGGGGCGACCGTCGCCTACCACTACCAGGACGAGACCGCGCTCACCGTAGAGCTCCCCAACCTGGGCGCGATGCCCGGCATGGGCGGCATGGGCGGCATGGGCGGCATGTTCGGAGGCATGGGCGGCATGGGCGCGGGCGGCGGCATCACCAGCCGGATCAAGGTCACCTCCGACTTCACCCAGAAGGTAGGTCGGGTCTTCCCCGATGGCAGCGCTGAGGTCACCTTCGAGGTCACCAGCCTGCAGGTCGAGCAGCATGGTCGCCAGCTTGGCACCCTCACCAGCTTTCCCGACGAGGCGCGGACGCTGAAGGGCCGCATGGATCGCAAGGGGAACCTGATGCTCGAGCAGGAGCTCAAGGTCTACATGGTAGACAACAAGGTGGTCATCGGACTCGAGGCCGGCGGCACCGGCGCTTCTGCAACGGTGGAGGCCGGCGACGGCGACGAGCGGGTGACCGTGAAGGTCTTTGCGGGCGTCGACCCCAAGACGGGCCAGGTGACAGCCTCGGCCACCCTGCAGAGCGCCCCCGCGCAGGGTGAGGCTGCCGTCACCTCCGACACCCCCTCCATCGAGGCGCTCCCCATCGGACTGCTCGACCTGCTCGTGCTGCCCGATGGCGACTTCCGACCCGGCTCCGTGACCGAGGTGAAGCACCCCTTCGGCACCCTCTCCTGCACCGCGGAATCGTTCGATGGCGGCGTTGCGAAGATGCGGGTGAAGTCGAGCACAGCGGTCAACGCGAGACAGGCAACAGCACCTTCCGGCAAGCAGGCCTTCACGGTCAGCGGCGAAGAGGGCGCAGACTCCTTCGGCATGGAGATGGAGATGGATGTCTTCGGCGGAGAAGCCGAAGAGGATGAGGCTCCGCCCATGGCCGCCATGCCCGAGATGCAGGCCAATCTCGACGCCGACGTTACGGCCCAGTTCGACACCGCCCGCGGCGCGCTTCGACAGGTCGCCGGAACCGTGAAGATGAAGACCCAGGCTGGCGGCGTGAGCATGAAGACAGACAGCACCTTCTCACTTCAAGCCAAGTAACCGAACGGCGCCCCACCGCGCCCCTCGAGGACCCACGATGACCACCCCCGCCTTCGCGCAGCCCTTCACCCTCCCGAACGGCCGCGTCGTCAAGAACCGGCTCGTCAAATCGGCCATGAGCGAAGCGCTCGGAACCACCGACAACCATGTGACCGAGGCGCTCGTCACCCTCTACGGCCGCTGGGCCGCAGGAGGCACTGGTCTCAACATCACAGGCAACGTGATGGTCGACCGCCGCGCGCTCGGCGAGCCCAACAATGTGGCGCTCGAAGACGAGACCGACATGGCCCTGCTTCGCGCCTGGGCAGAGGCCGGCACCGCGCAGGGAACCGAGCTCTGGATGCAGCTCAACCACCCCGGCAAGCAGTCCCCCAAGGGGCTCAACGCAGAGACGGTTTCGCCGTCGGCGCTGGGCTTCGGCGACACGCTCGCACCCTTCTTCAACACGCCGCGGGAGCTCACCGAGGCCGAGATTTTGGACATCATTGTACGCTTCGGTCGGAGCGCGGCGCTGGCCAAGGCTGCCGGCTTCACCGGCGTGCAGATCCACGGCGCCCACGGCTACTTGGTGAGCCAGTTCCTCTCGGGCCGCCACAACCAGCGGAGCGATGGCTGGGGCGGCGATGCCGATGTTCGTTCCGGCATCCGTTCTGGGCAAGGACCCGCCCAGCGGCAGGCTGAATATCGCCTGCATTGGCATGGGCGGGAGAATGGGCAGCCTTCACCGCAATCTTACGGCTCGCAAGCATAACATCATTGTCTTCTGCGACGTCGAGACCGGCCGCGCCGCCCGCCACAAAGGGAAAATGTACAAGGATTACCGCAAGCTGCTGGAAAGCGAAAAGTCGCTCGATGCGGTGGTGATCGCCACTCCGGACCACTGGCACGCGAAGATCTGCACCGCGGCGATCGAGGCGGGGAAACACGTTTACTGCGAGAAACCGCTGACCCACACCGTGGCCGAAGCACGCGCGCTGGGCACGCTGGCTAGAAAAGCGAAAGTCGCAACCCAGACGGGCAACCAGGGAAGTGCATCGACGAATTTCCGCAGGAGTATCGAACTGATCCGCGCGGGCATACCGGGAAAGATCAGCGAGATTCACACCTGGCATCCGAAACACGGCTGGCCTAGCGGAGTCGACAGGCCCGCCGGCGAGGATAAGCTCCCAAGCGGACTTGACTGGGACTTCTGGATCGGCCCGTCGCCGATGCGGCCTTACAAGAACGGAATATACCACCCGGCCAAGTGGCGCGGCTGGTACGACTTCGGCGGCGGGTCGATCGCCGACTTCTGCTGCCATTCATTTTCCATGCCCGTGCGCGCGCTGGGGCTGGGGCATCCCGAGCGAATCGAGGTCTCTGGCAAGGGGCTGGGCAAGGAGAGTTTCGCCAGTTCGTGTACCCTCAAGTTCCGCTTCCCGGCGCTCGGAAAGCGCGGGCCGGTGACGATAAACTTCTATACCGGCGGCGACATGCCCCCGGCCGAAGCGATGGCGGGCGTCAAGGAAACCTTCAACCGGATCGATAGAACCGGCGCCCTGCTGATCGGAGACAAGGGAACCATCTCGGCCGGGCTTTGGAACACTCGGTGTCACCTGAAAATGAAGGAAGACAAGAAGTTCCGCGGCGGATTCA
>JABMMX010000241.1 GCA_013205435.1 Deltaproteobacteria bacterium
CCTCGGGACCGAGGATGGCGAAGCTGACGCCGGCCCGCTTGAGAATCTTGGCCATCGCCTGGGTGACCTTCTTCTGGCGGTCGTCGAAGGAGCCGGCGCAGCCAACCCAGAAGAGGTACTCGGGCGGCGTCTCGAGCTCCGACATGAGCGGGATGTCGAGACCCTCGGCCCACTCCGCGCGGGTCCGGTTGGGGACGCCCCAGGGGTTCTGGCTGCGCTCCATGTTCTTGAAGGTACGCGACACCTCGGGCGAGACGTCCGACTCGGTGAGGATGATGTAGCGGCGCATGTCGATGATGGTGTCGACATGCTCGATGTTGACGGGGCAGTTGGCCACACAGGCGCCGCAGGTGGTGCAGGCCATGAGCTCTTCTTTGCTGATGATGCCGCCGGCGAGGAGGGGGAATTCGTGGTCCTTCTTGCCCTCCTGGAGGACGATGCGCCCCTTCTCCTTGATGTGGTCCTTGAGCTTGTGGATGATCTGCATCGGGTTGAGCTCTTTGCCCGTGTTGAAGGCGGGGCAGTAGTGCTCACAGCGGCCGCACTCGGTGCAGGCGTAGGTGTCGAGGAGCTGCTTCCAGGAGAGGTCCTCCAGCTTGCTCGCGCCGAAGTACTCCGCGTTCTCGTTCTCGAGGTCGATCGGGTAGAGCGCGCCATTGGGCTCGAGCTTGCGGAAGAAGACGTTGGGCATCGCGCCGAGCAGGTGAAGGTGCTTTCCGAGCGGGATGTAGTTGGCGAAGAAGAGGACGATGGCGAGGTGGCCGAAGTACATCGTCTGGCCGAAGAGGTGGAGGCCGCCGCTGGGCTGCTGCGTTGCCGGGCCACCGAAGAGCGTTGCTACGAAGCTCGCGACGGGGGTGAAGTCTGTGTCCCAACGCGCCTTGATATCCTCGATCGGCGTGGTCGCAATCTCGGCGCCGTGAAAGAGGAACTTGGTAACCATGAGGCCACCGATACCGACGAGAATGACAGCCGCATCGGAGCTCTGGATGGAGTGGTCCGGGCGAACGATGAAACGGCGAATGCCCAGCAGCGTGACGGCAGCAAGGACGAGCAGGCCGGCCACATCCTGCGAGAGCAGAAGGCCGTTGTAGGCAGTCAGGCCGATGATCTGACCAAAGGTGAAGGTCGGAAAGAAGCCCCGAATCATGTACTCAAAGGTCTCAACCTGGAGCATGAGGAAGCCCCAGAAGACGAAGAAGTGGAGCATACCCGCATACTCACGGATGACGCGGGTCTGCCCTCCGACCAGCTGCGCGAAGCCGATAAGACGCGGGTTGAGGTCGTCGAGGCGAGTGCGCTTGTCGGTCATGCCGAGCGTCAGATAGCGAAAGAGCCAGTAGACGGTTTGGCCGGCGAAGTAGAAGCCGACGCCAAAGGCAATGGCGACGATCAAGGGGCGGAGAAAATCCATGCAGACACCTTCCGTTTCGACGCAGGCAGCATCGCCCCGCGGTGCGCCGCGTCATAACCCTGACGAGCGGCATCGGCAAGGAGAAGCGCAGTCTGCGGGCGGTGAATCGGAAGGCGCGATGGGAGTGCCGGGGTAGCCCCGCCCTACTCCACGATCTCGGCGGTCTGCGTGATGGCACCCGTCAGGCTGCAGCGGTCTGTGGCGCAGGCAAGGCGGAGCGAAACCGAGGAGGCGGTCTGGGTCGGCGGTAGGCGGAACCGACCGATGGCATCGTTCAGACAGGATGCTGCATCTGGCTCGACCGCCGGCTCGGACCACCGCCAGGCTGCCTCGCCTTCGGGGCCCAAGGTGACCTGGCTCCCCCACGCAGCGACCGCAGCGGGCGGCTGCTTCGACAGCGACGGACAGAGCGCCCCGACATCGCCCAGCGCGCTGAGAGCGGAGGCGAGGTCGGACGGATTGAGCTGCGCAGGTAGCGGCGGCTCCACGGGCGGCGCCCCTCCGCCGAGATAGAAGCGACGCTGCAGCAGACGGGTTGCTGAGCTGCGTGCGAACTGGAGTTTCAACAGCGCGGCGGAGAGGCAGGCGGATTGCTGCGGCGCGATTGGCGCACCGGCAAACGAGGTAGCAGCAGCTTGCGCGGGCCGCCCGGTTGGCTCAACCTCCAGCAAGACGCCAAGGTAGCCAGAGCTGGCACCGAGGCTCGGAGTCGCGTTGGCGCCGTCAAGATCGAGGCAGGCTTTGGCAGCGGCTACGAGGCCGTTGAGAACCTCCCTATCTTCGCTCACGACCGGCATCTCGCCCAACTTGCGGTAGGCGGGCGGCAGGGTGGGAGCGTCGCGACCCGGCTGAACGGCAGCGTTTTCCTGGCCTGATCCCGAACCCTCTCGGTCGAGTTCGGCGGGGCGAGAGGCCTGCTTCATCAGCAGCACCAGCGCACCCGAAGCGGCGACGACGAGCACGACGATGGCGATCGCCAGCCAGGGCGCTCCGTTATGCCCCTCTCCTGATGCCTCATCCATGACCGTGCCGCTCCTTGCGGCCAAGCGGACCGCCGGCCGTCGCACTAGTGACGGTTGGGAGCGCGGTCGAGCGGTCTAGGCGAAGGTGCCGCGGCGGCGGAGCTCGTAGTAGCAGCGGGCGCAGGCCCGCACATCTGCAATGGCCTGGTGCGCGCCCTCGAAGCCCTCGCCGAAGAGGGTCTGGTGAAGTTCGGTCAGCTTCGGCCACTTGAAGCCGTAGAGGCCCGGGAGGCGGCAGAGGTCGGCCGTCGTGGTCATGGTGCAGCGGTGGGGGAGTCGGGCTAGCGGGTTAGCGCGGCCCGCGCGCAGGAACTCCGCGCCGAGAACCTTCTCGTCGAAGGCGATGTTGTGGGCGATGAGGACGCCGGCCTGCTCCATGGCCGCGGCGACGAGGTCGAGGACTGTCGAGAGCGGAATGCCCTCTGCGAGCGCCCGCTCGGTGGTGATGCCGTGGATGCGGGCGGCCTCGTTGGGGATGACGAACCCGTCGGGCCGAATGATGTGCTCTGCCCAGCCGATCTCGCTGCCCGTGTCATCGCAGAGGGTCCAGGCGATCTGCACTACGCGGGGCCAGTTCTGGAGGTCGGTGATGGGCGCCTTGTAGTTCCGAGGAACGCCGGTGGTTTCGGTGTCGAAGATGAGATGCATGAAGGGCCTAGGAGGGTTGGAGGCGAAGGTTTGCTACTTCTTGCGGCCCACCGCAACAGCCGCAGCCATCGCGATGGGGACGCCAAGGATCAGCACCTTGCCCGAGATATGGCGGAACATCGAGCTGACCACGAAGAGCACGAAGAAGCCCCCCGCGATCGCGCCGATGACGACGAGGACTTGAAGGATGTTGCTCCACATTGTCGCTGGATCTGTTGGCTTGTCGTCCACTGGATCTGTTGGCTTGTCGTCCATGCTCCCCCCCTCCGGCGCCTTCTTCTTGGTGCAGCGAGTGTTGGCACGGGTTGACGCGGGTGGCAACGACAAAGCCGCCTGGGTGGGCGGATGCGCCCAAGGGGGTGGGCGAATCGACGGCCCTCTGCGCCGCTAGTTGAGGTGTGGCGGGCGCGGGCGGCGCGGGATGCGGGCGATGGCGTCGGTCGGTTCGGCATCGTCGGAGCCGGCAGCCGCGGGGAGCCGGGCGGCGCGGTTGAAGGCGTCGATGCGTTGCTGTTCAACAGCCGCGCGCTCTTTGGCGAGGAAGGCGCGGCCCTGGGCCAGGAACATCTCAGGTGTGATCGCGAAGGGTTCGCCGGCAGCCTCAGGGAGCGCAGGGACAAAGTCTGCGCCGGTGAAGCGCTCCTTTGGGCTGACCGTCAAGGGGAAGTCTTGCGGCGTGCGGAACATCTCTGCGTCGTGGCGGCGACGCTCGCGCGCAACGAGTCGGTGCAGTTCGGCCTCGGTAGCAACCACCTCAAGTTGGTCGCCGGGGCTGCCATCCTCCTTGAGCGGAAAGAGGGAGCGGAGCTTGGCGAGCATCGTCGGGACGAGCGCAGCGGGGACCTGAAACCAGGTATCGAAGACGCGCAGGATGGCGGTTGGCGGCATAGCGCCGGGTGCGAGTGGCGCCGGCGCGGGCGCTTCTCCGACGGCGTTGCAATGAGAGGGGGCTGCGACGTACCGAGGGACGCGGATCGTCTGCGGCGCGATTTCGGGGGACTTTCTGGGACGCTTGGCCATGAGACTCGGGGGTACGAGGAGGGGACAGGGGCTAGATTCCCCGCAGTCGAAAGTGTCACGGCGTCGGCGCAAAATGTTGGGCCGGTTGTCATTTTTGTCCATCTGGGCTCCCCCGATGCGGGGAGGGGTTCCGGAGTGAGGAGCCGGCTCGTGCGGCTTTGGCATCTTCGGGCCCAACTTGTTGCCGCGACGCGCGTTTCGTCCTACGCTGTTCGCAGACTCCGCCGTGCGCGGACTGAAACGGAACAGCCATGAAGGGACGCATCGTCGGCATCGACTTGGGCACGAGCAATTCCTGCGTCGCAGCGGTGGTAAATGGCGAGCCTGTCGTCATTCCTGATCGCGAAGGCTGGAAAACGCAGCCATCGGTGGTCTCCTTCCTTCCGGACGGACGGACGCTGGTGGGACGCTCGGCAAAGAACCGGCTCCCCATCGATCCGATGAACACCATCTATTCGGCGAAGCGGCTGATCGGACGCCCCTTCTACTCGCCTGAGGTCAAGGTCGCAGCGTCGCGCTACGGCTACAAGATTGTGGGCGGCAGCGACGACACACCCAAGATCGTGGTGCGCGACAAGGAGCTCGCCGTAGAGGAGATTCAGGCGCTGGTGCTGCGGCACATGAAGACGATTGCGGAGCAGCATCTGGGCGAAGTGGTCAACCGCGCTATCATCACCGTGCCGGCGAACTTCAACGAGGCCCAGCGACAGAGCACGGTGCTCGCCGGTCAACTTGCGGGGCTAGATGTGGAGCGGGTGCTCAACGAGCCCACCGCCGCCGCGTTGACCTACGGCTCGGCAAACAACAAGCGCGAGAGAATCGCAGTCTATGACTTCGGCGGCGGCACCTTCGACATCACCGTTCTGGAACTCCGCGACCATGTCTTCGAGGTACGTAGCACGGCCGGCGACAGCTTCCTTGGCGGCGACGACTTCGACTTCCGCATCGTGGACATCATCGTCTCGTCGTTCCAGGAGCGGTTCAACTTCGACATCCGGAGCGACCGTGCGGCCATGCAGCGGCTCAAGGCGCTGGCGGAGCAGGCGAAGATCGATGTGAGCGAACAGGGGAGCGCGGTTGCGCGGATCGCCGAGCTGGTTCCAGGCGCTGCAGCGGCAAGCGAATTCGATTTCAAGCTTGACGGGCAGCTGATCCGTCAGCGTTGCGCCGACCTCGTGCAGCAGACCTTCGGCGTCTGCGACGAGGCGCTCAAGCTGGCTCGGATTTCCTCTTCGGAGATCGACCGTGTCGTCTTGGTCGGAGGCACAACCAAGAGCCCGCTCGTGCGCGAAATGGCGAAGGCCTACTTCTTCAAGGAGCCCTTCGACGCGATCAACCCAGACGAGGTCATCGCAGTGGGAGCCGCGATCTATGCTCGCGGCCTAGACCATGTGGCCTACCCGTCTGTGAACATCCCGGGCGGCATCCCGGGCCTCACGCCCCTGCTTCTCGATGTGACGCCGCACGCGTTGGGCATCGAGACGGTGGGCGGCATCGCAGACAGCCTCATCCTGCGAAACAGTGCCATCCCGACCCGCTCCACACGCACCTTTGTTACCTCGCGTGATGACCAGGAGACGGTGCGCGTGAATGTGCTCGAGGGCGAGTCGCGGTCGGCCTCTGAGTGCCGTCTGCTGGGCGTACTAACGCTCACCGGCCTCCGTCGGGCACGCCGCGGCCAGGTTGCCGTAGAGGTAACCTTCGAGGTCAAGTCGGACGGCATGCTTCATGTTCGGGCGCGCGACAAACAGACAGGCCGGCACACCCAGACCATCTTGCGGGTTGCTGGTGTGATGAGCGACGAGTCGCGCGATGCCGCGCGCAGCCGCGACCTCCCTGCCTCTGCCGACCGCTGAACCGATGCTGGAGAGCGACCCTCCGAACCCGTTGCTGCTCTTCGCCTGCGTGCGCCCCGAGCTGGAGAACGCGATAGGCCAGGAGCTCCGCGCGTCGCACCTGCGTGTGGTGGTGACCTCGAATCCGCTGGATATCCGCGAGGTCGCTTCCGAGCAGGTGATAGCAGCCGTCGTGTTGGACAGTCGGTTGGAGGGCCCCACATCTGCGGAGCTTGCGGCGGCCTTTGCCTCGGGGTTGCCCGCAGAGACGGCCTTTGTGCTGCTGGTAGAGGAACTGGCGGTAGAGACAACTCCGCCCTTCGATGCGGTGGTGCGCATCCCCTGCGGGCCCGGCGTCTTGCGCGATGTGGTGATGCGGACGCTAGGGCTTCGCTGGGCGGAGTTTGGTGGGCCGGAGCGTGCGATGAGCGCGGAGCTGGCGGAACGGGCCGAGCGGATGGCGGCGCAGACCCACTACGAGGTGCTCGGCCTAGCAGACGACGTGCCGGTCGACCTAGTGGTCGCGGCCTTTGACCGGCTGAGCATGCGGCTGCATCCGGAGCGGCTTGCGGCGAACGGGGTCTCGTCGGATCTGGCAAACGAGGTCTATTCGCGCATCTGCGAGGCCTACCGGGCGCTGCGGTCACCGGGGACACGTGAGGCCTACGATCTTCAGCTGCGTGCTGCGACCCCTGAGAGCGCTGCGAACACGAGGCCCTCAACGACGGCGCTACCGCTCGAGGAGCTGTCGACACATCCGATCGCGCGGCGCCACCTTCGCATTGCACAGCAGGCATTGGCTGTGCGAGACTTCGCGATGGCAATCGCGCAGGTCCGTTTTGCAGCGAGCAAAGACCTCGACAACGTACTGATTCCGGCACAGCTGGCGCAGCTCGAGGAACGACTGAAGGGAGCGACGGAGCATGGCTGAAGTGGCAAAGCCACATTGGACGAAGAGCGACCTTGTTCCTCGTCTCGTTGGCGCCGGCGTGGCGATACCGCTGATTCTGGCGCTCCTCTTCTACGCTCCGAACTGGGCGGTGGGGCTGGCCCTGTCGGTGGCCGCTGGCATCGGCGCCTGGGAGTATCTGACGATGACGGGGGTGCGGGCGACGCCGACGCTGTTCGCGGTGGGCGTGCTTGCGCCGGTGGCAACACTGCTGGCGGCCTACTGGTTCCCGGGCACGCTTGCAGCCTACGGCGTGGCCTCGCTCAGCGCGATTGCGATGATGATGAGCTGCCTGCAGATGGGCGACAATCCTGCGCGGGCCGGTCGCTCCATCGCGCTTTCGCTCTCGTCGTTCGCCTACGTGACGCTGCTCTTCGGCGGCCTGGTGCTGCTGTCGCGCGGGCCGGTGCCGGGCGAGATTTGGACAAGGCAATCGGGCTGGATGCTTTTTGCGATGTTCATCATCTTCACGGGCGACACGGGCGCCTACTTCACGGGCCGGCTGTTCGGTCGCCACAAGCTGGCCCCAAATGTCTCGCCGGGAAAGACGATCGAGGGGGCCATCGGCGGCCTTGTCTGTTCGGTCGGCGGCGGCTTCGTAGCGGTAGCGATGTTCGCCCCAACCCACCTGCCGGCGCTGACTGCGATGCAGATCTGCCTCTTCGCCATCCCCGCCGCATTGCTCGGCCAGGTAGGCGACCTCTGCGAATCGCTGATCAAGCGGAGCACGGGAGCCAAGGATTCGGGTAACATTATCTATGGTCACGGCGGAATGCTGGACCGGCTCGATGCGCTCATGTTTGCGGCGCCCTATATTGTTGTCCTTCGCGCATACTTGGAGCTCGGTAACTAACCGACTCGTTGGGAGAATTGCCTTGTTGTCTGTGCTTCTACCCTTCGTGGTGATGATTGGAACGCTCGTCTTCTTTCACGAGCTTGGCCATTTTGTGGCGGCGCGCGCCTTCGGCGTGAAGTGCCTGCGGTTCGCTGTGGGCATGGGGCCTGTGGTGCTCTCCAAGATGATTTGGGACACCGAGTTCTCCATCCGTGCCCTGCCCCTTGGCGGCTATGTGCTGATGGCCGGCGCCAACCCGGAAGAAGAGTTGGAGGAGCATGAGCGGGGCGTGTCGCTGGCCGACAAGCCGGTCTGGCAGCGCATCATCATCTTCCTGGCCGGTCCGCTGGTAAACATCCTGCTGCCCATCCCCATCATGGCGGCACTGCTGGGCGCCGCGACACAGGGCCCCGCGCCCGTGGTGGGCTGGGTCGCCGGTGGCTCGCCTGCCG
>JABMMX010000242.1 GCA_013205435.1 Deltaproteobacteria bacterium
CTCCGGCCTCATGTATGTGAGCGCGCCGACCCACCCCGATGTGCCGGCACGCGTGCAGCGCGCCTTCCTCGACGACATCTCCCGCTACCGCTTCCCCGACGACTCGCCCGTGCCCGTTGCCGAGGCCATCTTCGACCGGATGGCCGTGGAGATTGCGCGCGGCTGCACGGAGGGCTGCCGCTTCTGCCAGGCCGGCATGATCTACCGGCCAGTGCGTGAACGCGACCCCGAGGAGGTCGTCGAGACCCTCGTCTCCGCCATCCAGAAGGGCGGCTACGATGAGGCCGCAATCACCTCGCTCTCCACCGCCGACTACTCCTGCGTCGCGCCGCTCATCAAGCGCATCATGGAGAAGCTTCGGCCCATGAAGGTGTCGCTCGGCATCTCGTCGCTCCGGGCCTACGGGCTCTCCGACGAGCTCCTCGACGACATCGCCAGTGTGAAGGCAACCGGCCTCACCTTCGCGCCCGAAGCCGGCACGCAGCGCATGCGCGATGTCATCAACAAGAACATCAGCGAAGAAGACATCTTCACCACCTGCCACCGCGTCTTCTCCAAGGGCTGGCAGCGCATCAAACTCTACTTCATGATCGGCCTCCCGACCGAGACCGACGAGGATCTCCTCGGCATCGTCGACATGGGCCGTCAGGCCTACGAGATCGGCCGCCGCTACCAGCGCGCCGTCAACATTACCGTCGCCATCTCCAGCCATGTGCCCAAGCCCCACACCCCCTTCCAGTGGTGTGCGATGGACAGCATGGATGAGATCAGCCGCAAGCAGCGGCTCGTCTTCGACGGCGCCCGCCGGGCCAACGTCTACGTCCGCAAACACGAGCACCGCGGGAGCCACATCGAGGGCATCCTCTCACGCGGCGACTACCGCACCGGCGACCTCCTCGAGCTCGCCTGGCGGCTCGGCGCCCGCTTCGACGGCTGGGACGAACACCTCAACTGGACGGCCTGGCAGGAGGCCCTCACGCAGTGGGAGGCGCAGCACGGCATCGAGCGTGGACTCTTCCTCGCAACGCTTCCCACCGATGCGCACCTGCCCTGGGACCACATCGATGTGGGCCTCGAGGATGGCTTCCTGCTCAAGGAGTACCGGAAGTCGATGGTCAACCGGCTCAGCCCGCCCTGCGGCAAGCCCTTCCGCGCCAAGGTGCACCACACCAACGTGGCCGACGCACTGGCCGACCAGCGCAAGCTGATCTGCTACAACTGCGGCATCGCCTGCGACATGAAGCAGATGCGCGACGACCGGGTCGATGCCCTCACCCGCCTCGGCGCGCTCGAGCCTACCCCGGCCTTCACCGAGGCTAGCGCCCGCGTGACCGCACAGGCCCGCATCAAGCGCGGCCTCAAGCCCCACGACTTCGGCCAGGGCGAGCCGCAGCAGTTCCGCGTCCGCTTCTCCAAGCTCGGCTCCATGGCGCTGCAGGGCCAGGTCGACATCTCGACCATGCTCCCCCGCATCGCCCGTCGCGCCGGCCTCACCGTCTACTTCTCGGAGGGCTTCAGCCCCCGCCCGGTCATCTCCTTCGGCGCCGGACTCGGCATGGGCCTCCGCTCCGTGGCGGAGTATGCCGATATCGCCTTCGCCGAGCCGCTCACGCCCGCGCAGCTGCTCGAGAGCCTCAACGGCTTTGCGCCTGAGGGCTTCTCCTTCTTCGAGGCGGCCCGTCTGCCGAGCCGGCCGATCGCGGTCGGACGCTGGATCGACGGCATGGAGCTGGTTGCTGCGGTACCCGCCTCCATTCTTGCCGAGCCGGGGCTCACCTTCGAGGCCCTGCGCGACCGCGTGGCGGCCATCTACGCGGCCAACGCGGAGGTCGTCGTTCCGCGCAAGAAGCTGACCAAGTCGCTGCCGATTCAGCTCGTGGTCACACGCGCAGCGATTGTCCGCGCCGGCGAGCTCGCGCAGCTGCTCGGCCTCGCGCCAGACCGCCCCATCCTGCGCATCACCCAGCGCATCATGGAAGACACGCTCAAGCCCACCGAGACCATCGCTGCGCTGCTTGGCACCACCGTCGACCCGCACAGCATCGTCCGTGTGACCATGGGCAAGATCAAGAAGGCAGAGATGCTGTCGCCCATGACCGCAGACCCCGCCGCCTCCGGGTTTGTTTCGCTCACAGATGCCGAGGTTACGGCGCAGCGGCTGGCCAAGCGCCACTACACGCCGCCTCAGCCCCATGCGGGCGAGCCGCGCGAGCCCGACGAGGAGTTGTTGGCGATCGAACTCGGCGAGGAGCCACCCGCTGGACCGCTTCTCGTTCCCAACGAAGCGCCGAATCTGTTAGCGCTCGCAGAACACGCTGGTTCCTAGTCCATTCAGCAAGGCAGTCGGTTCATGCAGCCCTTAGCATCCGTGCCCGCGCTTCGGCTCCTCCCCGTCGATCCTCACCGGCTCTACGCCTACTGGACGGTGGCTGTCGCAGGGCAGCTCCGCCTCGCAACAACCGGTGGCGACACACTGCTGGAGTTGGCTGTCGACCCGGCGGAGCAGGGGGCCTTCTTCGACCTTCCCGAGTCCGTCCACGCGGTCGTCGCAACGCTCACGGTAACGGGCGATGCGCCGCTTCACTCCGCCCCGCTCCACCTCCCTGCCGATCGGCCGCAGCGTAGCATGGTGGTCTGGGGCCGCGCCGACGGAAGCGCCCTGCCCGCGCTCCCTGCCCGCACGGGTGGCGCGCTCCCCTACCTGCCTCCGCGCAGCAGCGCGGGCTCCCACATTCACGCAGTGGCGCGTTCTGCCCGGACGACCGCCAGCACAACGAGTCCCGGCAGCGGCTGGAGGCGCCCATGAACGGCTCGCTCCAGATTGTCCTCCATGCCCACCTCCCCTTCGTCCGCCACCCCGAGAACCCCTACCATCTCGAGGAGAACTGGCTCTTCGAAGCCATCCTCGAGACCTACCTGCCGCTGGTCGAAGTCCTCCAAGGGCTCGACCGCGATGGCGTCCCGGGCCGCATCACCCTCTCGCTCTCGCAGCCGCTCATCGGCATGCTCGACGACGCGCTCCTTCGCGACCGCTTCGAAGGCCACCTCGCCCGCCTCATCCAGCTCGCGACGCAGGAGGTCACACGGACCGATGGAGAGGCCGACTTCGGCCCCGTGGCCCGCTTCTACCTCACCCGCCTTATCCGACTCCGCGACCTCTACCTGAACGGGTTGCAGCGCGACCTCGTCGGCTGCTTCATTCGGCTGCATCTGAGCCGGCGCATCGAGCTCATCACCTGCGTCGGCACCCACGGCTTCTTGCCGCTGATGCTCCGCGAAGGCAGCCGGCGCGGCCAGATTCGCACTGCGGCCCGCTCCTTCGAGGCGCGCTGCGGCTTCGCCTCCGCCGGGATGTGGATGGGCGAATGCGCCTACACCGCGGGTGTGGATGGGCTGCTTGCCGAGGCGGGCGTCCGCTTCTCCTTCGTCGACAGCCACGCGATCGAGTGCGCCTCCGACCGGCCGTTGAGCGGCCTCGTTGCGCCGCTGCTCTCGCCTGGCGGCGTCGCCTTCTTCGGGCGCGACCCCGAGTCGTCGAGCCAGGTCTGGTCGTCGCACGAGGGCTACCCTGGCGACCTCCGCTACCGCGAGTACTACCGCGATGTCGGCTTCGACCGGCCGCTCGAAGAGGTGGCCCCCTTCATCCACCCCGACGGCATCCGCGTGAACACGGGGCTCAAGTACTACCGCATCACCTCGCGCACCGAGGCCGACAAAGAGGCCTACGATCCGCAGGCCGCGATGGTCGCCGTCGCAGAGCATGCGTGCCACTTCGTCGCCGCGCGCGCCACCCAGATTGCCTGGGCCGCGCAGCGCTCTGCGGTGCGCCCCGTCGTCACCACGCCCTACGACGCCGAGCTCTTCGGCCACTGGTGGTTCGAGGGGCCGCTCTTCCTCGACGCCGTCCTTCGCGAGATCGCCCGCAATGGCTCGTTCTCCGCTGTAACCCCTTCGGACTATCTGGCCGACAATCCGGTGCAGCAGGTGGCAGAGCCGGCAGACTCAAGTTGGGGCGAGGCGGGCTACTTCTCGGTCTGGCTCAACGAGGGCAACGCCTGGATCTACCCGGCGCTCCACGCAGCCGAGGAGCGGGTCGCCGCCGCTGTCGCGACCTACGCCGAGAGCGCAGCCTGGCAGCCCGCACTCGCGCAGCTCTGCCGCGAGTTGATGCTCGCACAGGCCTCCGACTGGGCCTTCATCATCAAGATGCAGACCACGGTCGGCTACGCCGTAGCGCGCACCAAAGAGCACCTTGCGGCGCTCGAGGCACTGGCCGACCGCATGGAGGCGGGCGACCTTGCCGGCGCCGTGGCGCTGGCAGGGGAGCGAGCCGCCAGGACGCCGCTGCTCGCGCAGCTCGTCCCGGCTGACTGGCGCTAGGACTTCTTCGACTCGGCAGCGGCGATGGCCGCATCAAGGTCGAGCCCCGTCATCATGAAGGTCTTCGTGCCACCCTCGACGGTGGCCCCATCCTCGTCGTCTTCGGCGAGGTCGTCCGAGAGATCAGCAATCTCCTCGTCGTCCTCTTCCGCGGCAGGAGCGGCCTCTGCAACAGCCTCTACGGCCACTTCCTCAGCGGCGGGTGCAGCCTCGGCCTCAGGCTCAGCGGCGGCCTCTTCAGCGACAGGAGCAGCCTCCTCCTCAGCGGGTGCAGCCTCTGCCTCAACGGCGGGAGCAGCCTCTGCCTCAACGGCGGGTGCAGCCTCTGCCTCAACGGCGGGAGCAGCCTCTTCCTCAGCAGCAGGTGCAGCCTCTTCCTCAGCAGGTGCGGCCTCTTCAGCAGCGGCAGGTGCAGCCTCTTCAGCAGCGGGTGC
>JABMMX010000243.1 GCA_013205435.1 Deltaproteobacteria bacterium
CGCGAACCCATCACCGACGGGTAACTGCCCGACAGGCCCGGGAAGGTCCCACTCGCCGATGCGAAGTTACCGGTCATGAAACCGCCGCCCTGTATCGTCTGCAACTTCGCTTCAAGGCTGAGCGGGGAGGGCGCTGGGGTCAACGCGGCCTCTGCCGCTGCCGTGAGCTCATCCGCCAAGACCTCGCGTGACACCTCTGCGGCGACTTCGGAGAGCGCAGCCTGCGCTGGCGGCGGCTCCTGCGGGTAGGAGATGCTCGAGTCGGCAGCGCCAACCAGCGCCGCGAGCAGCTCATCGGAGAGCGGCTGGCTCATCGTACTCGCCGGCGCCGACACCGCGCTGGTGTCGATGACCGTCGCAGGACTTCCCTGCTGTGCCGTGGAGGCCACCGAGGGCTCCTTGTCCAGGCGAACCGCAGGATTCGGTGCAGAGGCAGCGACGGAAGCGCGAGGAAGGAACTCCTCTAGGTCGACGGGGGGCGGCAGCACTGCGGCCGATCCGCTCGGCCTGGGATCAGAGGCCGCAACGGGCGCCGAAGCCATGGGCGAGGCCGCCAAAGAGGGGCTCGAAGACGGCCTCACGCCCTGCGGCTCGGTCTCGTCTTGGATTGGCTCCATCTCAAGTTCGACCATCACAATCGGCGCAGTCGAAGCAGCGGGAGCAGCCGGCGTCACCGTCTCCTGCGAACCGGACTCCACCTTGGTCCGCTTGGTCGCCATGAAGGTCTTGCGGCTCTCGATGAACTCGTTGATCGACGACACCAGCGACCGGAGGTGGTTGCCATACTTCGAGATATCGAGCGGCGCGGGCTGGTTCGTCGTCATCAGGCCCGACACATCCTTTGCCAGCCGGCGAGCTGGGGCACGCTGCTCCACATCCAGCAGCAGCAGCCCCAGAAAGAAGAACATCAGCGATCCGGCCAAGGCCGCGACCGCGATCGCAGGGATCTCGTCGAAACTTCCGCCCTCGACCAGAATCGCCAGCAGGTTACGGTTCATCGCCGGGGCGTCGAACAGCAGCGCCACTCCAACATCGCTCCGGAAGGCGGCGTCGGCATCGGAGGTCGCCAGCGCCGCGGTGGCAGCAAAGATGCTCCGGCCATCTATGCTCCGCGTCGTCGCCTCACCCTTGCCGGCTGCAGGCCACTTCCCGCGCTCCAGCTTCATCACTGCGGCGTTGGCAGTGCTGAAGAGGGTCGGGTCGGTCAGGTCATGAACAACAATGTCGTCGTCAACGTGGAAGGCGAGCGGGAAGCCGAGCTGAAGCCTCCGCTCCGACACCATTGCGTCGCCATACTCTTCGGCCACGAGCAGCACGGCGCTCACGACCCCCGTGTTGCTCCGCACCGCCACCGCAGCCACGCCAAAGATGCGCCCCGACACAGACACCAGCGCACCCAGCGGACGGCCGCCGCTCACCACTTCGCTCACACGCCCGGGTACAACAAAGTCTTCGCTCGCCACCGTCGTTACCACGGAGGTCGAGTCGATGCGCGAACCCTTCAGGTCGTACAACCCTACGAGGTCATAGCCCTGCTTCGTGTCGCTTAAGAAGGAGCGGGCCGCCTCGCGATAGCCCTGCGCAATGCTCTCACGCGTCGGCTGCGTCACCGTCGCATCAGCAGCGGTGACCGACGAGACAGCCATTGTCAGCAGGGGCGAGGTCGCAAACTCGGTCGCGAACCGGAGGCGCTCCTGGTTCGACTTCTCTTCGAGCGTCGCGGCCAGCTGCGTTGCCGTGCGCAACCGCGCCTCAGCCGCCTCTGCCGTCCGGTCGTGGAAGGCGGCAGGAGCAATGGCCACCAGGCCGATGCAGGCGCCGGCTGCGAGGGCGAGCAACAAAAAGGCGATTCGAAACAATCCCATCGGAGGCTCGTGGCTGTCAGGTGTGGGCGCGGCCTACCAGGTTGTGGCGCAGGCCGCCTTCGCTCCCCTGCATCAGGAAGCGCGCCCTGTCAAACGCGATGTCGTCGCAACCAGGCCGTCATCCCCGCTGCGGCCCATAGCGCCGGTGCCACCCAGACCGGCTCCTGCCACCGCCCGCCGTCGATGACACCGGCCGGCGTCAGCAGCGCCAGCGGCAGCAGCCCCGCAAAGGCCAGCGCCGCGCCACCCACCCAGCCTCGTCCACCGAGCAACACCGCTGCCGGAAGCAGCCAGAGCCCATACCACGGATAGACCGTGAACTGGCCCGCGTAGAAGGCCAGCAGGCAGACCGCCATCAACTCACCCTCGCGCTTGAGATGCCGTCGACCCAACACCAGAACCGCAGCCAGCGCCAGCAGCCCCGCGCCTGTCGCCAGAAAGCGGGCCACCTCGTTCCGCCCCACAAACAGCTTCTCTGTTGGAATGCCGTCTACCACACGGCGCGCAGGGTCGTGGAGCCCCGCCGGTAATGGCACCTCGACAGAGCTCTCCAGGCCCGCCGCCTCCATGCCTGAGTCCAGCCCAAGGGCCAGCCAACGCACCGGCCCCCCGTTGAACTGCCAGGCGGAGGCGTAGGTCTTGAGCGATCCCGACACCTTGCTCCCGATCCCCGCGATTGGCAGGTAGGCCGCCGTCAGCACGGCCGCGGCCACCGCGCCCGCGATAACACCCGTCCGAAGCCGACGACTGGCAGGTGCCGTCCAGAAGAGCACCGCGGGAAACAACTTCAGACCGGCTCCGACCCCCACCCAGAACCCCTGCCATACCGCGCTCCCCCGCACCCGCGAAGAGAGCAGCGCCACAGCCACCAGCAGCCCCGTCACATCGAGCGCCCCCATCGACCCGGCCGACACCACCACCAGCGGCGCCGTCGCCAAGCCCCATCCGCGCACCGCTCGCGCCGCCGGCTCCTCCGCATCCCGCGCGAAGAGCCAGGACGAGCCGAGCGCGACGAACACCAGCACCAGCCGCCAAAGCAGGTCGCTGCCCGAAACCAACCCCATCAGCGCAAACAGCCCCTGACCTATCGGCGGGTAGATGGTCCGCATCTCGGGGAAGTTCATCTTCGCCACCAGCTCCGGTGCAACCCACGAGATCTTCGGGTTGGCGGGCGCATAGGAGAAGGGGTTGAGTCCCATCGCCGACACGCGGCCGTCAAAGAGGTAGCGCCAGAGATCATCCGAAAACCGGGGAGGCGCCGCCAGCAGCGCGAGGTAACTGAGCACCAGCCCTACCGCCAGCCCCCGCTGTGCCGCCTGCGTCGGCGCCCGCCCCGACACCGCCGCTGCCCATCCGAGCCCCGCCAGCGTCCATGCCACCACAGCGAGCCGACCGACCGGCTCCGCTGCCGATAGCCAGGTCAGCAGCGCCGCACACGGCAACAGCACCGCGACGCTCCACCAGCCCCACTGCGCCCGCCCGAACCCCCGCTCAAGCTCAGACACGCGCCCAGTCCAGCCGCCGAAGCCCCCGCTCCCGCTGCTGCGCCGCCGCGCCTACCAGGCCGAAGCCGAGCCCGAAGAAGAGCAAGAAGGGGAGGGCGGTCCAGGCGCCGTGCCCCTCCACCATCGCAGCCCCCGCGCCCGCAAACAGCCAGAGGCTCAGCAACAGCTCTCCGCCGCCGGCACGCTGCCGCGGAAGCGCGTAGGCCTTTGCCGCGACCGCCGCCGCCGCCGAGAACTTTGGCGTCCGCACAAAGGCAGACCGCCTCCCCGCAAGTGCCTCCATCACCGCCCGCGACTTCTGAATGCTCATCCCCACATCCAGCGCCATCGCCAGCGGAAGCTGCCACAGCAGCCCGGCGAGCGGCCTACCTGCACGACGCGCCGCCGTCCCGTAGTAGACCAGCAGCGAGCCGCCGCCCGCTGCCAGCAGAACCGCATCCAACATCCAGAGCCACTCCCAACCGCCCGTTCGCCGCAGCCAGACCGCCGGCGGCATCAGCAGCGCCAGCAGCACTGTCAGCAGGTAGCAGAGATTCGAGGTCAGATGCACCGCCGCCTCCCGCCACACCACAAAGGGCAGCCGCGCCCGAACGATGGGCCGCCAGAGCTTGAGCAGCGTCTCCACGCTCCCCTTCGCCCAACGCTGCTGCTGCGACACAAACCCACCCAGGTCGGAAGGCACCTCCGCGGGCACCGTCACCCCATCCAGATACCGGAACTGCCACCCTTTGAGCTGCGCCCGGTAGCTCAGGTCCAGGTCCTCCGTCAGCGTGTCGCCCTGCCAGCCACCCGCCTCCGCGATCGCCTCCCGCCGCCACATCCCCGCCGTCCCGTTGAAGTTGAAGAAGCGCCCCGTCGCCGATCGCGCCGCCTGCTCCACCGCAAAGTGGCCGTCCAGCAGCACACCCTGCAGCCGCGTCAGCCACGACTCGCCCAGGTTCATGTGCTCCCAGCGGGCCTGCACCATCCCAACCCGCTCATCCTCAAACCCGCTCAGAACCTCGCGCAAGAAGCCGCGCTCGGGCACAAAGTCCGCATCAAAAATCGCAATGAAGGCGCCCGTCGCAACCGCTGTGCCCTGCGCCAGCGCGCCAGCCTTGTAGCCCGTCCGTCTGTCGCGGCGCAGCACCCGAATCTCCGTTCCGGCCTCCCGAAGCTCCGCTGCAATCCGCTCCACGATCTCGGCCGTCGCGTCCGTCGAGTCGTCCAGCACCTGCACCTCGAACAGCTCACGCGGGTAGTCCAGCGCCGCCACCGCCCGAAGCAGCCGCTCCGCCACGAACTGCTCGTTGTAGAGCGGAAGCTGCACGGTCACCCGCGGCAGCTCACCCTGCCACGCACGCTGCCCCACCGCCGGCTTCCGACCAATGAGCAGCAGGCTCAGCCACAGCCGGTGCGCCGCGTAGGCGACCAGCAGCGTCAGCGTCACATAGTAGAGGGCCAGCACAATCATCGGCAGGTCGCTAGGGCTGCAGGTCGAGGGCCGCTGCGTTACCGCACCCGCGCCGCGCCGGTCAATCCGAAGCCTGCCATCAGTCGCCTGTTGACACAGCACCCTTCACACACCAATCGGCGCAAATGCTCCTGCCCCTCCTCAAAAGCCTCCGACCACATCAGTGGATCAAGAACGCCTTCGTCCTTGCCCCGCTCGTCTTTGGTCACAAACTCACCGAGCCCGACCTCCTCGTCCGCGGCCTAGCCGCCGCCCTCATCTTCTCGCTCCTCTCCGGCTCCGTCTACCTCCTCAACGACCTCGCCGACATCGACAAAGACCGCGCCCACCCCCTCAAGCGCCACCGCCCCATCCCCTCAGGGGCCCTCCCCGAATCCGAAGCCCGCCTCGCCAGCCGCATCATCGCCTTCGCTGCGCTCACAGGCGCGGCCTCGCTCGACCTCCGCTCCGGCCTCGTCGCCGCCCTCTACTGGCTCCTCAACGTTGCCTACTCCCGCGGCCTCAAGCACACCGCCTTCGTCGACGTCGGCATCATCGCCCTCGGCTTCCTCTTCCGCATCCTCGCAGGCGGATACGCAATCGACGTGCCCGTCTCCATCTGGCTCGCCGGCTGCACCTTCCTGCTCGCCCTCTATCTGGGCCTCGGAAAGCGCCTCCACGAGCTCATCACAGCCGGAGAGGAGGGCGCAAAACAGCGCGACTCCCTCAAGCGCTACAACGAAGCCGGCACCAAGAAGGTCATGGCCGTCGTCGCCCTCTGCACCGTGGCCGCCTACGCCGGCTACTGCTTTGCCCCCGCGACGGCAGAGATGTTTAAGACCGCGCTGCTCCCTTGGACCATCCCGAGCTGCATCATCGGCGTAGCCCGCTTTTATGAACTCGCCACCACTGACGACCGGCTCGCCAGCCCCACCGAGCAGATTGTCCGAGACCTCCCATTTGTCGCCAACTTCGCCCTCTGGAGCGGCCTCTTCCTCTGGATGATTTACCGCTGAACCTGCTGCCCGTTTTTTGCCTCCGCGATCGGTTGGCGTAAGCAGTCGGAACTCCTCTCCGACAGAGCTTTCTGCATGACTCTCGCTTCCGACGAATCCTGGCTCTCACGCGCGCGCCGCAGCGCCCTCCGCCGCGCCGCTGATCGCGGTCCCCTCCTTGGCCTCGAGATGCTCCCGCCGCACGCCTCACTTCGGCGATACGCGCGGGCCTCCTTCGACGGCCTCACCGAGGTCGTCATGCTGCTCCCCCCTCCCGGCGCAGCACCCGAAGAGGCCGGCTCGTCCGCCGTCTCCAAGGCCTCCGACGAACCCTTCCTCGAGCTCCAGCGCTGGTTCCTCGACCTAGGCGTCCGCGTCCCCGCCCTCTACGACGTCGACGACGAAGAGGGCACCATCTGGCTCGAAGATGTCGGCCACACCGACTTCGACGCCCACCTTACCGCGACGGGCGACCTCCGAACCGGCTACCTCGCAGCACTCGACACCCTCGCGCAGCTGCAACGGGCCACCGCCGCGGCTACCACGCTCCCCGACCTCGTCAGCGGCCGCTCCTTCGACGCAGCACTCCTGCGCTGGGAGCTCGACCACTACCGCGAGTGGCGACTCGAACAGGAGCTCGGACTCACCCTCGAGCCAGAACTCCGCGCACGGCTCGACGCCGCCTTCGACGACCTCGTCGCCAAGGTCGCCGCCATCCCCAGCGCCGTCATGCACCGCGACTTCCAAAGCCACAACCTCATGGTGCTCGGCGACGAACTCGTCGTCCTCGACTTCCAAGACGCCATGACCGGCCCCGTCGTCTACGATGCCGTCGCGCTACTCCGCGACAGCTATGTCGAGATTCCCTCCGACCTCCTCTCCGAACTCGTCAGGCACTATGCCCAGCAGGCCGCCGGCCTCCCCGCCCTCGCAGGCCACGATGCCGCAACCATCGAACGCTGGTTTTTTCTTCAAACAGTACAGCGCAAGCTCAAGGATTCAGGAAGGTTTGTCTTCATTGACCGTGTGAAGAAAAATCCGAACTTCCTCCCCTTCATCCCCTCCAGCCTCCGCTACGTGAAGGACGCACTCGGCCGACTCCCTGAGCTCGCCGAGCTGTCAGCACTCCTCGCACAGGTCGACCCGGCACTTCGGACGGAGTCATGAGCGCCCCCTTCTCCGGCATGGTCCTCTGCGCAGGACTCGGGAACCGGCTGCGCCCCCTCACCGACGCAGTCCCCAAACCCCTCATCCCGCTCCTCGACATCCCCCTCGCAGAGCAGGCCTTCGCCGCCCTGGGAGCCGCCGGCGTCAGCGCCATCGCGGTCAACACCCACCACCTCCCCGAGCAGATGTCCGAGGCCGCCCGCACCTGGGCCGCCCGCTACGGCAACATACCGCTCACCCTCTCCCATGAGCCGCTCCTCCTCGGCACGGGCGCTGGCGCAAAGCGTCTCTACGAGGCACTCGGCCGACCAGACCATCCCATCCTGCTCCACAACGGCGATGTGGTCCTCAGCGCCCCCGTCACCGAACTCCTCCGCCATCATCGCGCCTCCGGCGCAGCAGCCACCCTCCTGACTGTGCCCGCCATCCCGGGCGAGGGCGAAGTCTGGGTCGACGCCGAGGGCGGCCGCATCACCACCCTCCCGGGCCGAAGCGGCGTTGTGGTTGGCCCAGACTCCCTACCCGATCGTCGCGTCTCCTACGCTGGCGTCTGCCTGATTGAACCCTGGGTCATCGACCTCCTCCCCGACGAACCCTCCTGCCTCATCCGGGACGGCATCGCCCTGGCACTGGAGCAGGGGGCAACCATCGCAGCCCTCCACCATGAGGGCTTCTGGGCCGACGTCGGAACCCCCCTCCGATTTCTCCAAGCCACCTGGCAGCTGCTCAAACTGGGCCGAGACAACTGGCCATTGCCTGCGAAGGCGCCGCTCGGAGACTTCGTTGCCGCAGACAGCACGCTAGCCTGCCAAGGCGTGGCCGTTGCGGGCCCTGCCTTCATCTCTGCCGCAGCCACCCTCGACAGCACCGCCTCCGTGGGCCCCTACGCCGTCGTAGGCGCCGGCTGCAAGGTTACTGCAGGCTCCCATGTAGCTGAGAGCGTGTTGGCCTACGGTGCCGTTGCAGAGCAGGAGCAGACCCGCCGCATTCTCATCGGCTCCACGCTGGTCCGTACCGGCTAGCGCGGGCAGGGCCCGGGCTGGCGCCTCGACGTCACTCTCCGGGGATCAGCCGGATGATGACTGCCGTGATGTTGTCCACGCCGCCGCCCCTGTTCGCCGCGGCGATCAGACGGCTGCAGAGCCCCTCCACGTCGTCCTGATCGGTCGATAGGATCGCGGCCATCTCCGCATCCGTGACCATGCCCGAGAGGCCGTCGGAGCAGAGCAGGTAGAGGTCGCCCTCTTCGGGGACGTCGGTCCGCACATCGACCTGCACATTGTCCTTCATGCCGAGGGCACGAACGATGACGTTCTTGTGCGGGAAGTTGGCAATCTCCTCGTCGGAAAGCTTCTTCACCTTCATGAAGTCGTTGAGCAGCGAGTGGTCCTCGGTCACCTGCGTGAGCTGGCCCCGCCGCCACCGATAGACGCGCGAGTCGCCCACATGGCCAATCACAACGCCGCCATCGACCAGCACACAGGCCACCAGTGTGGTGCCCATCCCCTTCTTGCCTTCAGTGGCCGCCTCGTGGATGCGCCGGTTCGCCAGCATGATGCCCGATGCAAGCCGGTTCTCCTCATAGGAGATGCCCTTGTCCATTCGGTAGGGCCAGGTGAGGTCCTCGTCGGCGTCCGAGTCGGCGAAAAACTTTGCGACCGTCTCCACTGCGATGCGCGACGCAACCTCGCCAGAGCTGTGGCCACCCATGCCGTCGGCCACCATGTAGAGGTTCTGCTCTGCCATGAGGAAGAAGCTGTCTTCGTTGTGGTCACGCTTGAGACCGACGTCGGTCGCACCGGAGAATTGAACCTTCATGGCGTGCTGCTCCTACGGAATATACAGCTCAAGGACGGGGCCCATGGAGAGGGTGATCCGTTCGGCGACATAAAGGTCGCCATCAATCGTATAGTCAAACTTTCTAGGCAGTTGGACTTCAAGCCGCTGCATGAGCCGCTCCTCGAAGCCGCGCATCGTCATGGGGGCAGCGCGCCAGATGGCGGGCAGGGCGGTCACAATGGAGAGCATCGGACCTTCGAGCGCGAGCGCGCAGAACCGGTCGGGGTGGCGTCCAGCGCTGGTGAACGGGGAGAGACCGAGTCCGACCTGCTCGGTGGTTGCACACATTAAGCAGAACAATTCTTTATCTTGCCAAAGTTGCCCATCTGCATGAAGGGTATGGTGTTCCTTGTCAGATAGTTGCTCAAAAAGAGGGCCATGAACTGCCACCGAAGCGCAGACCTTTGCCGCCATCCACGCCGCCGTCCACGGTGAGGTCTCGCCAGCCGCGTAGTAGGCCTTCAAGAAGTTCGCCATCAGCCCCGTGCCGAAGATGAACCCTAGCCGCGCCCTCTCCCCATCCTCCACCCGCAGCATTGCACGGCGGACCAACTTCTGCTCCGACCCACTGGTCACTGCACCGCAGAGCTGCCCCAGGATGCTCATCGGTGTGCCCCGGATGTTGAAGCTGTCCGTCACGTTGTTCATGGTGCCGCCGCGCAGCAGGCTGACCCGTGGCAGCGCTCGGCCCTCGCTTACCTCGCCAAAGGCCGTCAGCACCTGATGGTTTGTCCCGTCGCCACCGTTGATGGCGAGGTAGCGGTAGCCGCGCTCAAACACAGTGCGGGCCGCCTGCCGAAGCGAAACCATATCCTCTGGTTCGAAGAAGTCGGCATGGTCGCGATAGGCCTCCTTCAGCCCCGCGAGCAGCTGCGGACGGAGACGGTTCTGCCGCGACCGGCGGTTCGAAAAAACGGCGATCTGCTTGCTCACCGCGAACCTCCAACTGTCAGCCCAATGCCGCTTTCGGTCAGTCCGAAGCCGACGCGATGACGCAGTATGTCAAGGGCACGGCGCGGCCATCCGACAACCTTCACCCCTACCCAATTTTGCCCACCTCCGCCTTGATTTCGACACAGTGCCAAACTACCTCTTGCCCCGTTCCTCGCTGGACGGCCCACGTACAACCCCCCAGGCCGTTGATACGGTGTACGCGCTAGTATCAGGCGCTCCAGCGAGGGACCTTTTTTGACGCTCTCCGACATCTTGGCCCTGGGTCAGGACTGGGGGTTCTTGAGGTCCTGCAGGATCATTTTCACTACGCTCTTGAGCGTGTCGAACACGCCAGCCCCATCCGGGTGGCCTGCCGCGGCTTCAAAGTCTGGCGCACCCCCCGGATTGAACTCTGCGCGCAGCTCCTCCACC
>JABMMX010000244.1 GCA_013205435.1 Deltaproteobacteria bacterium
CAGCAAACAGCTTTGGCCTCTCCGACATGCTCGGCAATGTTTGGGAGTGGACGGGCGACTGGTACGATACCTACCCAGCCACGGTGACCGACCCTACGGGGCCTTCGACAGGCTCCTACCGGGTGCTTCGCGGTGGGTCGTGGGGCGGCGACGCCCGTGGCGCCCGGGCCGCGTATCGCAACGCCGGCGCGCCGGGCGATCGCTACATCTCCCTCGGCTTTCGCCTCTCCAGGACCGCGCCGTAGGGGCGGTGCAGGGAACCCTTGACCCTTGAACCTTTGTTCCCTTGTCAACGGACCGCTGGTAGCGGAGCCCCCACGGAAAGGCCCAGCGAAGCGAGGGCCCCGTGGGAGGCGGAGCGGTGTGGAGCGGAGCCGGGCAGGGGAGCGAGCGCAGCGAGCGGGCGGGACTAGAAGGTGGCCTTGAGCGCCGGGTTCCATTTGACCCAAAGGGTCAACGCAGACCAGCCCAGGGTGCAACCTTGGGAATGGGATGGTTGGTTTGCATCCGGGACAGGGATGGTGGGTATGGATGCGCTCTGCAGGAGCGCCGCGTTACCATTTGACCCAAAGGGTCAACGTGTATCAGCCCAGGGTACAACCCTAGGAAAGGGACGGTGGGTATGCATCTGGGCGCGGGTGGGTGATGCGACCGACCTCATTGTTCCGTTAGAATGCGGAAATGTGCGTGGCATGATCCCCAGGGCGTTGCCCTGGGCTGGTATGCTCTGCCCCGTTGGGGCAGGAATTGGTCCCTCACCCGCCCTCTGCCTACCGCGACGATCTGCTCCGCTTGCCCCGCGGGGCCGCCCGCTTCAGCGGGGCGGCATCCGCAGCGCGCCGTCGAGGCGGATGACCTCGCCGTTGAGGTAGCCGTTCTCGATGATGGCGCAGGCTAGCTGGGCATACTCGTCGGGCTTGCCGAGGCGGCTGGGGTTGGGGACCGTCGCCTCGAGCGCCTCGCGGGCGGGCGCGGGCAGCATGGCCAGCAGCGGGGTGTCGAAGACGCCCGGCGCGATGGTGACCACCCGAATGTTGTTCTTCATCAGGTCGCGGGCAGCGGGCAGCGTCATGCCGATGACGCCGGCCTTGGAGGAGGCGTAGGCGATCTGGCCAATCTGGCCGTCGTAGCCGGCGATGGAGGCGGTGTTGATGACCACGCCCCGCTCGCCGCTGGGGAGCTGCTCGTTGGCGGCCATAGCGGCGGCCGCGTAGCGGAGCACGTTGAAGGTGCCGAAGAGGTTGATCTTCATCACCATCTCGAAGACGCCGAGGTCGTGTGGCGAGCCGTCGCGGCCAAGGAGCTTGGCGGCCATGCCGACGCCGGCGGTGTTGACGGCGATGCGGAGCGGGCCGGCAGCGGCGGCGGTCGCCACGGCGGCCTTCACGCTGGCCTCGTCGGTCACATCCACCGGCACGAAGGAGGCGCCCTCACCGAGCTCGGAGGCGAGCGCGTTGCCCACATCGGCGTTGCGGTCACCGATAAAGACCTGGACGCCGGCTGCGTGGAGGCGGCGGACCGTTGCCGCGCCAAGACCCGAAGCACCACCCACCACCAATGCGATCTGACCCTTGCGTTCCATCTGTCTGCTCCGTGTGTCGGGCGCCAACCTGGCGCAGGTGCGGGCTTACTCAGGGCGGTCGGGGCTGTCGAGGCAGAGGCGCAAGCGCGGGCTTGGTGAGGGATGCTTGCGTCGGGCGAGGCGGAGGCTGTCTCTGGGCTGCAGTTCGCCAGCTGGATGACGCAGCGTGACGCGGTCCGTCAAAAAGTTGCATGGGTGGCTCGGGCAGTTAGGCGGGGTGGGAGTTCGCGCTGGTCGGTGCCTTTCGCTCCAAGCGGTATCGGTATCGGCTGTAAACCCCGCTTCTGTGGTTGCGGCGCATGTAGTCATAAACGCTCGAATTTTGGCTTAAAAGTTGCCAATGTCCGAGATCTTACGGATCAGTATACCGCTATACATGAATCTTTTGATTCATCACTTAGACGTGTGTATACGGTCGCGGAGGTTCCCTCCCACTTCCGTTGTCTCTCGTCCGTAGGTTGTTATGCGTATCTCGAATAAGTGTCTGGTTTCTCTCGCCTTTCTGGCATCGACGGCGGCGGCCTGCGCCGACGCAGAGCTCGAGCTTCAGCCGAAGATAGAACGTACGCTCGACCGCCCCGATGCCGCCTCCGCCGCAAGCCCCGCAAGCGTGGCCTCCGACCTGACCACCGTTGGTCAGTTCCGCGGCACCGTGAACGGCACCACCGGTGAGCTCACCATCGACATGCTCGGCCCTGACCAGGTGACCGACGCCGGCCTTCGGATGGCTGCGCAGGGCCTCTGCGCCCTCGACATCATCCAGGATGGCATCGCCGGCTCCGGCCCCGCCAACTCGCTCGAGCTGGTCACCAACAACACCGGCCTCGACGCCGCCTGCCCCGACGCGGCCGGCGCCCCCGCCTTCTGCGGCGACGTCACCATCCGCTCCTTCTACACCCGCCCGCTCTCCAACCTGTACGCCCAGATCGATAGCCTGGTCCCCTCCAGCGGCTTCGCGGTCGCCAACGGCGACCAGATCGCGGGCGCCTCCAGCGGCCTCGGCTCCTGGGCCTACCCCAACCTCGAGGCCTTCGGCGGCGCCAACAGCGCCACCCGCAGCTGGCTCTTCACCCGCTCGGGCGGAAACTTCACCTTCACGGGCCGCGTCGTCGCCAACCTGCCCGAGCTCTGCAACAGCCTCGATGACGACTGCGACGGTATCGTTGACGAGGGCGCCCAGTGCCGCGGCCTCGGCGCCGCCTGCACCGCCACCGCCGACTGCGCGACCGACCTGACCTGCGACGCCGGCCTCTGCCGCACCCAGTGTGGCGACGGCAACCTCGCGGCCATGGAGCAGTGCGACGAGGGCAACGCCATCACCGAGACCTGCGCCTATGGCGAGGCCTCCTGCACCGTCTGCGACAGCCTCTGCCAGCTGGTGCCCGGCGCCATCTCGAGCTGCGGCGACGGCACCCTCAACGCCCCCTTCGAGGGCTGCGACGACGGCAACCTCACCACCGAGGCCTGCACCTACGGCGCCGCCTCTTGCACCGTCTGCGACCCCGCCTGCCAGCCGGTTGCCGGCGCGGCCAGCCTCTGCGGCGACGGCATCGCAGACCCCGCCAACGAGCAGTGTGACGACGGCAACACCGTCACCGACAACTGCCCCTACGGCGACACCATCTGCTCGATCTGCGACAGCAACTGCCAGAGCGCCTCGGGCATCCCGCAGGTCTGCGGCGACAGCATCGTGAACGGTGCCGAGAGCTGCGACGACGGCAACCAGACGACCGAGGCCTGCGCCTATGGCGAGACCGCCTGCGCGATCTGCGACGCCAGCTGCGCCAGCGCCGCCGGCGCGACCGCCTTCTGCGGCGACGGCCTCTTGGCCGCGAGCGAGACCTGCGACGATGGCAACATGGTGGACGGCGATAGCTGCAGCAGCCTCTGCACCTGCGGCACGGGCTACCACCTCGAGGCGGGCAGCTGCCAGGCCGACCTCCGCGCCTGCAGCGTTGCCAACGGCACGGGCCTGGAGAGCTGGGGCGGTTCGGCCTACGGCGCCTGCCAGGCGACCCTCTGCGATACCACCTTCCATGTGGCCGGCCTGCTCTGCGAGTCGGACGTTCAGGCCTGCACCGTCACGGGCGGCGCGGGCACGCAGCAGTGGAACGGCACCGCCTTCGGCGCCTGCTCGGCCAACGCCTGCGACAACGGCTACAGCCTCCTCTCGGGCGCCTGCGTGGCCGTGGGCTGCGGCAACAGCGTGGTTGAGGCCGGCGAGGCCTGCGACGACGGCAACCTGATCAACAGCGATAGCTGCACCACCACCTGCACCGTTGCCGCCTGCGGCGATGGCTTCGTACAGGCCGGCGAGGCTTGCGACGAGGGCAACACGGTGACCGAGGCCTGCGCCTACGGCGAGACCTCCTGCACCGTCTGCGACGCCACCTGCGCCAGCGTGGCGGGTGCCACCTCCTTCTGCGGCGACGGCATCACGGCCGGCACCGAGAGCTGCGATGATGGCAACAGCAGCGACGGCGACGCCTGCAGCAACAGCTGCCTCTGCGGCGGCGACTACCACCTCGAGGGTGGTAGCTGCACGCTCAACATCCGCTCCTGCACCGTCGCGAACGGCGCTGGCTCGGAGAGCTGGACCGGTTCGTCCTACGGCGCCTGCCAGGCGACCAGCTGCGTTGCCACCTTCCACATCGCCGGCCTTGGCTGTGAGAGCGACGTGCGCGTCTGCTCGGTGACGGGCGGCTCGGGCACGCAGCAGTGGAACGGCTCGTCCTTCGGCGCCTGCGTGGCCGACAGCTGCAGCGCGGGCTACAGCCTGCTCAGCGGCAGCTGCGTTGCGGTCGGTTGCGGCAACGGCGTTGCCGAGGGCAGCGAGGGCTGCGACGACGGCAACACGGTCAATACCGACAGCTGCACCAACACCTGCACCGTGGCGGCCTGCGGCGACGGCTTCGTGCAGGGCAGCGAGGCTTGCGACGAGGGCAACACGGTGACCGAGGCCTGCGCCTACGGCCAGACCTCCTGCACCGTCTGCGATGCGACCTGCGCCAGCGTGGCCGGCGCGACCGCCTTCTGCGGCGACAGCATCGTTCAGAACAGCGAGAGCTGCGACGACGGCAACAGCAACAGCGCCGACGGCTGCGCCAACAACTGCGGCTGCAGCGCGGGCTTCCACCTCGAGGCCGGCCTCTGCACCATCGACACCCGCAGCTGCGTGATCGCCAATGGTACGGGCAGCCAGTCGTGGACCGGCTCGGCCTACGGCGCCTGCCAGGTGGCCTCCTGCAACAGCGGCTTCCATGCCGCGGGCAACCTCTGCGAGAACGACATTCAGGCCTGCACTGTCACGGGCGGCTCGGGCACGCAGTCGTGGAATGGCAGCGCCTTCGCGGCATGCATCGCGAACTCCTGCACGACGGGCTACAGCCTCCTCTCCGGCACCTGCGTTGAGGTTGGTTGCGGCAACAGCGTGGTCGAGGCCGGCGAGGCCTGCGACGACGGCAACAGCGTCAACACCGACAGCTGCACCAACGCCTGCGCGCTGCCCGCCTGTGGCGACGGCTTTGTGCAGTCGGGCGAGGGCTGCGACGAGGGCAACACGGTCACCGAGGCCTGCGCCTACGGCCAGACCTCCTGCACCGTCTGCAACGCGACCTGCGCCAGCGTGGCCGGCGCGGCCACCTTCTGCGGTGACGGCGTGAAGCAGGGCAGCGAAGTCTGCGACGACGGCAACGCGAACAGCGCCGATGCCTGCTCGAACAGCTGCGCCTGCGGCACCGGCTACCACCTTGAGGCCGGCCTCTGCACCATCGACACCCGCAGCTGCACCACCGCCAACGGCACCGGTTCGCAGAG
>JABMMX010000245.1 GCA_013205435.1 Deltaproteobacteria bacterium
ACGGGGCAGCGCATACCAGCCCAGGGCAACGCCCTGGGGAACATGCCGCGCACATTTCCGCATGCTAACGGAACGCAGATCGTCGCATCACCCAACCCGCGCGGCCCTCGCGCCCGTACGATGCGGCGCTCCTTCAGAGCGCATCCATATGCACCATCCGTGTCCCGGATGCATACCCACCATCCGTGTCCCGGATCGATACCCGCCATCCAATCCCCAGGGTTGCACCCTGGGCTGGTATGCGTTGACCCTTTGGGTCAAACTGGAACCCGGCGCTCATGGCTGCTCCAACTCGGCAGGGCCCCGCCGCTCCGAGCGTTACCGCGCCTGCAGCCGCTGGGTGAGCGCCTCGAGTGCCTGTTCGGGAGGCAGCGCCTTGAGCTGCTCCACCTCGTGGGATGGGAGGAGCTTTTTTGCGATGTTGAGAGCAGCCAGCAGCATGCCCCTCGCCTCGCCCTCTTGCCGCCCCTCTTGCCGGACCTGCGCCTCGCCTTCTCGACGGGCCCGCGCCATCCTTTGGCGCGCGATGCGTCGAAGCAGGGAATTGAGGTAAGCGGTGGAGTTAAGTTCGCCCTGTTCTTCGACTGTCATGGGTACCTCATGTCTGCGGATGCGGCGTAACAACTGCCGAAGAATATCGCTCGGCAGCCTAGGGTCGGTCAAGAGGTGGCCCATGCGTTCCTTCGCATCTTCCTTGCCCCGCGATGCGAACAAGATGCGAAGCAGCGCGTAGCCCGGCTTGGCCTCCAGCAACCCCGGGACCACGATGTAGGCTGCGCCTCGCCGACCGCGCGGAATCTGCCAGAGGCCCGGCTCCAGGAGCACAGCGTCGTGAAAGGCGAGCAGCGCCTCTGGAGGTTGCCGACAGATGACCAGCAGCACCGCCTCGTCGGGGTCTTCCGGCGGGGGCACAAGCAGCGGCTGCGCCAAGTGGCGGCGCAGCTTTGCCGCCGAGATCGGACCCGACTCGAACTCGATGACTATGCGCCGCCCTTCGACAAAGCGTCTCAGCGGTTCAAGCGCAACGGGGAGCAGTTCGCGCGCATCGACAATCATGTCGACGAAGTAGCCGTGGCGCGGCTGCGGCACCTGCTCCTGCACCAGTTCGAGCGGAAAGCCGCTCTGCAGCACCCCTGTGTTGCGTGCCTCGTGCCATTTGCGGAGATGGGGTTGGTTGTCAGGGTAGCGTTTGCGTTTCAACACGACAGACCTCGGAGTTTTGGACTCTGATCTTATCGTCGTCTGCCGCCGGTTGTTGCGGGGCGTGGTGCAGAAAAGGGCGGGCGGTAGTCCGCTCGGGGCGTTACCGCGCATGCAGGCACGAGATAAGCGTCGAAACAATGAAGATTGTGGACGGGTCGGACTGGGGTTGGGTGGTAGGCCCTTGACGAATTCCTGCCCCAACGGGGCAGCGCATACCAGCCCAGGGCAACGCCCTGGGGATCATGCCACGCACATTTCCGCATTGTCACGGAACAATGAGGCCCGTCGCATCACCCACCTGCGCCGACACCCGCGCCCAAACAATACGGCGCTCCTTCAGAGCGCATCCATAACCACCATCCGTGTTCCGGATCCATACCCGCCATCCGTGTCCCGGATGCATACCCACCATCCAATCCCCAGGGTTGCACCCTGGGCTGGTATGCGTTGACCCTGAGGGTCAAATGAGAACCCGGCGCTCATGGCTGCTCCACCTTGGCGCCGACACCCGCGCCCAAACAATACGGCGCTCCTTCAGAGCGCATCCATATGCACCATCCGTGTTCTGGATGCATACCCACCGTCCCTTTCCCAGGGTTGCACCCTGGGCTGGTATGCGTTGACCCTTTGGGTCAAACTGGAACCCGGCGCCCATGGCTGCTCCACCTCGGCGCTCAGCCTTAGCGCTGCTGTCCCGCCAACTGCGCGATGCGTGCCTCCACTTCGACCCGCAACTTCTCGAGCGCGAGCGTGCCGAGCCGCTCCAACTCGGACGGCGAGACGATGCGCGACGCGACCGCTAGCAAGGTGCGTTGCTCGCCCTCCTGACGGCCACGCTCCTCGCCCTCCTGACGGCCACGCTCCTCGCCCTCCTGACGGCCACGCTCTTCGCCCTCCTGACGGCCACGCTCCTCGCCCATGCGCATCGAGGCCTCGTGAAACTCCACCATGCCCAGGTGGGCCAACTCTTCGTATCCCATGACGACCTCCCTCGTCTTAAAGAAGTTCCAAACTGCATTCTTGATATCGCTCGGCAGGTCGGGGTCGGTCAAGAGGTGCTGCTTGCGGGCCGCCGCCTCCTTTGGGTCGGAGGTCGCAAAAAGCAGCCGAATCACCGACCGTCCCGGACCCATGCCCACCAGCTCCGGCACCATCAGGTAGGCTACGGTCCGTGAATCTGTCGGGATGCGCCAGATGCCGGGCTCGACCTCCTGCGCCTCGAACTCGCGGAGCCGGCGCCACGGTGCCTTGCGACAGATCACAACGAGCGCCCCGCGCCGACCGGCCTCGGTCGCCAGCAGCGACTTGGCGATGTGGTAGCGGAGCTTCTCCTCGGAGATCGCGCCCGACTCCACCTCCACCGCTATCTGACGGCCCGCCAGCAACCTCTGAAGCGGCCCCCAGATCGGCGAGAGCGGGCTCTGGGCATCGACGAAGAGGTCGATGAAAAGCGTGTGCCGCGGCCGCGGATGCTGCTCCCGTGCGGAGCCCGGCACCTCGCACGTGCGAAGCAGCGACATGATTCGCGCCTCGATCGGATACAACGGGGCAACGGCGGGGAGGAGATGTGGACGGCGGCGTGGCAAACGAGACCTCGGAGTCTTGGACTCTGAGGTTATCGTCGTCTGCGCGCCGTTGTTGCGGGCTGCGGAGAAGAAAGTTGCCCTAGACGAGCGCCGTGAGCCGTCGAACCGCCGCGACCACCGCGTCGGGCCGCTCCTCCGCCACAAAATGGCCCGCATCGGCGAGCAGCTCGAGCGGCGCCTCGGGGAAGGTCGCCTCCCACCGCCGCCGGTGCTGCTCGGTGAGCGCCGGGTCGCGGGCCCCCCAGACAATCTCCATCGGCAACGCGGCCAGCTGTTCGCGCGCCGCCCAGAGCGCCGCATAGGCGCTATCTTCACCCTTGAGCGCGAGCGCCATCGCATAGGTCCCGGCCCGCGCCGGCGCCGAGTCGAGCGGCCCGTGATAGTGGGCACGGACATCGGGCGTCAGCCGCCGCTTGTCTCCAAAGGCGGCCGGCAGAATCACCCGCGCGGAGAAGCCGAGCCGCAGGTAGAGGAAGCGGCCGAGCGGGCTCCGCACCAACCAGTCGATGCGGGCAATCGTCCGGTCGCCATCGCTGGGCCACATCCAAGAGTTGAGCACCAGGAGCCGCGAGATGCGCGACTCCGAGGCGAGCGCCAGCGGCAGCGCGATGGGGCCGCCAAAGTCGTGCACCACCAGCGTCACCTCACGCAGGTCGAGCGCCTCCATGAGCGCAGCCAGACGGGCCCGGTGGTGGGCCAGCGTGAGCGCGGCGCGTGCCGGCTTGTCGGAGAGCCCAAAGCCCAGGTGGTCGGGCACGATGACGCGATGGTCGCGCGCCAGCTCCCGCACCACCTCACGAAACTCGAACGACCAGCTCGGCGTGCCGTGTACCAGCAGCACGACGGGGCCGCGCCCTTCGTCGAGGTAGGAGAGCGTTCCCTCCATCGTCTCGAACTGCTTCGGCGCAAAGGGGTAGAGCCGCCGGTCGAGCCAGGCAGGTAGTGGTACGGAGCGGGCGATGGATTGCGTCATGGCGCGAGGCCTCGGAGCTGTTTTGGTAGGATGGTGCAGAGGCGGGTCACGGCGCGGCCTCGCTCCGGACCTCGACCAGGTGGAGTTCGCCTTTGCCCTTCACCGCGCGGGCCCCAAGGTCGGTCAGTTCGAAGGGCGCCTGTAGCCGGTCGGCATCGCTTCGCAGGAGGCAGACAGCTCCGGGCGAGCCGGATGCGCAGAGCCGCGACGCGATGTTGACGGTGTCGCCCCAGATGTCGAACTGGAAGCGCTCGGTGCCGACGATCCCGGTGACCACCGGGCCTGCGTGGACGCCCACGCGGAGCCTCCAGGTTGGTTCGTGGCGGCAGACAGCGGCGGCCATCTCCAGGCCGCATCGCACCGCAGCATCGAGCGGGTCGGGGTGGGGTTCGAGCAGGCCGGCGGCGGCCATGATCCCGTCGCCCATGGTCTTGAGCTTCTCGAGGCCGTGGCGTCGCAGAATCTCCTCCACCTCGGTGAAGAGCGCGTGGAGTGTCTGGACGACCTCGCCAGGTCCGTGCTCGCCACACCACTGGGTGAAATTCACCACGTCTGCAAACATCACCACCGCGTTATCGACGTGGCGGGCCACGAGGCCGCAGCGTCGCATGGCACAGGCCACGCGCGTGCGGCTGCAACCCAGGCCGATCTCGTGCAGCTCGCGCTGCACGCGCCGGCTGCCGTAGCGCATCTGGCTTTTGAGA
>JABMMX010000026.1 GCA_013205435.1 Deltaproteobacteria bacterium
CGCGGGGGGCACGGCTGCGGGCAACCAGCGACTGGCTCTGCTGTGTGATGTGCACATAGGCTGGGTCGAGCGTGACCGTGTGGTGTGAAACCAACTGGTGGTCCGCGATGATGCCCGCCTTCACGAGGTCTTCGAGCACCTGCGCTCGCGCCGCATCGACATCGATGACGGCCTCCGAGGGGTAGCCGAGCTCCACGTAGAGGCTCATCCGGTCGGTGCCGAAGATGTTGTCGTAGAAGCCCACCCGGTAGAACGAGAACGCCCGCTCCGGGAAGTAGACCCAGTGCACATCGTCCCAACCTTTGCGGTCGAAGCCGAGGTTGAAGACCAGCACCTTGTTGCTGCTCAGCGGGGTACTTGTCTGCCAGCCGACCATGCCGAGCAGCCGGTCGAAGGGGGCCGAGGAGATGAGGTGCTCGAAGGCAATCTGGCGCCGGTTGGTCGTCGCCACCTTCTCGGCGAGATCAATCGAGAGCAGCCGTTCGCCCAGGCAGATACGGGCAGGGTCGAGGTCGCGCTCCAACGCTCGGATGTACTGGATCGCGCCGCCCCGTGGGTAGGTGAAGCGGTCGTTGTAGGAGCCGTTGTCCGGCGTCTTGAAGTTGCGGATGATGTCGGCCGTCTCTGCGTAGGGGAAGAAGCGCCCCATCGCGTCCACATCGAGCTTCTTCAGCGAGCAGGCGTAGAGCTTCTCGTTGTAGGGGATGAGGAAGCGCTCTGCGATGCCCTTGCCGAACTTGCGGTAGAGCATCTCCTCGAAGTGGGCCGGCTTGCCCGTGCCGTAGGCCTCCTCCTTGAAGAAGAGGTCATACAGGCAGTCGATGAAGTCCTGCTGCGGGAGCTGGTGGATGTTCTTCTGGAAGGGGAAGTCGATCCGCGTTCCGCCGAAGACAATCTTGCTCAGCTTCTGGATGGAGCAGACCTCGTCAGCCGGCATCCGGTCGAGGAGATAGCGCTCGATGTCCGGATTCTTGAAGTGGAAGAAGTGGCCCGAGTAGTCCCAGACGAAGCCGTCCTGGACCACAGTCTTGCAGTAGCCGCCGAGCTGACTGTCGGCCTCGAGCACGAGGTAGTCGTCGCCGTCGAGAAAGTTCGCGTAGGCAAGGCCGCTCGCTCCGCCGCCGATGATGAGATGACGAGTCTGGTCCATACCGATTGCCTGTTAGGGAGTGCCGAGGAGCCCGAGCTCGCTCGCCATGTCTTCAAGAGTCGGCAGCATGGAGATCTCCGCCGAGCAGCGCTCCGAAAAGACCTCGCTCCATGCGCCCTGGTAGCGGCGCTGCACACCTAGGATGCGCTCCATCTCTGCGGTAGCCATCATCTCGTCCCAGTCTGCGCGGAACTCGCCGCAGGCCTGTCCTCCGAAGCGGTCAACCGCGAGGTCCGCCGCATCGGTTCCCTTCCATTCCTGCACGAAGGCGATGACCTCCTCGGTGCTCGGCTGGGTCATGGCGTCGAGGATCTGGAAGGCCGCGACCTCGTTGAGGCCGCCAAGCCGGAGCGCCGCCTGTGCAGAGCGATCGCGCAGCGTTGCGGTCACAACGCCGGCCTCGCCAGCGGCCTGCAGCCGCGCGAGCTGGGTGCCATCCGAGATGTAGAAGCGGCCATCCTTCTCGGTGGTGGCGGAGGCGTCGACATTGCCGACGCTGACCCGCACGGTCACCCCTGCAACGCCCCAGGTCTCGCACCTGTTCTCGTAGCGCGCCGGGACATGCACCACTGTGAAGCCGGCGGGCGGCGCGGCGGCGGGAGTGGTCTCGGGTTGGTCCCAGCTGTTGTCGTTCTGCGCACGCAGCCCAGTCGCAGCGCCCGTGCTCTTGAGCGAAGCCTCTGCGTCGCCTGCTGCGAGCATCGGCAAGGTGAGTCCGGCGTGGAAGGGCGACGGCAGCGAGGTGTCGTCGGAGCCCTCGAGAACGGTCGGCTGGCCGGGCAGGTTGATGCGCGGGCGTCCGTTCTTGCGGAGGCCCGTGCCGGCAGGTGCGACAGGCGCCACCGCGGGCGCTCCCTTGACGGGCGCTGCTGCCGGGCTGGCCTGCAGCGGAGAGGTCTGCTGCACCCCACCGCGCGGTAGCGTAACGCCCTGCGTGGGCTTCGCGACCGGTTGAACGGGCCGGGCGGGGCGAGCGGGCGCAGGCGTCACACGAGGCTGGCTGGCACGATGGGGGGCCGCCACTGCGGGCTGCGCAGGCGTCACACGAGGCTGCGCCGCCGGTGCAGCAGGGCGACCCATGGCCGGCGCGGGAGGGGCCACGGCCGGTCGCGTTGCAGCCGGACGAGCGGGCGCTGTCGTCACGGGCGGCGCCGGCCGTGTGGTGTTGGTCGGCGCGAGCGCAGGACGGGTCGGAGCAACCTCCACCTCACGCCCTCGCACAGGCGCTGGCTGCACCACCGGCGGGGGACTCCAGCGGGGCGCTGGCGTGGTCTTGGCCTCGGGCACGGGCGTGGGCCGGTAGGTGGGCAGATTGGCCGGCTTCGGCGGCTGGTAGCTGGGTGCCCGAACCGGCGGAGCAGCCTGAGGCGCTACCGTCGGCGTCGCGGCCCGCGGCGTCCAGGCCGGCCGCACCGTCGGCGACACGGGCTTGAAGCCACCCGCAGGCGCGGGTGTCGGCGTGGGCTGGTTGATCGGCACAAACTCGTCGTGCGCCGCCTCCACCTCCATGTCGACACAGCCGCTCACGGTCACCCGACCTTCGAGTCCTCGCTGACCCACGCCGGCGTCGACAGTCATCGTCCACTGGCCGCGGTTGAGGATCTCATCGCGCAAATAATTCTCGTAGGCGTGCTGCATGGAGCCGCACCCGCCGCTCATCAGCAGGCAGAGCGACCAGATTCCGAGTCTCACAATTGGCGTCTTCATGGGGCCTCCACAACGCAGCGGAATCCAACATGGGCAACACGGGCGTTGGCATCGAGCCGCGACCGCGAAGCGATGCTCCAGCGTGTCGCAAACTCCTGCGCACTGCCGCCGCGCACCACCCGCCGGCTCAGCGCCGCGTCGGAGAGCGGGTCTGTCTGGGGCAGCGTGGCGTAGGCGCCCGACTCGTAGGTGTCGCGAACCCACTCGGCCACGTTGCCCGCTGTGTCACCGAGGCCAAACGGCGAGCGCCCGAGCCCGTGCTCACCCACGGCCGAACCGCCCGGCGGTGTGTCGCTGCAGCCCGCAAAGCCGGCGTAGTCGCAACCATCCGCACCAGCGGGCGTTGCGCCCCAGGGCAGCGGGCGTCCATCTGCGCCACGCGCTGCATACTCCCACTGCGCCTCGGTCGGCAGCGAGCCACCGGCCCAGCTGCAGTAGGCCTCTGCGCCAAAGTGGTTCACGCAGTTCATCGGAGCGTCTCCCCGCCCAGCAGCGTTGAAGTTGCAGGTCGGCGCCACAACGGTGTCGCGCGCCGGCTCCGCTGCCGAGCCACGAACCTCCAAGCCCGGCGCCTTGCAGCCACCGACCTCCACGCACTTGCGGTACATCGAGACCGTTACCTCGGTCGCATAGGCGTCGAACGACCGGCTCAGGCTCACCGTCCGCTGCGGACCCTCGTCTGCGCGCGCAGCACCGCCCGTTGCTCCCATGATGAAGTCGCCCGCGGGAACGCGGCAGAGCCGGGCACCGTCCTTCGCTCCTGTACGGGTGCAGTCCGCCGTCTCCACCGAGCGGCCGTCGGGACCCGCGTAGACCTCCAGGTTGATGTCGAATCGGCGCATCGTCGAGCCGAGGAGGTTGAGCGGCTCGGTCACCGTCCGGTATCCCGCCTTGACCAACTTGAGCTGGCGCGCGGTCGAGATGATCTGCACCGCCACCGTCTTGCCGGCCGCAGTCACGCCGAGCTGAGCGCCATCAATCAGAATCGCCGCCCCATCAAGGTTGGCCCGAATCTCTATCGTCACATCGGCAGGCACCAGACGCACGCCGCGCAGTGTCGTCACCTCGGCGGCCGACAGCTCCAGCGTCGCTGCATAGGGCGCAAAGCCAACCGCCCGAAGCTCAACCGCCACCGTGCCAACGGGGAGCCCCGTAAGCTGCGCAGGACCCGTCCCCACCCGCTTGCCGTTCACAAAGACCTCGAGCCCAGCCGGCTGCACATCGAGCAGATCGAGACGGCCAAGCCCGGCCGCGTCGGGCGCAGCAAGCCCCAGCACCACGGGCGACACGAGGAACCGCTTCGCCAGCGCATCGAGCCCCACCCGCGCCGCAGCACCCACACTGCTGGCCTCGCTCACCACCTCGTTGTCGGTGAACAGCAGGGCGTTGCCCGCGGGATCCCAGACCTGCAACGAGGCGAGGTACTGGTTCTTGTCGAGCCGCTCGACCGCAAGGCCAATCGCGAACTTCGCATAGCTCCTCCGCGCGGCAGCAAGGTCGGCCTCGCGCTGCGCCTCGGGCGACACACCCACCTGGTTGCGCGATGCATCGAAGAGGTTCTGCGACTCCTGGTCGCCGATGAAGCCGAACCGGCCGGTCGCCGTTACCCGCGCCTCGAAGATCCGCTTGCCAACGCCCAGCGCGCTGCGCGTCGCATCGTCTCCACGGAAGGGCAACAGGATGAGCGAGGTCGGCTCAGCGCTGTCGCCCGCACCGACCGCCTCGGGGGCCCGCCCCAAGAGCGAGAGCGCCACCGTCAGAGTGATTGCGAAGAGCAGCAGAAGGTTTCGTCGGACCATGAGACATCCTCGTCGGGACGGGTTACGAATCAGCAGACGGACGACAGCAGAGACTCTTCAGCGATGGTCACGCCTTTCCGCCAGGCCCGACCATGAAGCCGCCCGGGTGCAGGCCGAGTCGTTCGAGCGCCTTGCGCCAAAGCGCCGACGTGTCGGCATCAAAGACCAGCGAGTCGTCCACCTCCATCGGGATCCAGTCGCCCCGGTGGATCTCACCCTCGAGCTGTCCAGGGCCCCATCCCGCGTAGCCGAGCAGCAGCCGGAAGGGCTGCTCCGTCTCGGGCTGAAGGAAGCGCCCCAACACCTCGAGTGTCGCTGCAATCCGGATCTCACCCTCCACCGAGAACACATGTTCCTGCTCGGCCATCGCATCCTGGCTGTCGCCGCGGAAGAGCACCCAGCCGCGCTCCGGTGAGACAGGGCCACCGCGGTAGACGGGCTGCCCCTCCTGGTGCAGCTGCAGCCGCAGCGAGAGGTCCTCGGCCAGGTCCTTCATGGAGAAGGGCGACTGCCGGTTCAGCACAAAGCCTACCGCGCCATCCTCGCTCGACTCGGCCAGCAGAATCACCGCCTCGGCAAAGTCGGGATCCTGCATGGAGGGGGCCGCGACGAGGAGTCCGGGGGCGAGGCTGTCTTGAACGACGGTCATGGATACATCGGGGCGGGGAGTGCGTGGCAATGGCGACTAGCCGTAGCGCAGCGCAGGGGGAAGGGCTGGTTACCCCTTCAGGGCATCCGTAGGGTCGTCGCGGTCCACCTGCGCCATGTAGGCCGCATCTTTGGCACGAATGCCGCCCAGTACCCAGATCACCAGCCCAAGCACGAGCACCGCCGCGGCACCGAACTGGCCGGGTGTGAAACCCGGCGACACCAACTCTGCAAAGTAGCGCTTGTCTGCTCCGTCAATGTCGGTCGCGCGGAGCGTGTCGAGGTAGAATCGGACGGGCGCGTAGAAGAGGATGAAGATGGCGGCATACCAGCCCGGTCGGAGCCCCGTCTGCTTGTCGGCCCAGAACCGAAAGAAGAGGTAGAGCGCCGCGGGGTACCACATCTCGAGGAAGCCAAGGTCGAACCGTGGCGTAAAGCCAGGCGCGCCGTAGCCAGCGATCGCCGGCACGCCGGCCCGCCAGCCGTCCGGGAAGTTCACCGCCAGCGCCGACGCGGAGGCCAGACCAACATGGTCATGCGCGGAGAAGCAGCCCATGCGGCCGAAGAACCAACCCACCGTGAAGCCGTAGGCCATCACATCCAGATACTTCAGCACCGGGCGCCCCTTGCCGCCGCGGAACTCCAGCATCTTCGGGATGATCACGATGCGCTCCACATTGAAGAACCAGAGCATGCCCAGCGCCGCACCCAGGAAGCCGCCAAACGAAGAGATGCCAGACGAGATCTTGAGCACCTCGAACCAGCTCCCGTCCGGCCCGAAGACCCGCTCGGGGGAATAGGCGAAGAGGCTCACCTGATGCGCCATGATGAAGCCGGTGATGACCAGCCAGAGGCCTAGGTCACCAACAATCACCGGTGACAGATCCTTCTCGGTTGCCCGCTTCTGCGCCAGCCAGGTGGACATCACCACGCCGATGCCCACGAGGATGCCGAAGACATGAATCTCGATCACATCCTTGATGAGGACGATCGGCGAGGTTTCAAAGAAGGGAACGGTCGCAAGCATTAGAGGCCCATGGGGTGCCACGAGGTCTTTACCTCGAGGAAGGGAGTGATCCGGTAGAGGCTCTGGTGCTCTGCGAGCGCCCATGCGGCCGAGGTGCGGTCTGTGTCGAGCCAGACCCGCTTGATGGTGGTCGATGCGCCGCCCTCGAGCAGCACCTGCTCCTCCATCGAGAGCCCCACAGCACCGATTGCATCGATGTCTCGGTGGGTAGCAGCGGTCGGCAACAGCTCGTCGCGGTTGCCCGTGAGCAGGTTCACAACGCCGGCCGGCAGGTCGCTCGTCGCCAGCACCTCGGCAAAGTCGATGACGATCGGGGCGTGCGCGATGGGCGAGCAGGCTACCACGGCGTTGCCGCTGCAGATGGCCGGCGCGACGATCGAGACCAGGCCAAGCAGCGGCGAGCTGTCGCCTGCAAACAGCACCACCAGGCCCGTCGCCTCGGGCGAACTCATGTTGAAGAAGGGGCCGGCTACCGGGTTCTGGTTGCCCAGCACCTGCGTCAACTTGTCGCACCAGCCCGCATACCAGACCAGCCGGTCGATGGAGGCGCTAACCTCCGCCTCGGCCGCCTTCGCCGTCTTGCCATGCGCCTTCACCAGCGTCGCCGTAAGCGATTCGCGACGGCTCTCCATCATCTCGGCGGCCCGGTAGAGGATCTGGCTGCGGAGGTAGGCGGTCTTGCCGGCCCAGCCCTCTGCGGCCTTGCGGGCGGCCACAACGGCCTCTCTGAGGTCTTTGCGCGATGCGCGAGATGCGTTGGCCACAAATTCCCCCGAACGGTTGCGGAGTGCCACGGAACGGCCCGACTCGGTGCGCGGGAAGGCGCCACCGATGAAGAGCTTGTAGGTCTTGGCGACGGTCAGTCGCATGTTGATCTGCGCCGGTTTCTTCATCCGCGCACCTCGAGGTAGGGGAGCAGACCCTGACGGCCGCCCTCGCGACCGAAGCCGCTCTCCTTGAATCCACCAAACGGGCTCGTCGCGTCGAAACGGTTGAAGCTATTGCCCCAGATGACGCCCGCCTTGAGCTGGTTCGCCACCGCAAAGAGCTTCGCGCCCTTGTCGGTCCAGATGCCCGCAGACAGGCCGTAGGGCGTCGCGTTGGCCTTGGCGACCGCCTCCTCAGGCGTCCGGAAGGTCATCACGCTCAGCACCGGGCCGAAGATCTCATCGGCCGCAATCCGATGCGACGGCGACACACCCGTGAAGAAGGTCGGCGCGACAAAGAAGCCGCGGCCCGGCAGCGGGCAGGGCGCAGAGTGGCGCACCGCTCCATCTTCGACGCCGTAGCCGAGATAGGCCTCAATCTTGTCGAGCTGCGCCCGGCTGTTGATGGCGCCCACGTCGGTGTTCTTGTCCAGCGGATCGCCGACACGGATCGTGGCGAGCCGGCTCTTGAGCCGGTCGATCAGCTCAGCGGCAACCGATTCCTGGAC
>JABMMX010000246.1 GCA_013205435.1 Deltaproteobacteria bacterium
CGACAGCCCCGCGGGTGTCCAGGCGCCGTCAGACCGCCTCTCCAGCAGCACGATGACCTCCTGCCCAGGCTCGAACTGCGGCGCACCCGCCACCACCGAGGCCCAGCGGCCAACCCTTCCGCCCTCGCTCCGGAAGGCCACAGGCCCCTCGGCGGCGTTGCCCTTGAACTGCTCGGAGACCTCCAACAGGACGCTCCGCTCAGGGTGGCCACCGACCCAGACCGATTCCACCGAGACGATCCGGCCGCGCACCACCAATCCGCTCACCGCAACCAACTCCTGCATCGACACGGCCATCACCGTCGTCGCGGCCGCGCGCGGCGACGGAGCCAGCGACAATCCGGCAAAGAAGAGACTGAACAAAAGGCTTCGAGCGCGCATGATGCAACCGTAGTGAATCGCCTCGGCCAAGTCACCGTTTTGCGCACCGCTGCAACCCCACTTGCATCCTAGTCCGCGCCCGACCAGAACGGGGGCCTCTCCATCCGCAGCAGCACCATGGCCAAAGCCCCATCGACCCCCGCGCCCGCGCCCGAAGAGCGGGACGACATCATCGTCCGCGGCGCAGAGACCCACAACCTCAAGTCCATTGATGTCGCAATCCCGCGCGGCGCGCTCACCGTTGTCTCGGGCGTGAGCGGCAGCGGCAAGTCTTCGCTCGCCTTCGACACCCTCTATGCCGAAGGGCAGCGCCGCTACGTGGAGACCCTCTCCACCTACGCCCGCCAGTTCCTCCACCCCATGCCCAAACCGCCCGTCGGCTCCATCTCCAACATCCCGCCCGCCGTCGCGCTGCGGCAGGGCAGCTCCATCTCCAACGCCAAGTCCACCGTCGCCACCCTCACCGAGCTGCTCGACCACCTCCAGGTGCTCTTCGCGCGGGCCGGCGAGGTGGTCTGCAAGAGCTGCGGCACCACCGTCGTCCCCTTCAATGTGCCCCGCACCGTGGAGTGGCTCCAGCAGCATGCACGCGGCGAGCGCATCCTCATCGTCGCCACGGCCCGCCCCAACGCGGACGGCATGGGCGACCTCCTCCGCCAGCTCATCGCCGACGGCTACCAGCGCGCCTGGCTCGAAGGCGAAGTGGTCGAGATAGAGTCCGAAGCCTCCATCTCGCTCGTGCGTGCGGCCCAGGTAGAGGTCATCATCGACCGGCTCGCAGTGGAGGACGACGCGCTTCGTCTGCGCGAGGCGCTCGAGGCCGCCTTCAAGTTCGCCGAAGGGGCCGTTTCGGTCGTCTTCTGGGACCGCGAAACCGGGGGCCGTCGCGAGCAGCGCACCTTCCACCGCGGCTGGGTCTGCAGCGGTTGCGGCACGGCGCACAAAGAGCCGATGCCCTCGCTCTTCCACCCCTTCAACGCGCTCGGCGCGTGCGGTCGCTGCGAAGGTTTCGGCAGGAGCGTCGGCCTCGACCCTTATAAGACCGTTCCCGATCCAACCCTCACGCTCGAGCGCGGGGCGCTGGCCATCTTCGACATCCCCTCCGCCCGTCGCCCACGCAAGCAGATGCTCGAGTGGTGCATGGCCGAAGGCATTGCCATCGACATCCCCTGGTTACGGCTCTCGCAAGCGAACCAGAACCGCATCCTCTACGGCGACAAGAGCTGGGGCGGCGCGGCCGGCTGGCTCGAGGAGATCCTCGCCGACCGAACGCTCGGCGGCATCCGCTTCCACGCGATGCGCTATCGCAGCTTCACCGTCTGCAGCGAGTGCCAAGGCTCCGGCCTCAACGCCGACGCCCGTGCGGTCCGCATCGCAGGCCTCCACCTCGGAAACATCCTCGGCCTCCGCATCGATGAGGCACGCCTCTGGGCGCAGTCCATTGCGCTCGCCCCTGACCTCCAGAAGGCGCTCGAGCGGCTCATCACCGAGGTCCGCGAGCGGCTCGGCTATCTCGCAGACGCAGGCCTAGGCTACCTCACCCTCATGCGGCAGGCGAAGACCCTCTCCGGCGGAGAGATCCATCGCGTCATCCTCGCCACCAGCCTCGGACGCATGCTCACCGACACGCTCTACGTGCTCGACGAACCGACGGCCGGACTCCACCCGCACGACACAGAGCGGATGATGCAGGTGGTCGAGAAGCTTCGCGACATCGGCAACACCGTCGTGGTGGTCGAGCACGATCCCGATGTCATCCGGCGGGCCCAGCATGTGGTGGAACTCGGCCCCCTCGGCGGCGACCGCGGCGGCGAGGTGCTCTTTTCTGGCACCGTCGCAGGGCTGCAACTGTCGGCGACACCGACCGGAGAACTGCTCCGCAAGCGGAGCCTCACCTTCACGGGAACGGCTCCCTCTCACGCCTCCGTGCTGACCATCAAGGCGGCCCATCTCCACAACCTGCAGGGCGTCGAGGTCCACTTTCCGCACGGCGCGCTGACCGTCGTGACGGGCGTCAGCGGCTCGGGCAAGTCCACCCTCGTGCACGACCTCCTCTACGCCCATCTCGAGTCCCGGCGCGGTTCGGGATCGGCAGATGGCCTGCCGCCTGCAGAGGTCACGGGCGACATCTTTTCGGAGGTGGTGATGGTCGATCAGTCGAGCATCTCGCGCTCCTCCCGCTCCTCCGCGCTCACCTTCTCGGGGGCCTACAGCGTCTTCCGCGACATGTATGCTGCGCTCCCTGATTCCAACATCGCCCGGCTCACGGCCAGCCACTTTTCCTTCAATGTGGCGGGGGGTCGTTGCGAGCGCTGCGAAGGGGCCGGCGTCCTCTCCGTCGAGATGGTCTTCTTCGCCGACGTCGAGATCCCCTGCGATGTCTGTGAGGGCCGCCGCTTCACCCCGGCCGTGCTGGCACCCAAGCTTCGCGGTCTGAGCATCGACCAGCTCTTCGAGTCCACGGTGCAGGAGGCGCTTGAGCGATTCGGAGATTCGGGCCCTGTCACGCGTCGACTCGAGCCGCTGGCACGGGTCGGGCTCGGCTACATACGGCTCGGCCAGTCCACGACGCAGATGTCGGGCGGCGAGCTGCAGCGGCTCAAGCTGGCCTCCTACCTCGGCCAGTCGACAGCCTCCAACGCAGCGGGCGCGCTCTTCATCTTTGATGAGCCGACGGTCGGCCTCCACATGCGCGATGTCGAGCAGCTCGTAGAGGCCATGCGACAACTCACCGCGATGGGTCACACGGTCATCGTTGTAGAGCACAACCTCGACCTCGTGGCGGCCGCCGACTGGGCGGTCGACATGGGGCCCGGCGCAGGCCCAGAGGGAGGCTCGGTGGTCTACCAGGGGCCCGTCGAGGGGCTGCTTTCGGTCGACGCGTCGCGCACAGGATTCCACCTCCGCGAGACCTTCGCATGACCGGCACAGCGGCTCCTTCCTTGACCGTCTCCGGCTCCGCTTGTAGCCACAGCGCCCGCAACCAAGGCGAGGAGTCTCCCCGATGAGTCAGCCAAACTTTCTTCAGGTTGAGCGCAGCCTCGGCGCCTCTGTCGCCTGGTGTTCTGCCCATCCGTCGACGCCATCGGCTAAGGCCTACGGCCCCTCGCTGGCCGTCATGCAGCCGGCCTTCGAGACGGTGAAGCTCGAGACCAACGTCACCTACAACGCCTGGCGCAGCCGCTACGGCGAAGAGCTCCGGGCCTTCAAGCGGCTCCGGCTCGTCATCGAAGCCACGCGGGAACTGGCTGACGAGCATGCGATCGACGGCTGCCCCGAGCGCAGCATCCTCTACACCGAGCGGGCCGAAATTCACGGGCTCGCGGAGGAGACCATCGCCTTTCTCGCGCCCCACGCAGAGCAGTGGCCCTGGATTGCCCGCCAGACCACCGAGATGCGTCGTCAGATGGCCCAGTCCGACGCCGACCAAGCTGCCTCAGAGGCCGCCTACGCAACCTACACTGTCTCTGTGAAACGCCGCGTCGGCATCTACGCCGAAGCCGTTGCGCTGCTCAATGAGTTCCTCGACGAGAGCCGCAGCGATGCGCCTGGCGACCCGGGGCTTGCCGCAGCGGCCTACAATCGAGCCTGAACCGCGCCCCGCCGCGCAATGCGTCGACAGCGCCGGGTTCTTTCTTTGCACGCCGACCGGGGGTGACTATCTCCTCGGTTCCACGCCTACCGAGGTAGCGCCATGAGTGATGAAGAGCAGAGCGCCGGCGAGACCGGCAACTTGATTTTCCCCATCCTTCCGCTCCGCAACACGGTGCTCTTCCCCGAAGTGGTCATCCCGCTTCAAGTGGGCCGTGACAAGTCCATCGCCCTCATCAAAGAGGCGGCGGCCAAAGAGTCCTACGTCGCCATTATCACCCAGCGTGAGGCAGAGGTCGATGAGCCCGATGAGGCTGATCTCCACCGCGTGGGCGTTTTGGCGCGCATACTCAAGGTCGTGAAGGTCAGCCACGACAATTACAGCGTCATCATCCAGGGCAAGGAGCGGGTGCGCCTCCTCAACCTGACCCGCACCGAACCCTACCATGTGGGCAGTTTCGAGCGGGTGGAGTCTGAGTATGAGCGCGATGTCGAGATCGACGCGCTCTTCAACAACCTCAAGTCGATGGCCCGCCGGGTGGCTCGCATGATGCCGGAGCTTCCGCGCGAGGCCTCGCTCATGATCGACCAGGTCACAGACCCGGTCAACCTCGCCGACTTCGCCGCCAACACCCTCGAAATCTCCGTCGAGGAGAAGCAGCAGGTGCTCGGCAAGACCGACGTCAAGGAGCGCCTCAAGCTCGTCCTTACCTTCCTCGCCCGCCAGCTCGAGGTCGCCGAGGTCTCCGACCAGATCCAGAACCAGATCAAAGAGGAGATGGATAAGAACCAGAAGGAGTACTATCTCCGGCAGCAGTATAAGGCGATCAAGGAGCAGCTCGGCGAGATCGATGGCGACAACGGCGACCTCGATGATCTCAAGACTCGCCTCGACGCCAAAGAGATGCCCGACGAGGTAGACAAGGTCGTCAAGAAGCAGTTCCGCCGCCTGCAGCAGATGCAGCCCGCGAGCAGCGAGTTCGGCGTCGTACGCACCTACATCGAGACCCTCCTCGACCTGCCGTGGAGCGAGACGACCACCGACAATCTCGACATCGCACATGCCCGCAGCATCCTCGACGAGGACCATTATGGCCTCGACAAGGTCAAGGAGCGACTCATCGAGTTCCTCGCGGTCCGCAAACTGCGTAGCGACATGAAGGGCCCCATCCTATGCCTCATCGGACCTCCCGGCGTCGGCAAGACCTCGCTCGGACGCTCCGTCGCCCGCGCCCTCGACCGCAAGTTCGTCCGCATCGCGCTCGGTGGCGTGCATGACGAGGCTGAGATTCGTGGCCACCGCCGTACCTACGTCGGCGCGCTCCCAGGCCGCATCGCCCAGGCGCTCCGCAAGGCCGGCACGATCAATCCGGTCATCATGCTCGACGAGATCGACAAGGTCGGTCGCGACTTCCGCGGCGACCCGCAGTCGGCCCTCCTCGAGGTGCTCGACCCCGAGCAGAACAACGCCTTCAGCGACCACTACGTCGAGATCCCGATCGACCTCTCCAAGGTCCTCTTCATCGCCAACGCCAACCAGATGGACACCATCTCGGCGCCGCTCCGCGATCGCATGGAGGTCATCGAAATCCCCGGCTACACCCACAACGACAAGCGCAACATCGTCCGGAAGTTCCTGCTGCCCAAGCAGCTCGAGAACCACGGCATCGCCGAGCACAATGTGACGCTCGACATCGGCGCCGTCGATAAGGTCATCGACCGCTACACCCGCGAAGCAGGCGTTCGGTCGCTCGAGCGCCAGATTGCCGATGTCTGCCGCAAGGTTGCGGTCAAGGTCGCCGATGGCACGCACACTGCGACCGAACTCGACATCACGGCCGAAACGCTCCCCGACTACCTCGGGCCCGAGCGCTACGAGCACGACTCGGTCGAGCGGGTTAACGATCCGGGCATCGCCACGGGCCTTGCCTGGACGCCGGTCGGCGGCGACATCCTCTTCATCGAGGCGCTCAAGACGGAAGGGAAGGGCGAACTCCGCCTCACCGGTCAGCTCGGCGACGTGATGAAGGAGTCGGCCCTCGCGGCCCTCTCCTACCTCAAGATGCGGGCCAACGAGTTTGGGCTGCCGAGCAACTTCCTCAAGGACAAAGACATCCATCTGCACTTCCCGGCAGGCGCTGTCCCGAAGGACGGCCCCTCCGCCGGCATCACCATCTTTACCACCCTGCTGAGCCTCTTCTCGGGCGTTCAGGTGCGCCACGATGTGGCGATGAGTGGCGAGATCACCCTGCGCGGCAATGTGCTCCCGGTTGGCGGCATCAAAGAGAAGGTGCTCGCGGCGCAGCGGGCCGGCATCAAGCGCATCATCCTGCCTGAGCGGAACCGCAAAGACATGGTCGATGTGCCGCAGGAGGTGAAGGAGGCCGTGGAATTCTTCTTCGTGCGCCAGGTCTCGGAGATTCCGCCGCTGGCGCTCACAGGCCCGCTCTCACCGCTCGTCGAGCCTGCTCCGGAAGCCACGCCGTGACCACCGCCTCCATCTCCTGTCCCACCTGCAAGGCCTCCGTTTCGGTCGCGCCGCGGACGCCGGAGTTCCCCTTCTGCTCAACTCGCTGCAAGATGGTCGACCTAGGCCGCTGGATGAACGGCGAGTATGCCGTCGACTTGGCCACGGGAAAGCTCGACATCATCAACCCGAACGAGGCCGAAGATGTGACCGAACTGCTGGAAGGCGGCGCGGGTCGGCGGCTCGACTAGCCGGCCGCGTCAACGCTATCGGGCGTTGATCGACGAGGCCTGAAGCTGGGCGTCGATCTCCTCCTCGAGCTCCTTCTCAATCGTCACGTTGCGCTGCCACTTGTGGAAGCCGGCTGCCTCGATGACCACCAGGTGCTTGCCGGTGGTCATGCGAAGCGGCACCGAGAGCGGAGCGACTCCGTGCGGCTGGCCATCGATGGTGATGGTGGCACCCGGCCGGTTCACCTTGATGGTGAGCGTGCCGTAGGTCGCCTGCGCAACCAACTTGATGGCGACCGCTGTTGTTTCGCCCGTCTTGATGGTGATCTTCTGGTCGAATGGGTCGTGGTCCAGCGCATCCACATGCACGGTATACTCGCCGGGTGCCATGGGTAGCACGGAGGGGCCCTCGGTCACGGCAACGCCGTCGATAAAGACGATGTTGGCGGGCGGGACCAGGTCGGTGATGTGGATGGCGCCAGCCTTGGCGATCTTGTTGGTGCAGGCGGTGATGGCGGCGCGGACCGCCGGTGCCTCTGTGGCCGCCGGATCGAGCTGCAGGAACCGGTTGTAGCGGAGCACGCAGCGCCCCGGATTGGTCTGCTCGTAGATCTGGCCGAGGTTGAAGAAGATGTTGGCCTCGGTGGGGGCGAGTACGGCCGCCTTCTCAAACTGTGCTGCTGCGCCCTTGTAGTCGCCTCGGTTGGCGAGCCGGATACCCTCGTTCATGAGTGCCCGCTTGTCGGTGGGCGCCGGTGCGCCTGCGGTTGCGCTCGGCAGTTGGAGGAAGGCCGTCAACAGAGCGGCGGCAAGGAGCGATGCAGTACGGAGAAAGAGTGTCTTCATCATCGTGCTCATGGGGTGCGGAGAAGTTGTTAGCGTGATAGTGAAACTGGCGTTTGGATGCTACTTCCAAGAGGGCAGACAGCATGCGCAGGATGACCTCAGCTTCGGTGGATCTTTCCTTCTTCGCGATGATGGCGAAGACGGAGGCCCGTATGAATGTGGGGGCTGCGGTTTCGTTCGCCTGCTCGCTCGCTTGGGCCTGGTTCGTTGCGCGGTATGTCTCATACTCCAGTTCGAGCGTGGCCCTCAATCTTGTGCTGATCTGGGCGCAGTGGGGGCTGCTGCTGCTTGCGGGGTGCTGGGCGGGGCTTCGGGTCAGCAGTCTCCTCTTCGGCACGCCGTGGCGTGTTCGGGTGCTGCTTGGCGAAGCGGTTCCGACCGACCTCACCGAGGAGGGGCTCGTGCAGGGCTTCTCGGAGAACCGTGCCCCCTTCTTCGGCCTCCTCGGCGGCGCCATCCTTCTCTCCTGGGGCGCGGTACAACTCACCACCGACCACTACCTGACCCGCTACAACTACGAAGGTTACTACGCGACGATGCTCCGCTCCGACGCACCGACGGAGCAGGTGGCCGCCCTGCAGCAGGTCTGCGGCGTGCTCGCTGCCGAGACCCGCGCGGCGCGGCCGGTGCGCGAGCGGGTGGCCTATCTGGTTGTCAACGGCGACGCCGAGGTGAAGCCCTGGGCCATCTGGGCGGCGGGCCAGATGGGGATCCGCTCGGTGGAGAAGGAGCTTCTCGCAGCGCTTGCGGCGGGTGATGATGCCATCCGCGCGGAGGCTGCGCTCGCCGTCTCGCGGCTTGAACTGCCGGCTGCCGGCCCCGTCCTGCTCGCGGAGCTACCCGAGGTCATCACCACGCCGCGCACCGCCCGTGCCTATCTGCAGGCGCTGTCTCGGCTCCGCCTGCCGGCCGCGGGCAGGCTCCTCTTGCCCCTCGTAGACCTCATGGCGCCGGAGGTGCGCGTCGCGGCCTGGCGCGCCATCGGCCGCTCGGGCGATCTCACACTCGCGCCGCAGCTCTGGACGCGATTCGAGGCGGCAACCGTGCCGGTGGAGCGTTGTGCCATCGCAGACGCGCTCAAGTTCCTCTCAACCGCCGACCAACTCGCTGCGATGGGCGCCTGGTTCGACGCTCGGCCTCGCCGCGGGACCGAACGCTGCGCGGCTATGGCTCTCAGCGACCGCCCTCTCCGGAGCGGAGACAGGCCCGACAGCTTCGAGGAGCTCGAGGCCGAAACGCTCCGCACCAAGATGATGATCGCCATCTTCAACATCGCCGGGCCTGGCACAGACGCCTGGATGAAAGAGCTAGCCGCAAACCGTGAGGAGCCGGCCGACCTACGGGCCAAGGGGCGCGAGATCCTCCAGCTCCTCAAGCAGGCCGCGCCCCGCACCGAGCGGCGGGTCGGAGCGCCGTAGTCGGCTACGGCCAGAAGCGGTCGACGAGGAAGAGGGCGATCATGGTGATGGCGATGGCATACTTCGCGGCGCCGGCCAGGATCATGCCGACAAGCGCGCCCATGCCTGCTCTCACCGCCAGCTTCGGGTCACGATTGCTGATGTACTCGCCGACGATGGCGCCCATCAGCGGCGCGATCAGCACCAGCCAGATCTGGCCCGTAAAGAGGGCAATCAACGAGCCGATGACGGCACCTGCCACGCCCGCTCTGGTCGCGCCGAAACGCGAAGCGCCGAGGGCTGTCGCAGCAAAGTCGGCAACAACGCTGAGTGCAGCGAGTAGCCCGATAACCGTCAGCATGCCGGCGCCGACATGGGCGAAGCCGTCGGCCCACGCCGCGATGAGCAGCCCCACAAAGACCAGCGGCACACCGGGGAGCGCCGGCAATGCGATGCCCAGCAGGCCGATTGCTACGGCCAGACCGGAGATGAGATATAGCACGAGAGATAGGAGCGGACTCACAAGACCCCTGTTTGGATATTGCCGCAAAATTCGATGGTTTTGGATATGTTCTTACACTAACGAGAACCTCGGTATTCCTCAATCAAAAACGGCGCCGCGCCGCGGGCCGGAGTGAAGGTTGAAAATGGCAGAGACCCTCTATGAGGCGTTGGGCGGCGAGGCCCCGGTCACGGCCATTTCTCACGCCTTCTACGATGAGATGGAACTGCACGAGCCTGCGCTTGCCCGCCTTCATCCGCCCTTCGATGGCACCATCCCGGACAAGGCGAGGGCCGACTTCGCCGACTTCCTCCAGTTCTGGACGGGCGGTCCCAAACAGTATCTCGAGCGACGCGGCCACCCGCGGCTCGGGATGCGCCACGCCCACCTCCCCATCGATGCAGAGATGCGCGATGCTTGGCTGCGCTGCATGACGGTCGCGGTTGCTCGGTCGGTCCCAGTTGGTCCCGGCCCTGATGCGCTGATCGCCCGCATGGCGGATGTGGCAGGCTTCCTCCAGAATGTGGGGCGGACCGATGGATGACCTCGAGGTCAAGGCAGGCCTGGTCATCCCGGGTTGGGAGCTCTGGTTCACCGCGAGTCGCGCCAGCGGCGCCGGCGGCCAGCACGTCAACCGGACAAACTCCCGCGTCACGTTGCATTGGGTCGTAACGACCGCATCGACGCTGAGCGAGAGCGACCGTGCCCGCCTGCTCAAGAAGCTGGCGCCCCGCATCAACGACGAGGGGGTATTGCTCATCAGCGCAGAGGAGCACCGCAGCCAGCTCCGCAATGTTGAGGCGGCGCGTGAGCGGCTCGTGGCGCTTATCGTCGCCGCGCTCCACCGCGAGCGACCCCGCGTCGACACCTCTGTCCCCAAGAGCCAGAAGCGGCGGCGGCTCGCAGACAAACGGGTCCGCTCGGAGGTCAAGGCCGCACGCTCCAAGCCCAGTGGCGGCGACCCCGAGCGTTGAGCGCCAGAACGACGCGCTCTCCGCTTGCGCTACACCCCCGTCTGGCTGCTAGAAGCCCGCTGCAACCCTCTGCCACCATGCGAGTTTCCCCGATGTCTCTGCCCGCTCTGCGTCCCATCTCCGCCTGGGGGCTCTTCGCTCTGCCGGGCCGAGAGCGGCAGTCGGAGTCGCTCGAGGCCGCCTCCGCAACCGCCGAACTCTCTCGCGGTCTCGGCCGCTCCTACGGCGACTCTTCGCTCCCCGCGACGCCCGAGAGCGAGCTCCTCTGCACCACGCTCGCAGACCGTATCCTCGCCTTCGACGATGGGTCCGGCCTCCTCACCGGTGAGGCCGGTCTCGCCCTCCATGAAATCCACCGCCTGCTCATGCCCCGCGGCTGGTTCGCCCCGGTCACGCCCGGCACCCAGTTCGTTACGCTCGGCGGCATGGTGGCCTCCGATATCCACGGCAAGAACCACCACAAGGCGGGCTGCTTCGGCGACCATGTGACCAGCCTGCGCATGCGACTCGCGAGCGGTGAGGTGGTGACCTGCGGCCCCGACGAGCGAGCCGAACTCTTCTGGGCCACCGTTGGCGGCATGGGGCTCACGGGCCACATCCTCGAGGTGACCTTCCGCATGGTTCGCATCCCCTCGCCCTGGATCTACCAGGAGAGCCGACGCGTGCCCGACATTGAGTCCTTCATTGCTGGCCTCAAGGAGTCGGGCCCCGACTGGCCGATGACCATGGGCTGGATTGACTGCGTGTCTGGAGGCAGCAGCCTCGGCCGCGGGATTCTGATGCGTGGCCGCTGGGCCGAGCCATCGGAGGCGCCCGCCCGGTTTCCGGCGATGCCCCCGCGCCTCACCATGCCATTCTTCTTCCCCTCCTGGGCCCTCAACCCGCTCTCGGTCCGCGCCTTCAACATCCTCTACTACTGGAAGCATCTGGCCCGGGAAAAGCGGGGCGTCGTCTCGCCCTGGGGCTTCTTCTATCCGCTCGATGCCATTCAGCTCTGGAACCGCATGTATGGCAGGCGTGGCTTCACGCAGTACCAGTGCGTGCTCCCCGAAGAGGCCGGGCAGGGCGCAGCGCGCCGGTTTCTCGAGCTGCTGGTGAAGCTTGGCGGCGCCTCCTTCCTCTGCGTCATCAAGGACTGCGGCGCCGAAGGCCGTGGGCTGCTCTCCTTCCCCAAGCCCGGCATTTCGATCGCGCTCGACCTGCCGCTCCGCGACTGGACGCAGCGGGTGGTCAACGAGCTCAACGCCTTTGTCATCGCCGAGGGTGGTCGCATCTATCTGACCAAAGACACGCTCACGCTTCCTGCAGATTTTGCGAAGATGGAGCCGCGGCTCGCGGCCTTCGATGAGGCGCGGCGCCAGTTCGATCCCGAGCGGCGACTCCGCTCCCATCAGTCCGAGCGGCTCCTCGAGCCGGCTCCCAAGGAGAGGCCATGAAGACCGCGATTCTGGGCGCCAGCAAGGGCATGGGAAGGGCGCTCGCCCGGGTGCGTGCCGAACGCGGAGACGACCTCGTCCTGCTGGGCCGCGACATCGAAGATTTGGAGCGCTCCGCGGCAGACCTCCGCGTGCGCGGCCGCGGCGCCGTCACCGTCATCGCCTGTGATTTGGAGAGCCCCGACGGCTTCCCCGCCGTCATCGAGGCACTCTTCGCCGGCGGTATCCGCCTCGACAACCTTGTCATCACGGCGGCCCACTTCGGCACCCAAGACGAGCTCGAGGCAGACCCCGTTCGCGCGCGACGGCTCCTCACTGCCAACCTCGCGAATACCGTCGAACTCTGCGAGCGGGCAAGGGTTGCGCTGCTGGCCCAGGGCGGCGGCACGCTCTGTGTCTTTTCCTCCGTTGCCGGCGACCGCGGGCGCAAGCCGGTCGGCCTCTACGGGGCCTCCAAAGCTGGCCTCTCGCACTACCTCGAAGCGCTCGATCACAAGTGGCGCGCGGCAGGCCTCATCACCATCTGCGTCAAGCCCGGATTCGTGAAGACCGGCATGACGGCAGGCCTCAAGCCGCCACCCTTTGCGGGCGAGCCAGACGCGGTCGCCCGCCAGGTGAGCGCCGCCATCGACCGCGGAACGCCGCTCATCTACACGCCCGCAATCTGGCAGTTGGTGATGCTGGTCATCCGGCATCTCCCCCGGTTCGTTATGCGGCGCATCTCCTTCTGATTGCCTCGGCGGTTTGGCTGTGACAATCTGACAGACCGCCCCGTCTGAACCTGGCTGCCCATGACCTCTCACGCTCCCGCAGAACCTGTGCGCCGCGTCTTCCGTATGCCGGAGGACCTCGCCAACCAGATCGCCGCCGGTGAGGTGGTCGAGCGCCCTGCCAGTGCTCTCAAGGAGCTCATCGAGAACGCCATCGATGCCGGCGCCAGCCACATCAAGGTCGACATCGAGGAGGGCGGCCTGCGGCTCCTCCGCGTGACCGACGATGGCAGCGGCATGAGCGAGGCCGACGCGGTCGCCGCGATGGAGCGTCACGCAACCTCCAAGCTCCGCTCCGCTGACGACCTCTTCCGTATCTCGACGCTTGGATTCCGCGGCGAGGCGCTGCCCTCCATCGCCTCCGTCAGCCGCTTCGAGATGGTCACCAAACTCCACGGTGCGCTCGAAGGAATCCGCCTCCGTGTGGAAGGTGGCGGACAGCCCGTGGTGGAGCCTGCAGGCTGCCCCGCCGGTACGCAGATCACCATACGCGACCTATTCTTCAATACGCCTGCCCGCCTCAAGTTCCTCAAGACGCGCGGCACCGAGGTCAAGCACTGCATCGAGGCTGTACAGCACCTCGCGCTTGCCCGGCCCGAGGTGGGCTTCACCGTCGTCAGCGAGGGGCGAACGGTGCTCGATTGGCCCGCTGTGGCGGATCGTGCCGGCCGCATCTTCTCCTACTTCGGCCGGCCAGACGCCGACCAGATTCACCCCACCGAGGTGGCCGTGCTCGGCCCCGTATCAGCCTCGGGATTCATCGGGGAGCCGAGCCTCTCGCGGCGCACCTCCGCGCAGGTCATCACCTTCGTCAACGGGCGCTACGTGCGCGACCGCCTGCTCGCCTCCGCGGTGCGTGTTGCCTACCAGCACCTCGTCGACCGGGCCCGCTACCCCGTCTCTGTGCTCTACCTCGAACTGCCCTATGACGCCGTCGACGTGAACGCCCACCCGATGAAGACCGAGGTCCGTTTTCACCAGCCAGACGAGGCCTTCCGCGCCATCCGGCGCGCCGTCTCCAACACCCTCGCGGCTGCGCCCTGGGTGCGCCGCGCGCCATCGTTCGGCACGACTCAGCCGACCACGCCCGCGCCGACCGGCCCCGTCCCCCAGCCGCTCGACTTTGCGCCCGCCCTCTCCAGCCTCTCGGCCTTCGACCTCGCCCCGCTGACCCACCAGCCCGCGCGCACCTACCGCCTCGACCGTGGCAGCGAGCGCGGACTCTCCTTCGCGCCCGCACCGGACCGACCAGGCCCGGTCAGCCGCCCCGCTGAAGCCACCACCCATGCCCGCGGCTTCTTCTCGGCACTCCACTACCTCGCGGCCTTCAAGGCCACCTACCTGCTCGCCGCAGATGGCGACGGCCTCGTCGTCGTCGATCAGCACGCCGCGCACGAGCGCATCACCTTCGAGTCACTCCGGCTCTCCTGGAAGCGCGAGCGGCTCCCGCAGCAGCCCATGCTCATCCCCGCCATCCTCACCTTCAGCGCCGTGCAGTCCGCGGTGCTCGAAGCCCACCTCGATTTCTTCGAAGCGCTCGGCTTCGAACTCGAGCCCTTCGGCGGCAACGACTTCGCGCTCAAGGCGGTACCGGCCATCTTCCTCAAGGCTCGTCACCACAAGCTGCTGCAGGATGCCATCGAGGAGCTCGCCGAAACGGGACAGTCGGCCCGCGTGGAAGAGGCCTTCGAGGCCGTGCTCTCACGCATGGCCTGCCACGGCAGTGTGCGCGCCGGCGACAACCTCTCGCACGACGAGGTGCGCCGCCTCTTTGCAGACCTCGACGCGGTCGATTTCGGCGCAAACTGCCCGCACGGCCGCCCTGTCTGGTTCCGCATGACGCTGGCCGAACTCGAGACCCGATTCGGCCGCCGATGAGCGGCGAATCCCGCCCCGCCATCGTCGTCATCGCCGGCCCCACCGCGGCGGGCAAGTCGGGCCTCGCCACGGCCATCGCGGAGCAGCTTGGCGGCGAGCTCGTCAACGCCGACAGCGTTGCCGTCTATCGCGGCTTCGACATCGGCTCAGCCAAACCTTCGCTCGCCGACCGTGCCCGACTCCCGCACCACCTTGTCGATGCCCGCGACCCGACCGATACCTGGTCTGCAGCCGACTTTGTCCGCGACGCAGATGTGGCCATCGCTTCCGTCGTGGCGCGCGGTCGGCTCCCCGTCGTCGTGGGCGGAACAGGGCTCTACCTCCGCAGCCTGCTGCACGGGCTCGCCGCCGGCGGCGCAGCGCACCCCGAACTACGCGCCGCGCTCACCGCAGAGATCGAGGCGGTCGGCATCGAGGTGCTCTACGCCCGCCTCCGCGAACGCGACCCGGAGGCAGCGGCCGCCATGCACCACCGTGACACCGTCCGCATCATCCGCGCGCTCGAGGTCATCGAGGTCACGGGCCGCAAGCGGAGCGAACAGAACGCCGAACATGGCCTTCAGGAGGAGCGCTACCGCCATCTCTCGCTGGTGGTTGCCGGCCCGCGCGACGAGCTCCACCGCCGCATCGGCCTGCGCACCCGGGCCATGGTCGAAGCCGGCCTGGTGGAGGAGGTCCAGGCGCTCCTTGCCTCGGGCGTTCCGACGACAGCGCAGCCCTTCGGCGCCATCGGCTACCGCCATGTCCTCGAACTCCTCGACGGCCGGCTCGCGGAGGCAGACTGGATCGAGACGCTTGCCCGCGACACCCGCCACTTTGCACGCCGACAGTTCACCTGGTTCCGCAAGCACCGCGACAGCCGCTGGCTCCCCTTCGATGGCGGTGGCGCAACGTCAGACATCGCAACGGCGGTAAAGGACTGGTGGCAAGAGGGCGGCGTCGGCCCCGGCTTCGCAACCGAGCACGATGTGGTAGGCGGCCCGTCGCTTGCGGGTCGCGGGAGGCGCGGCTAACTCGCGGCTCTCGTCTGCTCTGCCTCAGGATTCGTCATGTCAGCCTCCCAGACCGCCTCCCCCGACTGGATCTACAAGCTCGACCCCTACATGCCCGGCAAGCCGCCCGAAGAGGTCGAACGCGAACTCGGCATCATCGGCGTCATCAAGCTGGCCAGCAACGAGAACCCCTACGGCCCCTCCCCCGCTGCCATCGCGGCTATGGAGGCCGCAGCCCGGCGCGTTCACCTCTACCCCGATGCCGCCGGTTACGCACTTCGCCAGGCTATCTCAGCAGCCTTTGCTGTGCCCGCCGAAGAGGTCCTCCTCGGCAACGGCTCGGCCGAAATCATCAAACAGCTCGTCGTCGCCTTCTGCTCCGCCGACGACCACGCCGTCATCTCCGAGTTCGCCTTCATCGCCTACAAGCTCGCGCTCGACACCTTTGGCGTGCCGACCACAGTCGTTCCGAGCCTCAACTTCGGTCACGACCTGCATGCCATGGCCGCGGCCTGCACCGACAAGACCCGCCTCCTCTTCGTCGCCAACCCCAACAACCCCACCGGCACCCACCTCTCGCACGAGCAGCTCGAGGCCTTCCTCCACGCCGTGCCCGAACATGTGCTCGTTGTCCTCGACGAGGCCTACATCGAGTATCGCGCCGATGGCTCCGCGCCCACAGGGCTCGACCTCCGCGCCCTGCGCCCCAACATGGTCGTTACCCGTACCTTCTCCAAGGCCTACGCATTGGCAGGACTCCGCATCGGTTTTGCCTTCGCGCCGCCCTATGTCGCCGAGCGCTTCAACCGCTCCCGCGACGCCTTCAACACCAACTTGGTCGCGCAGGAGGCCGCCATCGCCTCGCTCGCAGACGCAGGCTACCTCCACACCTCAACCGCCAAGACCCGTGCGGTCCTCGCAACCTTCTCCGAGGCGCTGACCGCGATGGGCATCGGCTTCGTCCCGTCGCACGGGAACTTCGTCCTCATCGACGCACCGATGGGCGGCAAGGCGCTCTTCGATGCGCTCCTGCGCGAGGGCGTCATCACCCGCCCGCTCACCCCCTACAACATGCCGAAGCACCTCCGCATCAGCATCGGGACCGCCGAAGAGATGGAGCGCTGCGCCGCCGCTCTCAACCGTGTCTGGAAGCAGGCCTGATGGCCGAACGCCTCGTCATCGCGCCGCCGCCGGGGCCGCTCTCCGGGAGCATTTCCCTGCCGGGCGACAAGTCGGTCACCCACCGCGCACTGATGCTCGCGGCCATCGCGCAGGGCGACACCGAACTCCGCGGAGCGGGGGAGGGCGCAGACAATCAGTCCACGCTCGCCGCCGTCGAGCAGCTGGGCGTCGAAGTCGTGCGACCCGTGCCCGGCATCATCGTGGTCCGCGGCGTCGGCCTCTATGGGCTCAAGCGGCCCCAGCGGCCCATCGACTGCGGAAACTCGGGCACCACCGCCCGGCTCCTCGCAGGCCTCCTCGCGGGTGCCGGCGTGGAGGCAACGCTGACGGGCGACGAGAGCCTCTCACGCCGCCCCATGGCCCGCATCGCCGACCCGCTCAACGACCTCGGCCTCTCGCTCCAGGTCTCCTCCCGCGGCACACTGCCTCTCGTGGTGCGGAGCGGCGCCGACATGGCCCGCCAGCTCGAGCCTGCCCGTGCGGTTCTGCGCGTTGCCTCGGCCCAGGTGAAGTCCGCCATCCTCTTCGCCTCGCTCTACAGGCGCGCCGTGACCGAGGTTGTTGAGCCGGAGGTCACCCGCGACCACTCCGAGCGGTTGCTCCGCGCCTTCGGCGTCCGCGTCGCCTCCTCCCATCACTACCTGCGGCCTCAGACCGCGGCCGCCGACGCCGTCGCCCCCTTCGTCCGCCTCGAGTCGCCGGAACTCCTCCGTCCCCGCCTCCTCGAACTCCCCGGTGACCTCTCATCCGCCGCCTTCCTCCTCGCCGCAGCGGTCGTGAGCGGCGGCAAGGTGACCGTCAGGGGCTGCGGTGTGAACCCCACCCGCACCGCCTTCCTCACCCACCTCCAGCAGCTCGGCGCCCGGGTCACCCTCCGTCGGAACCGGGTCACCACCTCCGGCGAACCCGTCGCAGAGGTCACCGTCGCTGCAGGCCCGTTAAGACCGCAGTCGGTGCGTGGGGCCTCCATCCCCCTGCTCATCGATGAACTCCCCCTTGTGGCGCTGCTGGCGGCCCTCTGTGAGGGCGAAACACGCATCGACGACGCCGCGGAGCTCCGCCTTAAGGAGAGCGACCGCCTCGCGACCACACGCAGCCTGCTCCAGGCCATGCAGGTCGACTGCGAAGCGACAGAGCAGGGGCTCATCGTCCGAGGTCGAGGAGGCAGCGGCTGGCCCGCCTTCTCCTTCGATGCCGCCGGCGACCACCGCCTCGCCATGGCCGCCGCCGTGGCCGCGCTTGGCGCCACGGGGCCCTGCACCATCGACGGTGCCGAAAGCATCAACGTCAGCTACCCTGGCTTCGTCGACGCGCTCAACGCGCTCGGCGCCCATGTTGATCGGAGCCAAGCATGATTGTCGCAATGGATGGCCCCGCGGGCGCAGGCAAAAGCACCGTCGCCCGACTCCTCGCCGAGCGGCTCGGCTTCCGACTCATCGACACCGGTGCCATGTACCGCTGCGTAGCCCTCGAGGGGCATCGCCGCGGCATCGATACCTTTGCTGCGGGCGCCCACGAACAGCTCGGCGAGATCGCCCGCACCCTTCCCATCGACTTCCAGTTTGTAGATGGACTCAACCGCATCCTCCTCGCCGGCGAAGATGTTACAGAGGCCATCCGCGCTGCTGAGGTCTCCAAAGCCGCCTCCGAGGTCAGCGCCGTTCCCGCCGTCCGCACCGCGCTCGTCGACCGACAACGCATCCTCGGAGCAGCCAACGACTGCGTGATGGAGGGCCGCGACATCGGAACGGTCGTCTTCCCCGATGCAGACATCAAGCTCTTCCTGACCGCCTCACTCGATGCGCGAAGCCGGCGCCGCGTGGTGCAATCGGGCGTGCATGAATCAGCCTCGGCAGAGGTCACCCGCGAGATCGCTGCCCGCGATGCCCGCGACATGGAGCGCGCCGTAGCGCCGCTCCGCAAGGCCGACGACGCCATTGAGGTCGACACAACCAACCTCGAACTGGACCAAGTCATCGACCTCGTCCTCGGGTTCGTGACGGCCCGCCGCTCCTAAGCGCTACTTCGCCTCGGGCTCCGCGGCCGGGTCAGGCTCGGCAGCTGCCTTGTCCTTCGCGCCAGCCTTCGCTCGCACGGGCCGGGATGCCGGCTTCTCGTCCTTGGCCGCGCCAGCCTTCGCACCCTGCTTGCAGTTTGCACCGAGCGGCGACGGCGGGCCGAGACGGGCCACCGAGCCAGAGATGCGCAGGCCATACCAGCCTTCGCCGCAGGAGGCGCGCTGCAGCACAGGGACCATGCCGAACAGACCGCCGAGGCCGGCCCGCTCCTTGTAATCGTCCTCGATGAGGAAGCGGAGGTCGAGCTGTAGAGACGAGGCCTTGAAGGGCTCCCGCACCTGAATCTTCCCGTTGGAGGCCAGCTTGATATCTTGGCCGTCCGACTCGAGCGCGTCGATGACGATGTCGGAGTCTTTGATGTTGGCGCGAAATGAGACCGTGCCGAGCGCTGTCGCCGGCAGCGGGATGCCGCCCTCGAGGCTCTTGGTCGCCGCCGACTTCAAGGCGCCGGGCCCGATGACGAGCGGCGCGATGCTCAGGTTGATCTCTCCGCCCTTCAGGCGGCGCTCCGCATCGAGTTCGAAGGTCATATTGCCGCGCACCGCGCCAGACACCGGCAAGCCGAGCTTCTGTCGGATGATGTCCAGATCGCGAAGGTCGACATCGAAGAAGTCCACCTCGGCCCGGTATCCGTCGCCAGGAATGAGCCGCGAGACAATCTCGCCCGACGGGAAGGTAAGCGTAACCTCCGCCGACGGCTTGCCGCGGAGCAGCGAAAAGAGCCCGAGCGAGATGCGCGCCTTCTCTAACTTGATGGGGAGTTTGGGCCCCTCCTGCGTTCCGCCCAAGGGGAGCAGCTGCAGGTTGTGCAGGCTCACCGCGGGAAGCCCGGAGAGCGTCGTCTTCTCGAGCGAGACATCATACTTGTAGCCGAGCGCCTTCTCCGTTTGCGCCTCAATCACGCGCGACACGATGCCCATCGGGAACATCAGCAGCGGGCCGATCGAGAGCGTGAAAGAGAACAGCAGCCCAAAGAGGGTCTTCCGCAAGGTGGGGCTCATGGCTTCTCCTCCTTGTCAGCGCTGCCCATCTTGTACGTCACCAGCGACAGCTCCACATCCATGTGGTCGCCCGCCTCCTTCTTCTTCGCAGCGTTCATGCCTACTTTCTCGATGAAGACGAGCTCTTCGGTGTCGGCGATGGAGGTGAGCAGATCCTTGAACTGCTCGAAACTCACATCTTCGATGCGCACGGTCGTCCGATGCGCCGTCACCTCGGAGCGCCCCGGCACCGGCTCTTGCGTGTCCTTGAACTCACGCGGCCGGCCCAAGCCAGCTTCGCGCGCCTGGTCCTCCACAAACGAGGAGAGTCGCAGGCTGTTCTTCTTCAGCTTCTCTTCGCGGTCGCTGCGCGCCGTGATCCGCTCCATGAAGGTGTCGCGCTGCGAGAGGAGCTGGGTGAGCGCCTCCCGCTTGCCGAGCAGCTGCTCCTCGAGTTGCGACGAGCGCTGCATCGAGAGCCCGACCACCACGATAACACCGAGCAGGCTCAGCGTCCCCGCCATGGCCATGAGCAGCGTCTGCTCGCGCTGCGACAAGGCATCAAACTTGGACCGTAGGGTGGCCCAGCCCTGGCTCAACGCGCTCACGGCTTGCCTCCCGACTTCGCAGCCTTCTTCGCCGGCGACGCAATCGCTGCGCAGCTCGCGGTTCCCTTCATATCAAAGTCGAAGCCCGCCGACGTGCGCGATGCCTCGACCGACCCACGCTTGATCTCCTTGATACAGGGAATCTCGCTCAGCTTCGTCTCCAGCGCGTCCACAGACTCCGCCGTGTCGGCGATGCCCTTGATGAGGAACTGCTTGCGCTGCAGATCGACATCCACCTGTTTCGCCTTGGCGTCGTAGCCCTCATCCGAGGTCGCCTGCACCGCTGCGGTCACCGCCGCGAAGATGTCGAAGGCCGACTGCTTGGGGATGAAGGAGGCCTCGTCACCGCTCTCCTTGATCGCCTTGAGGATACTCTCGCTCCCCGTGACAGGCTTGCCCATCACCTCGGTCGTCAGCTTCGTGAGCTCCGCGTCGAGCACATCGACCTCCGCCTGAAGAAGCGACGCACGCGCAACCAGCAGCATCATCAGAGCCGCAACGATTGCGCCGCCCCAGGCCGCCATCTCCACCAGGCGGCCGCGGAGGTGCTCCGTCGTCCCCTTGAAAGCCGAGGCGCCCACGCGCAGGTCGAGACCTGTCGCGCTCTGCATGCCGGCCGCCCTCAGCGCCAACCCCAGCGCCGTAGTGAACAGCGGAAGCTGCTCCGCAAGGTCGGGCATCGCCACAACTTGGGGGCGCGTTGCCGGGAGCAACTCCGTCTCCAAGCCAAGCGCCGAGCCGAGGTAGTCCGGCAGCCCGCGAAGCTGCGAACCACCGCCCGTCAGATAGAGCCGCGTAACGGGTCGGCCCCACTGTGTGGCATGCGCGTGAAGCGACCGACGCAGGTCGCGCACGAGCGGCTTCACCCCCTCTTCGCAGGCTGAGAAGACAAGCTCCTCATCCTCCGTCCAAGCCTCGCCTTCGGCCGGCATCAGCAGGCTCCCGTCGCGGTGCTTGCCCATGCGGGCGGTCTCTTCGTCCAGGTCGGGGAAGGCCCGCATGACCGCAGCCGTGACCAGCGCGCCACCGCCTGCAACCGTATGCACAAACTCAACCTTCTGGTCGGCGATGACCACGAGCGACGCACGCTGCGCTCCGATGTCCAGCACCGCCACAGGCTCCGATGTCGGGCCCAAAAGCCAGGCCGCCGCAGCAGCCACAGGGAAGGGCGAAAGCTCCAGCACCCGAGGGTCGATGCCCCACGCGGCCAAGTCCGAAAGTCGCGCCGCCACCGCCTCCGGCTTCGCTGCAGCCACAAACACCTGATGCTCGCCCGACGGCAGACGGTTGCCCACCGTGAAGGACAGCTGCAGCGACTCCACCTCTTCCGGAATGCGGCCGTCGAGCTGCGGTACGAGCACCGCGCCAATCTCCTTCGCTCCGTTGAAGGGCAGCGCCAGCGGCGTCAGGTAGATGCCCTCCGAAGTCGCAGCGACGCCAAAGCCTTCGGCCTCCAGCATCCCCTGCGCCCGGAGCCGCTCTAGCGCCTCGGCCACCGCAGCGACCCGCGCCTCTGCAGGCGCCAGCGCGACAGCGTCGTCCTCCAACGCGGCTGCCGCGCCAGAGACCAAAATCTCCGTTTCGCACATCTCCACAACCGTGAGGCTGCGGAAGCCTGCATCCAGCACCACGACGCGGAGGCTCGTCGTACCGATATCGAGTCCAATGATTCGGCTGCCCACTAGTTTTCACTCCAAAAGAGGAATCTTCCGTCACGGTTGAAATCAACCACCGTGCGCAGCTCCCGCGTTGCCTGACCATAGCGGCCCTTGGCCGTTACCGTATAGATCTTCGGGGTATCGGTGCGCACCAAAGAACGCATCGCCGCCGTGTCGTAGGTGACCGTCTGCAGCTGCGGCGCCGTGGCCTGCTGCTGGAGCAACAGCGCGAAGTAGGCTGGGGTCCAGCCGAGTGTCGCTGCGGCCGCCGCCATCTCGGGCCGCGGACGAGAATACTGCGCCCAGAAGGCCCCCGCCGTCGGGTTCCGCGACAGCGTCTCGTTCACAAAACTCACCACCGAATCCGCCGACCCAAACGCCATCATCCGGGACAGGTCGCGCGTGATGTCCTCGCCGCCCGGCGCCTGCTGACCCGTCAGCATCAGCATCAGCACCTGCATCGGATTCTCGAAGAACCGAACCCGACCGTCGAGCGCCAGCGTCTGGTAGAGCACCGTCGACGCTATGCTCATGTCGGTCACGCAGGGGTTGTATCCCGGCGGGGCACCCTGGATGTGGTTGCAGAGCCAGCTGAACCAGTCGATGTCGGTCGCCATGTTCGCGTAGAGGAAGGCCTGCGTATCGTAGATGGTGAGGTGGTCTCGCACGCTCTCGAACAGCTCCGGCGTCATCCCCGGAACCTGCAGCAGACCCTCCAGCGATAGCAGCGGCTCGTTCAGCGGCTCCCATTCCAGGTCGGCATACCGCGAACTCTCGTTGCCCGCGCCGCCGCGGCTCGCCACGCAGTTCTCGTCCAGAATCGTCATGTCGGAGTCGGGGTCCACATGGTCGATGATGGCCGCCACCAGCTCGTACCGCAGCCGTGCATCCTCTCGCGCATCGCGGTTCTGCGGCTGCGCGAAGGCCATCGGACGGAACATCGCGCAGAGGGCCGCCGCCGTATCCTGCGGCAGCGGCGACTTCGCCAGCGAGTTGATGCTCACCTTGCCGTTCTCCGACACGGGGTTCTCGAACTCGATCTCACCCGTCAGACCGCCGAACCCCTCGCCGCCAAGCGAGTTGAAATCCACGCCGCCGATCGGCGTGTTGAACTCGCCCTTCGTCACAATCGGAAGGAAGATATCGAGGTATCGCCAGAGCTGGAACTTCCCGTTCTTCGCCGCCCGGCCGAGCATGTCGCCCGACGAGGCCTTGTCGGCGAGTTCGAACTGGTAGGAGAGGGCCAGCCGCTGCAGGTTGATGCCGCTCTTGGCCAGGAAGTAGGCCTTCACCTCGTCGCGCTGGTTCTGCGCCAGATGAAGGTTCACCCGCGTGTCGTAGATGAACTGCACAATCGAAACCGTCAGCACCGCGACCGTCCCGAGCACCAGAATCAACGCAATGCCCCGCTCGCGCGCCGGCAACGGGAGCCGCAGCCGCGACAGCAGCGTCTTGAGGCGGGAAGTCAGGCTCATGGACGCTGCTCCAGGGCCTCTTGCAGCCGATTCACGAGCGCGCCCCGCGCCTCATCCTGCGCAATCTTGAAGGGGTCGATCGGCTCCGTCAGAGCGATTGTTGTCTGCGTCGACATCGTTATGTCTCGGTCATTCCGGAGCGGGTGCTTCACCTTGATCGTGATCCGCACTCGGCTTGGCAGCTGCCCGTCGTGCGCCGAAGCATCCCACTCCCGCGCCCAGGCCTCGCCCGCAATCTCCTTGCTCCCGTCCCAGTATTCGAACCGCACATCCTCCACATCCTCGACCATCGTGTAGACCACTCCGCCCTTGTCGGCGTGCGCATCGATGGGCGCATCTTCGCGCCGTACCAGATTGCGATGAACCTTCCCGTCGTCCCCTGTCATCGACTCGATCCGGTAGGTCAGCTCGGCCTCCACGCCGGCAACCTCCTCCTCTTGAATCCGCACATGGCAAAAGCCTGTGAAGTTCAGCTCGTCGTCGGTGCCGTCGAAGACGGTTTCACGCATGACCTCGCGCTTGTCGTTCGTCGGGTCGGCGTTGGGCGTTGTGATGAAGGCCGTCGCGATCTCACGCACCATGCGGCCCATCGCCTGCTGAACCACCCGGTTCCGCTCGAACTTGTCGATGGTCGCGTTCCGGATCTTGAAACTGGTCGAGACCGTTCCCCAAAGGATCACCGTGATGGTCGCAAGAAGCGCCACCGCGAGCATCACCTCGATGAGCGTCAGACCGCGCTGAGAACGGTGCACCCTCATGGTGCCACTGGGGCAATCGGCAGGCCGTTAGGAGTCGGCTTCGCGATACCCTCAGCGCCGCCCTTGTTGAGGTTGACCACATACTGCTGCACCGTGAGCGTGCCGCGCCCTTCGCCCTCCGGCCAGCTGATCTCGAGTGTCACGCGGCGCATCCGCTCCGACATCTCGTTGATCATCGTCGGGATCTGACCCACGATCATCGGCAGCGCCATTCCGACGCCCGCGACCCCCGTCAGCGCCCCTTCGGACTGACCGTCCGACGACCCGAAGAGCGAGC
>JABMMX010000247.1 GCA_013205435.1 Deltaproteobacteria bacterium
CGTCGATGTTGCCGTCGCAGTCGTTGTCGAGACCGTCGCAGCTCTCGAGCGCGTCGCCGGTGGGCTCGTCGCAGGTGAGCGTGCTGACCGCGCAGACGACGCGGCCCTCTGCGCAGAGGTCGAGGTCGGCGCCGTCGCAGCTGTTGCCGATGGAGAGCTCATCGCGGCCATCGGCGGTGGCGGCGGCGCAGTCGTTGTCGAGCCCGTCGCAGCGCTCCTCGAGGCCGGGACGGACGGCGGCGCGGTTGTCGTCGCAGTCGGTGTCGTTGGTGACGGAGAAGGTGCGGTCGGGGCCGCAGGCGAGCGTGTAGCTGGTGCCAGCGCCTGCGCCGTCGCCGTCGGCATCGCGGTAGTAACGGATGGCATCGACAGCGAAGTCGTCGATGGTTCCGTCGCAGTCATTGTCGAGCCCGTCGCAGCGTTCGGCATCGGGTGAGATACCGCCCACGCAGGCGCCCCAGGCGCCCGCGGCACAGGTCTGCGTGCCGAGCTCGCAGGTGCCTTCGGTAAGGCCGCAGGGGGTGGTGTTGCCGTCGATGCAGGAGCAGCCCGTGTCGGTCGCGCCATCGCAGTTGTTGTCGAGGCCGTCGCAACGCTCAGGCGCACCGACGAAGATCTGGTTGTTGTTGTCGTCGCAGTCAGGCGCAATGCAGGAGGCGGTGCGGCCTCGCCCGTCGCCATCAAGGTCTTCGCAGGCGGCGCAGGAGCCGGCGTCGGGGATGCAGAAGCGGCCCGGGCCGCCGGCGATATCGGTCGCATTCAGGCAGGTGTAGTCGGCGGGGCAGAGGCCGTCTGACGAGCAGTCGAGGGTGCAGATGAAGGTATCGAGCGTGACGCAGGCGAAGGCGCTGCCACAGGAGGCGTCTGAGACGCAGGGGGTGCAGAGCCGTTCGAGCGAGATCTCCTCCTTGCAGTTGGCGTCGCAGCCATCCTGCGGGGTGAGGTTGCCGTCGTCGCAGCTCTCGCCGCTGTCGAGAACGGCGTCGCCGCAGCTGGCGGGGAGGCAGTCGGTGCGGCAGCCATCAGGTGCGGTGTCGGAGTTGTCGAAGCCATCGTCGCAGCCCTCGTCGCTGTCGAGAACGGCGTCGCCGCAGCTGGCGGGGAGGCAGTCGGTGCGGCAGCTATCGGGCGCGGTATCGGAGTTGCCGAGGCCATCGTCGCAGCCCTCGCCGTCGTCGAGGAGGCCGTCGCCGCAGGTAGGGTCCACGGTGCCGGTATCGCCGCTGCCGTCGGGCGTGGTGTCTGCGGAGGTGTCTACGGAGGTGTCACCGCTTCCGTCAGTCGAGGTGTCGCCACTTCCATCAGGCGCGGTGTCGGCCGCATCGGCCGCATCGGCTGCGCCGGTGTCGGAGCCGGACTCTGATCGCTCTCGGCTCACAGCATCGGTGCCGCAGGCGGCGAGGAGCATCACAAGACAAAGGAGGGCGTTGCGGCGCAGAGCAAGTTTCATGGCGTATCCGCGGTGAGGCGTAGGTCAGAGAGGCAGAGGGAGGCCGGCGCAGGCTTCAAAGTCGGCACCGCAGCTGCTCTGCACGCAGCTGTCGCAGGCAGGCGTTCCGCCGAAGGGGAAGCAGGGGCTGTTGCAGTCGGTGAAGCCGCAGGAGGCGGTGGCACCGAAGCAGTCGCCGCAGGCCTGCGAGGTGCCGTAGGAGCCGCTGACGCAGTCCGAGAAACAGACATCGATGGCAGGCGCACCACCCGTGAGGCAGGTGAGCAGGCACTGGTTCGTCACGTCTGCGTAGGTCACGCCTGTGAGCGCCCCGATATCACTGGGGTTGTCACAGGCGCCGGAGGAGGAGCTGCAGGCGGCATCGAAGACACAGTCGCCATCTTCGCAGTCCACTGCGCCGTCCCGGTCGTCGTCGAGGCCATTGTTGCAGCGCTCCGGTGCGGTGCGGCAGTTGACGTCGCTCGCACAGTCGTCATCAATGCAATCGGTGGCGCCGTCGCGGTCGTTGTCGAGGCGGTCGGTACAGTTGGTTTCGCGCGTCGGGGCGCAGACCGGCGTGCCGGCACAGTCACTGTCGGCGCAATCGATGGCGCCGTCACGGTCGTTGTCGCGGCCGTCGGCGCAATCTTCGACGAAGTCGCCGCAAATTGGGGCACCGGCACAGTCGGGGTCGAGGCAGTCGATGAGCCGGTCGAGGTCGTCGTCCACGCCGTTGCTGCAGTTCTCCGTGGGCGGGAGGGTGGTCGTGTCTGACGCGGTATCGCCGGCTGTATCGCTGCCCGTATCGGACACGGCTGTGTCGGTAGCTCCCGTGTCATCCACCGTGGTGTCGACCGCGCCCGTGTCATCGGGGCCGCTGTCTGCGCCGAACGTATCTTCTGTCGCCGCGTCGCCCGTGCCGGTGTCGGCAGGCAGACCGCCACCTCCACCGCCGCCGGAGGATCCACGCCCGCGGACAGGCGCCTCCGAGCAGGCCGTGGCAACGATCGCGACGCAGGCCAGCGCCTGGGCAAGCATGAACAGGCTACGGCCTCTCATCTTACTGCTGCAGCGAGGTGAGGAGGCGGGCCGTGATGTCGTCGGGTGCGCCAACGCCATCCACGCGGCGCAGGATGCCCTGGCTCTCGTAGAAGGGGACGATGGGGGCCGTCTCGCCATGATATTTGCTCAGGCGGTTGATGCAGGCCTCTTCGGTGTCGTCTTTGCGCTGCTGGAGGCGCGCTGCGATCTCGTCGCTCTCGGGCGGGCTGAACTTGAGGTGGTAGATGGTGCCGGTGTCGGGGTCGGTGCGGCGCCAGATGATGCGCTCGACGATGAGGCTATCGGGGACCTCAAGCAACACGACCGCATCGAGCGTCACTCCAGCAGCAGCCAGCGCCAGGTCGAGCGCCTCGGCCTGCGGACGGGTGCGGGGGAAGCCGTCGA
>JABMMX010000248.1 GCA_013205435.1 Deltaproteobacteria bacterium
ATACCAATCTAGGTACTCTACAGGGCCGCTGTCGTTGGCGTTGCTTGTCGTCTGTGCAGTACCAGTGGTGGACTGAAAGTAGGAGGAGTTGACGCCGCCCAAGAGCGCCTTCCACTGCCCCTGCGTTACCTCTGTCTGCCCCAGGAAGAAGCTGCGCGTGAGGGTCACCGAGTGCTCTACCTCATCGGCGACCCGCCCCGATTCGCTAAGGGGAGACCCCATCGTGAAGGTGCCCGCCGGGATGTAGTTCATGCCCTCGGGCGCGCAGCGATCGTTGGCGGTGCCAACCGGGCCCGTCGCACAGAAGCCCGAGGCGCACTCGGCGTCGAGCGTGCAGGCGGTGCCCAGGGAGTATACGGAGGCGACGACGCAAGCGCCGGCGCTGACAGTGTAACCGGAAGCGCAGGCCGTCGCGGTGCAGCTGCCGTAGGCGCTGGTGGCGCTGTTCCAAGTCTGGGTTGCTGCGGTAGCGTTGGCGAGCGAGCAGCTTCGGACGACACTCCGAACGAGCCTCACACCGAAGCTGGCGAACCGCGTCGCTGGTTCGGGTGCGTTCCGGAAGGCTGCCCGGACATAGGCGGCGGTGCTGTACCAACTGCCGCCTCGGTTCACGACCCGTGTGTCGATGGGCACCGGCGATGGGTCGGTGATTCCAGTGAACTCCGTGCCGTAACTGTCGCTCGTCCACTCCCAGACGTTGCCGAGCATGTCATAGAGCCCAAACCCGTTGGCGGCGCCGCTCCGAACCGTCATGGAACGGTTTCCTGCGTTGCAGGCATAGACGCCGACCGAGGAAAGTGGCGTGCCCGCAGGAAGCCCTGCTGCGCCACTGAGCGTCGCGCAGCCCGTAATCGTTAGCAGGTCTCCACCATAGGTAGCAGCAGCGATGCCGCCCCGTGCGGCAAACTCCCATTCCGCCTCGCTGGGCAGCCGGTAGCCCAAGCAGCCCGCGCCAACGGCGTTGGCGCCAGTGCAACCCTCATGACGCCCATCCTTCCACCCATTGGCAGGGTCGCTACAACCAAGCAGTTCGTAACAGAGGGGCAGAGATTCGGCCTCGGAGCGGGCATTCGCGTATCCCAGCGCTGCATACCAATCGACCTGTTCGGCGGGGCCATCCGGGTTGGCGTTCACATTGGGAAGACAGGTCCCGTCAACGCAGGTGGCATCCTGGAAGTAGGAGCCATTCACGCCGCCCGAGACGCCCATCCACCTCGCCTGGGTGGTTTCTGTCTGGTCGACGAAGAAGGCGCGCGTGAGGGTGACCAGATGCTCGGTTTCGTCGGTGTCGCGCCCAAGTTCCGTAAGGGGCGATCCCATCGTGAACGAGCCCGCCGGCACGAAGTTCATCTCCGCGGGCGCGCAGCGGTCGTTCGAGACGCCGTCCGGCGAGGTGCTACAACTCCCCGATTCGCACTCCGCATTGTCGGTGCAGGCCGCACCAAGCGGCTGCGGCGTGTCCTGAAAACAGCGCCCCGCCACCACGGCATAACCCGTATCGCAGCGCGAGGCCGTGCAGTCGGCATAGGTCGCCCCATTCCAACGCTCGAACGCCAGCGTGGCATTGGGCAGCAGGCATGGCCGAACATCTGCGCGGCAAAAGCCGGATTCCGCATGGAACCCCGTGCCACAGCGACAGAGCGAGGTGCAGCCGTTTGTCTCGATCGCATCTCCGTCATCACACTCCTCTCCGGCAACCAGAAACCGGTCGCCGCAGTAAGAGGTCGCGCCCGCAAGAGCCTGGCAGGCTGCGCCACAGACCGAGCAGCTCTGCAGCCCATACTCGCAGGACTCGGCGAGCTGGTTGCCATCGTCGCAGCTCTCGCCCGCTTCGACTGTGCCGTTACCGCAAACCGCGGCAGCCGCGCAGCCGGCCGCCGGCTCGACACAACGGACCTGTCCCGCCAACGAGTCGTCGCATCCCGTGGTGCCGCAGCGTCCGCAGGCGACGCCGACCGCAGGGCTCAATGCACCACAACCGCCACAGGCGTTCTTTGCCGCATCGCCAAGGTCGCCATCGCAGACGATGTCGGCGCCCGTTGCGCTACAGGCAAGCCTACCCGTCCCGCAGGTCCCGCAACGGCCACCCGGAGGAGCCTCCAGTGTCGCGCAGCCGCCGCAGGCGTTAGCAGCGCGCGCCGACGCACAGATCGTTCGCCCGCGTGACGCGTCCGATGTGTCGCAGACAACGACGCCATCCGAGCACTCCCCGCACGCCGAGCCGAGCGCCGGTCCGGTGAGTTGGGCAAGCCCGCCACAGGCATTCGAGATGCCCGGGATCGCGCAGCCGAGCGCTTCGGTACCGATGCAGGAGACCCTGCCGCCCTCGGCCCCGCAGGAGGCGCCGAGCGACGACGGCAGCTCGGTGCAGCCGCCGCATGCATTGACCTTCGGGCCAACACAGGCGACCGACCCGTCTTCCGCGCAGCTCCAGGCGGCACCGCAGGCGTTGCAGGAGGTACCGGGCTCACCCAACAGGGGCACGCAACCGCCGCATGCATTCGGGACCCGGACGTCGAGGGCGGCGAGCGCCTCACCCTCGCAGTACAAGACGCCCGCGCGGCAGCCGTCGTCGTAGCGCGCACCCGGACGCGGCTCCACGCCCGTGATGCCAACGGGAAGTTCGAGCGCGCTCGCGCCGCCGCAGAGGTTGCGGCCCAGCGAGACACAGGCGGTCGATGCGCGACCGACGCAGATGGTGAGCCCATCCTCGCCCGTGCCGAGGAGGCAGAGTTCTCCGGGCGTCGCAGCGAGCGGTTCGCAACCGCCACAGCTGTTGGACTGCGACTCACCGATGCAGGAAACCTTGCCGCCGCCGCAGCTCCACTGGCCATCATCACACAGGCCGCAGGTCGCGCCAGGCTCACCCTCGAGAAGCCCACACCCGCCGCAACCGTTCGGTGGCGACGGGGCCCCACAGGCGAGCGCGTCAGGTCCCGTACAGAAGAGCACCCCGTCTTGGCACAGGCCGCACTCCTCGCCCGGCTGCGCCTCTCCAACGCCAAAGGAGAGTTCGCCCTCCCCGCCGCATCCATTCACGCCAGGTTCTTCCGGCACGCCTGTGTCGGCAACAGGCAGCGGGGGTGTATCGGTCGCGAGCCCCTCGCACCCCATCGCAACGATGCCAGAAAGCAGGAGCACGAACGCAAGCACGAAGTGGCGAGCCATGGGATATCCTTCACGGGTGAACGCGATGGGGGCTCGGATAGCGCAAGCACGCCAAATTTCAACGAAGAATGACCTGATGCGCCGAGATATCGCGGAATGAAAGATGCGCGGCGAAGGTCGTGACGTCACACGTCTCCGCCCCCGCCCGCCGAGCCCAAGCGGCCCGTGCTCAAGGAGCGCAAGCCGCTCTTCGTGCCCGAGTAGACCTGGCAACCGGCGGCGCCTCCAGCAGCTCCAGGCGAGCGCGGAGCTCCCGAGCAAAAACGCGGAAAGCGGTGCTCGCGCACCGCCTCCCCCGTCGTAGTAGGCGCAGCCGGGATTGAACCAGCGACCACCTGCGTGTAAAGCAGGCGCTCTGCCACTGAGCTATGCGCCCTCAGTTGGCGGACGGCGCTACTAGAGCCTGCCGTCCGCTGTCAACGCAACCGCCTAGTTCGGGACCGGCGTCGCGTGATGCTCCTCGTCGTCGACCTTCACCGGCTCCACCCGCGTGGGCTCGAGCAGGCGCACGTCGGGCGGCAGAATCGGCTGCTTGAGCCGCTGGTAGAAGGCCTCCGGCTGGTCGAGCACCAGCGCAACGCGAAGCACCTCGTCCACATGCTCCACCGGGATGATCTTCAGCGCGCGACGCACCGACCGGGGCACCTCGTGCAGGTCCTTGGCGTTCTCTTTGGGGATGATGACCGTCCGCATGCCAGCCCGATGGGCCGCCAGCAGCTTCTCCTTCACGCCGCCAATCGGCAGCACCCTGCCCCGCAGCGTCACCTCGCCCGTCATCGCCACATCCGACCGGACGGGAATGCGGGTGAGCGCCGACACAAGGCTGGTCACCATCGTGATGCCGGCCGACGGGCCATCCTTGGGCGAGGCGCCCTCGGGGAAGTGAACGTGGATATCTATCTTCTGGTAGAAGCTCGGGTTGAGGCCGAGGTTGACGGCGCGGGCGCGAACATAGCTCATGGCCGCCTGTGCCGACTCCTGCATCACATCGCCGAGCTTGCCCGTGATGGTCAGCTTGCCGGCGCCCGCCATGATGGTCGCCTCGGCCGTGAGCAGCACGCCACCATACATGGTCCAGGCGAGGCCGTTGGTGATGCCCACCGCGTCGGCCTTCTCGGGCCGCTCATCCTTGAACTTGATGGGGCCGAGGTAGCGGATGACCTCGGGGCGCCCGATGAGGTAGCGCTCGCCCTTGCCCCGCTTCACCACATCGAGGGCCACCTTGCGGCAGATGGCAGCGATCTCGCGCTCCAGGCCGCGCACGCCGGCCTCCCGCGTGTAGTGGGAGATAACCGTCTTCACGGCCTCGTCGGAGATGGTCACATCGACCTCTGCCAGACCGTTCTCACGCCGCTGCTTCTCCACCAGGTGGGCGCGGGCGATCGCCAGCTTCTCCTGCTCGGTGTAGCCCGAGATCTCGATGATCTCCATGCGGTCGCGGAGCGGCAGCGGGATCTGCGAGATGTTGTTGGCAGTGGTGATGAACATCGCCTCGGAGAGGTCGATGTCGAGGTCGAGGTAGTGGTCGTTGAAGGCCATGTTCTGCTCGGGGTCGAGGACCTCGAGGAGCGCGCTGGAGGGGTCGCCGCGGAAGTCGTTCGACATCTTGTCGATCTCGTCCAGCAGGACGACCGGGTTGACCGCGCCGGCCTTCTTGAGCGCCTGGATGATCTTGCCGGGCAGTGCGCCGATGTAGGTGCGGCGGTGGCCGCGAATCTCGGCCTCGTCGCG
>JABMMX010000249.1 GCA_013205435.1 Deltaproteobacteria bacterium
CCTCGATGACCATCAATGCCACGGCGCCCTGGCTCTACGCGCTCTACTTGGCTGTCGCTGAGGAACGCGGCGTGCCGCTGCCTGCGCTGCGGGGCACCACGCAGAACGACCTGCTGAAGGAGTATGTGGGGCGCGGCACCCATATCTTCGAGCCCAATGCCTCGCTCCGGCTGCAGACCGACCTCATCGCCTTTGCGGCGGCCCACACGCCCAAGTGGAACCCCATGAACGCCTGTGGCTACCACTACATGGAGAGTGGGGCGACGCCGGCAGAAGAGATCGGCTTTGCCGTCGGCAACGCGATGATGGTGCTCGATGCGGTGCGGCCGCGGGTGAGTGACGAGCAGTTTGCGACGGTGGTGGAGCAGCTGTCGTTCTTCATCAACAGCGGCATCGAGCTGGTGCCGGAGATTGCGAAGGTGCGCGCCTACGCCAAGCTCTGGCCGGCGATCTGCGAGGAGTTCTACGGGCTGCCGGGCATGAAGTGGCGGGCGGGTTGCCAGGTGCGCTCGCTCACGCTGACCGAGCAGGTGCCAGAGGTGAACATTGTCAGGATCGCCTACCAGTCGCTGCCGGTGGTGCTGTCTGCGGGCGCGCGGATGAGGGCGCTGCAGCTGCCGGGGTTCCGCGAGGCTACAGGGCTGCCGGATGCTGCGGAGCAGGCCCTCTCGCTTCGGACGCAGCAGGTGCTGATGTATGAGACGGGGCTGACCGACTACGAAGACATCTTCGAGGGCAGCGTGGTCATTGAGCGGGAGACGGCGCGGACGATGGCGGCGGCGCGCGAGGTGGCGCTGGAGCTCCGTGCGCAGGGCTTCGAGCGGTCGATCAGCTTCATCGCGCGGCGGCTGACGCAGAACCTGGTGGAGGCCTCTGCTGCGCTCGAGCGGGGCGAGCGGCTGCGCGTTGGGGTGAACGCCTTCACCGGTGAGCTCAACATCGCTCGCAAGCCGCGCTACGAGGACGACAGCGCCGAGCGGGCGGTGGGCGCGGCGCGTCAGGTGGAGGGTGTGGCGGCCTGGCGGGCGTCGCGTGATGGCGCTGCGGTCGCTGCGGCCCGTGAGGCCCTCGAGGCAGCGGCTCGATCGGGCTCGAACTTGGTGGAGGCCTCGCTCGTTCTGGCCAAGGCGGGAGGCACGACCGGCGAGTGGACCGAGACGCTCGCGCGTGCCTTCGGCGGCCGATACCAGGCCACGATCGGCAGCGATGTTGCTGCCTACCGTCCGCTGAACCTGCCGACGGCGGCGCGCCCCTACCGGGTCTTCCTCGCCAAGAGCGGCCTCGACGGCCATGTGAACGCTGTGAAGCTGCTGGCCTATGCCTGCCGTCAGTCAGGCATGGAGGTTATCTACTCGGGGCTGCAGCAGACGCCCCAGGCCATCGTGAGCGGAGCTGTGCAGGAGGGCGCCGAGGTCATCGGCATCTCCTGTCTGTCTGGCGCCCATCTGCATGTGGCGCGCGAGGTGATGGCGGCGCTTGCTGCGCGGGGCATCACCGATCTGCCGGTCGTCATGGGTGGCATCATCCCCGACCACGACGCGGCGACGCTGCGTGGCATGGGCGTTGCCGCGGTCTTTACCCCGAAAGACAGCGATGTGGGTGCGATTGTGTCGGCCTTGATCGCGCTTGCGGAAGGCTCCCCCGCTTGACAGAAGGGGGGAGCGTTGTTTCTAACGGCTCACCCCCGACGATGGTCGGCGCTGGCAGGTTGCCGGCAGGCCGTCGGGTGCGACAGAGGTGGCCGTGTTTTATGTCGTCTATGTAGAGGTGGAGGCCGATGCGGCCGCGGAGTGGGAGGCCTACATGCGGGGCCACCACATCCAGGAGGTGGTCGATACCGGCTGCTTCACCGGCGCCATCTTTGCCTCGCTGGACGAGGCGCCGGAGGGCAGGTGCTGCTTCCGGACCATCTACACGGCCGACGACAGGGCCGCGGTGGATCGCTATTTTGCGACCTTCGCAGCCGGCCTCCGTGACGACCACAATCGGCGCTTCGGTAGCCGCGTGTCGGCGCGTCGCGAGGTGTTAGAAGTGATTTCGAGATTTGCGCCGCTGGCGCCCGTAACAGGAGAGTAGAGATGGCTCGTTCGCAAGCGCTTGGTTTGATGTCGGTGGAAGCGGTGCACTTTTATGTGAAGACGCTCGACCGCGCCCGTGCCTTCTGGGTGGATAAGATGGATCTGGCCTGGATTGGTCAGACGTCGGAGGCCTGGGAGGCCACGGCTGGCGAGCGCTCGATTGCGCTTCGGGCCGGCAACGCGACCTATCTCTGCACCGAGGCCATTCAGCCGCGGAGTGCGGCCGGTCGCTTCCTCAACCACCATCCCGACGGCGTCGGCGAGCTCATCTATCGGGTCGAGGATGTGGAGCGGACCTTCAAGACGCTCTCAGAGCGCGGCGCCGCGATCCTCAACAACATCGAGACGCACACCAGCGAAGATGGCACGCTCCGCCGTTTCTCCATCGCGACACCGTTCGGAGATGTGCTCTTCACCTTCCAGCAGCGCGACGGCTACCGCGAGATCGCGCCCGGCATCGCCCACTTCGAGGCGCCCAAGGGCGGCACGAACCGCTACGGCTTTGCGGAGATTGACCACATCACCAGCAACTTCATGACGCTCAAGCCCATGTTGCTCTGGGCCAAGGATGTGATGGGCTTCGAGGAGTACTGGGGCATCGAGTTCCATACCGAGGATGTGTCGCCGGAGCGGGAGACCGGTTCGGGCCTCAAGTCGGTGGTGGTCTGGGACCCGCACAGCGGCATCAAGTTTGCCAACAACGAGCCCAAGAAGCCCTTCTTCGACCGCTCGCAGATCTACACTTTCATTGAAGACAACCATGGGCCCGGCGTGCAGCACACCGCGCTCACCGTCCGCGACATCATGGGCGTGGTGCCCGACATGCGGAAGCAGGGCGTGCCCTTCATGCCCACGCCCAGCAGCTACTACGAGATGCTTCCGGCTCGCCTTGCAGAGTCTGCGATCGTCATCGACGAGACCATGCCCGAGTTGGCCAAGCGCGAGGTGCTCGTGGATGGCGAGGGCCCGGGCAAGTACATGCTCCAGATCTTCTGCAAGGACTTCGGCAACATCTTCCAGTCGCCCGACGCTGGCCCCTTCTTCCTGGAGATTATCCAGCGCAAGGGCGACCGCGGCTTTGGTGGCGGCAACTTCCGGGCGCTGTTCGAGTCGATTGAGCGTGAGCAGCAGGCGACCGGTCGCATCTAACCAGCGGAGGCAGCGATGATTCAGCGGCTCGTAGCGGGCGAGGTCCCGGCCAAGCATCACATCAAGTTCACCGATGACGAGGGGCGCATCCGGCACGAGGAGGCCCACACGCGTGAGGGCTTCGATGGCCCCTTTACGCTCATGTACCATCTGCATGAGCCGCACAGGCACACGGAGTGGGGTATCTCGGACTACGGCTTTGCGCCGCCGGTTGCCGAAGGGCTCGACACGGTGATGCCGCTGCGTCGGCGCCACTTCAAGTCGTTCGAGCTTCCGCGCCGCGGTGGTTCACCGCTCAATTCGCGGGTCGCGCTCCAGTTCAACAAGGATGTGGTCTTCTCGTCGGTGAAGCCGACAGAGTCAGACCCTGTCTACTTCTCGAACGCCGACGGCGACGACCTCTATTACATCCACAAGGGCTCCGGCATCCTCCGCACGCCGCTGGGCGACCTGCGGTTCGGCCACCGCGACTACGTCTGCGTGCCTCGGAGCATCAAGCACCGGTTCGTGCTCGACGAAGGTGTGGAGCAGGACTGGCTCTGCTTCGAAATCCGGAACACCATCCGGCTGCCCAAGCAGTGGCTGACCCACAACGGTCAGATCCGCATGGATGCTCCCTTCTGCCACCGCGACTTCATCGCGCCCACCTTCACCGGGCCGAACGACGAGGGCATCCGCACCTTCGTCGTGAAGCAGCAGGACCGCTTCACGCAGTTCACGCTGGCGCATTCGCCGCTCGATGTCGTGGGCTGGGATGGCAGCGTCTATCCGTGGACCTTCAACATTCTCAAGTTCCAGGCGCGGGCCGGTCTCGTCCACCTGCCGCCCGACTGGCACGGCACCTTCGCCTTCGGCGGCGGCATCATCTGCAGCTTCGTGCCGCGCATGGTCGACTTCCACGAGCAGGCAATCCCCTGCCCCTACCCGCACGAGGCGGTGCACTGCGACGAGATCCTCTTCTACGCGGAGGGCAACTTCATCTCGCGCAAGGGCATCGGTTCGGGGAGCATCTCCTACCACCCGCGCGGCGTCATGCACGGGCCGCATCCGGGCGCCTACGAGGGCTCGATCGGCCACCGAAGCACGAACGAACTTGCGGTGATGATGGACACTTTTGTGCCGCTCGAGGTCTGCAAGACTGCGATCGCGATAGAAGACAACGACTACCATGGGAGCTGGCGTCCATGAGCTACAAGCTGATTCTGCTCCGCCACGGCGAGAGCACCTGGAACGTGGAGAACCGGTTCACGGGCTGGGCCGATGTGGACCTGAGCGACAAGGGTCGCGGCGAGGCCCGTGCGGCGGGTGAGCTGCTCCGCAAGGAGGGCATCCTGCCGAGCGCGGTGCATACCTCGCTGCTGCGTCGGGCCATCCACACCTCGCAGATTGGCCTTGATGCCGCGCGCCTCGACTTCATCCCGGTGCACCGGCACTGGCGGTTGAACGAGCGCCACTACGGGGCGCTTCAGGGGCTCAACAAGAAGGAGACCGCCGCGCAGCACAGCGAGGAGCAGGTCTTCGTCTGGCGCCGGAGCTACGACACCCCGCCGCCGCCGCTCTCTGTGGTCGACGACCGCCACCCGTCGCACGATGCGCGGTATGGGTCGCTTGCGCCCGAGCAGCTCCCCGATACCGAGTGCCTCAAGGATGTGGTCACCCGCGTGCTCCCCTACTGGTACGATGTGCTGGTGCCGCAGCTGCGTGCCGGTGGAACGCCGCTGGTGGTGGCGCATGGCAACAGCCTGCGCGCGCTAGCGAAGCACCTGGAGGGCATCTCGGATGATGGCATCGCCGACCTGAACATCCCGACCGCCGCGCCGCGCGTCTACGAGCTCAGCAAGACGCTCGCGGTGCGGAAGGTCTACTACCTGGGCGACCAGGAGGCGATCGCTGCGGCCGCGGCCGCAGTGGCGGCGCAGGCGAAGGGCTAGCAGGCCAGCAATCTGCTACCGTTCGAGGGTGCTGCAGGCAATCGGCGCGAAGGCGTCGGCGCAGAGGCTCTCTTGGTTGCAGATGCCCGACGCGCAGCTCTCCGAAGGGCCGCCGGAGCCGCAGGATGCCCCGTTGGCCAGCAGTGGCTTGCAGGCGGGCATGCCCATGTTGAGGTCGCAGAAGAGGCCGTCGCGGCAGTCCCGCGTGGCGCTGCAGTTCGCGCCCGCATTGAGCCAGAGCCGGCAGGTCGAGGTCGTCTCGTCGCAGAAGCCGCCGTCGCACCGGGTGGTAGCAGCGCAGGACTGGCCGGGCGTAGGGTAGGGCTGGCAGAGGGCACCGTCGCAGTAGGAGCGGAGGCAGCGTGCTTCATCGGCATCGCAGGCGCCACCGGCGGCCACGTAGAGGGGTGGTGCCTCTTCTTGGCAGGTGGGGTCCGCACCCTTGCCGGTGGTGCAGGTGGCGCCGTCGGGGCAACTGCTGGAGGTGGTGCAGGTTGCGCCGATGGCGAGGAACTCGGCGCAGACGCCGGGGCAGGTAGCACCGAAGTTGCACCACCCGGTGGCGCACTCGTCGTTCCAGTTGCAGTCGCCGCCGAGGGGGCGTGTGCCATCGAGGAGGTCCCAGTCGTCATCGTCGATGGCGCAGGAGTCGCCACTGAGGGAGCTGACGGCGGCGCAGAGACTTGCCTCGTTCCAGCGCACGATTCCCGCCTCGAGCGAGGGCGCCAGCGTCGCCGCAAAGTTGGCCTGCAGGAATCTGGCGAAGGCGGCCTGCGAGATGGGGCCGCGAGCGATGGTGCTGCCGACGTCGCAGCGTGCGGCAGCGGAGACATAGGCCGTTGCGAAGCTTTCAAGCGCGGTCGCGGTGGAGCAGTTTACCGATCCGCCGCCACCACCACCGCCGCCACCGCCACCTCCGGCGCGTTCGGGTTGGGCGTCGTCGCAGGCGGCGAACAGCAGAAGGGATGCGAGGAGACAGAGGTGGCGCATGGTCGACTCGGAGGAGAGCGTTATGGCAAAAACGCGAAACGCCGCAGGTGCGGCGTGGCGGTCGGCAGGCGACGGTTGTCGCCTATCGGACTACTCGGGGCGGGTGCGGAGCGACCGGCGCCGACGACGCTCGGCATCGCGCTGCTTGCGCTTGGCCTTGACGCTGGGCTTCTCGTAGTAACGACGGTTCTTGACCTCCTTGAGGATGCCCTCACGGGCCATGGCGCGCTTGAGGCGACCGATGGCGCGCTCAACGGCTCCGTCAACCTTGACCTCAAGGGGGCCAAGCTCAGTCTCATTGCGGGTCTGCATCGCTTCTTTGCTCATGTATCTCGCCTAACCAGGTCGTGGGAGCACCGCGTGCGCGGCGTCCAAGATCAAAGGGAGCGCATCGCTAACATTGTGAGGCGCGAGGGTCAAGGGAATGGAGCAGGTTCGGAGCCCGATTTGTGGTGCGTTGACGGCACTTCAGAGGGATGCGAAGAGCAGCCTCGAATTGCAGTGCGAGGTGACGATGTTCGTGGTGCTCGAAGGACTGGATGGTGCAGGGACGACGACGCAGCTCGCGCTCCTGTCTGCGCGCCTCGAATCGGAGGGAATCGACCACCTCTGCACCCGCGAACCCACAGGGCGGCTCGTCGGCCGCACGATTCGGCAGATCCTCTCCGGCAAGCTGCTCCGCCCCGATGGAAGCGCCTTTGATGCCGAGACGCTGGCGCTGCTCTTTGCCACCGACCGGCTGGATCACCTGACCCACCTCATCGAACCGGCGCTCGCGCACGGGAAGTGGGTCATCTCCGACCGCTATGTCCACAGCTCGCTCGCCTACCAGGGGATGGAGGTGGACCGGCACTGGGTAGCGCGGATCAACGCGCAGGCACGGCCGGCCGATCTGGTCATCTGGCTCGACCTCGACCCGGAGGCCTGCATGGAGCGGGTTGCTGCGCGGGGTGGCGAGCGGGACATCTTCGAGACCGCAGAGAAGCTGAAGCTCTTTGCGGAGGGCTACGCGCAGTCGTTCGCGCTGCGCAGCGACCCGTGGGTGCAGGTGTCTGGCGAGGGCAGCCGCGAAGAGGTTGCAGCACGCATCTGGGACGCCGTCAGCGCTGCTCGTCCGAGCTGAATTCTGGGCTGAGTTCGAGGCCGAGCGCTGCTGCGAAGCGGATTGCGCAGGCTTCGGCGGCCTCGGTGAGCGCAGGTGGTTGCGCCGTGAGCGCGGCGACCGAGGTGGCCGCGGCGCCGGGCATGCCGCAGGGCACGAAGAGGGAGAAGGCGTCGAGGCTGGTGGTGAGGTTGAGCGCGGCGCCATGCATCGAGACGCCTCGGCTGATGCGCATGCCAACGGCTGCCAGCTTGCCCTGTTCGGTCCAGAGGCCGGGGTGAGCGGTATCGTAGGGGGCGCTGATGC
>JABMMX010000250.1 GCA_013205435.1 Deltaproteobacteria bacterium
ACATGGCCGGTAAGAGCACGGTCATCCGCCAGGTCGCACTCATCGTCCTGCTCGCCCAGATCGGCAGCCACGTGCCGGCCGCCTCGGCAACCATCGGGATCGTCGACCAGATCTTCTCCCGCGTGGGCGCCAGCGACAACCTCGCCAAGGGCCAGTCCACCTTCATGGTCGAGATGAGCGAGACGGCCCACATCCTGCGAAGCGCCACGGCCAAGAGCCTGGTCGTCCTCGACGAGATCGGGCGTGGAACCGCCACCTACGACGGCATCTCCATCGCCTGGGCCGTGGCCGAGTATCTGCACGACAGCGTGGGGGCGATGGCACTCTTCGCAACCCACTACCACGAGCTAACCGAGTTGGTGACCTCCCGCCCCGCCATCCGAAACTGCAGCGTCGCCGTGCGCGACACGGGCAACGAGGTGGTCTTCCTCCGCCGCGTCGTTGACGGCGCCGCCAACCGCTCCTTCGGCATCGCGGTGGCCCGCATGGCCGGCCTGCCCGAACCCGTGGTCGCCCGCGCCCGCCACCTCCTGCAGGGTTTCGAATCCGACGGTGACGGCACCGCCTCCGGCCCCATCCTCCGGCGCGGCAAGCGGGCGCAGGCCCACTCCGGCCAGGTCTCACTCTTCGATGCGATGCCGCCCGAGCCAACGCCGACCGTCCACCCTGCGCTCCTCGAACTCCAGGCCCTCGCGCTCGATACCCTCTCGCCGCTCGAAGCGCTCCAGACCCTCTACGCACTCCAGAAACAGAGCCGCGGACGAGGCTAGCGGGTGAGGTCCTTGCACTGGTCCTGCGCGTGGGCGAAGAGCAGGTCGATAGACTTGAGGTCCAGCTCCCGAAGCTCGTTCAGCTGCCCCTGCTCCCGGGGCGTTAGCGACTCCTGCTGCAGCCCCGTCTCCACCGCGGCGAGCTGCCGAAAGAAGACCGCGAAGGTGTCTTTGACGATGCTGCACCGGTTGGCGCCGCCGTCGTAGGCCTCCGCAAGATGACGCTCGAGCGAGAGCGCGTGGAGTTCGAACTGGCCGGCACGGTGGCGGGCAAAGAGAGCCTCGACGGGCGTGGTCGCCTGACGGGCCATCGCCGCCGCGCAGCCTGCACGCTCGCCATCGGCACGCTGCATCATGGCGGTCACCTCAGCCTCGGTGTGCGCCTTGGGTTCAAACGCTCCGAACTCCTTGAGCATCGTCTCGCAGGCCACCACCTGCTCCGGAGAGCCTGGCGGCGGCGGGAGCGCCTCGCGCGCCGGACCTCCGCAACCCGCTGCGAACAACAACGCTGCGCCGAGGATCTGCCTCATTCGCCGCTCCCCTCGATGCGGCAGTGGGTCTCATGGGCGAAGACAAAAAAGCCGGCGATTCGGTTGGCCTCCTGCGCAACCTTCTCGCCCAGCCCCCGCATCGACTCGGGCAGGGTCGCCTCGTCCACCTTCTTCGCAGCATCAAACAGCGGCCGCAGCTGGTCGCCAATCAGCAGGCCCCGCTTGAGCGTGCTGCAGGTCTGCTCCATCTGCTGCTCCGAAAAGTAGGCCTGCGAGGCAAGGCGGTACATCTGCAGCCGCTGCAGCCCGAGTCCGGCGCGCAGCACTGCGGCCTCTGCCTCCGGCTTGTCGGCCGGCACCAGCAGCGGCTCGCAGCCGGCATGCTCCTCCTCGAAGGAGAGAAAGGCCGCCACCGTCGCATCGGCCTCGCCCCAAGCCTGCGCAATCCGCGGCAACTCGGCCACCTCGAAGCACCGCTGCAGCTCCGGCGAGGGTGCATCGGTCGCAACCTCTGCCTTCGTGGCCGAAGCCCCGCCCGCGCATCCCGCGAGCAGGAGCGCCAGCACCGCAGCCTGCACCCTCATCGCTGCTCCGCGAGCATCGCCATGTGCTCCGCAGCGTTCTGGACATAGTGCAAGGCGGAGAGCGGCAAGAAGGCCACCTCCCCCTCGCGAAGCTGCCGCACCACGCGTGCAGGCGCACCCATCACCATCGAGCCGGCGGGAATCTGCGTGCCAGGCGTCACCACCGAGCCCGCGCCGATGATGCAGTCATCGCCGATAACCGCGCCATCCAGCACAATCGCACCCATGCCCACCAGCACCCGGTTGCCGATGATGCAGCCGTGGATGATGGCGCGGTGGCCGATGGTGCAGTCGTCGCCCACCTGCGCGAAGTGGTTGCCCGAACTCACATGCACCACCGTGCCGTCCTGCAGGTTGGTGCGGGCACCGATCTCGATGGTGTGAACGTCGCCGCGCAAGACAGTCTGGTACCAGACCGAGGTATCGGCGCCGAGCTTCACCTGGCCGATGACAACCGCGGTGGGGGCGATGAAGTTCGTTGCATCAAGCTGCGGCCTGTGGCCTTGAAAGGGCAAAATATGGGCAGACATGGGGGCTCCGCTGGAGGTCAAAGAGGTTGGGCGCGGCAGCGAGGGTGGCGGGGGCCTTGGCGACCTGCTCATGTCGCTCCGACCATCGACACGCCTCTGTCGCACCGGCGCTCTTGCACCAACTGCGCGCGGCGGGCAAGCCTTCCCGCGCCTCAGCGGAGCAGCTCCTTGAGGAACCTGCCGGTGTGGCTCGCCTTCACCTTCGCCACCTTCTCGGGCGTCCCAACAGCCACAACCTGGCCGCCGCCCGTGCCACCCTCAGGCCCCATGTCGATGACCCAGTCGGCCGTCTTCACGATGTCGAGGTTGTGCTCAATCATCACCACCGTGTTGCCCAGATCGACCAGCCGCTGCACCACCACGAGGAGCTTGCGGATGTCGTCAAAGTGCAGCCCCGTCGACGGCTCATCTAGCAGGTAGAGGGTGTCGCCCGTCGCCGGTCGCGCCAGCTCCCGCGCCAGCTTGATGCGCTGCGCCTCGCCACCCGACAGCGTCGTCGAAGGCTGCCCCAGCGACATGTAGCCAAGCCCCACATCGACCAGCGTCTCCAAGAAGCGCCGCACCTTCGGGTAGGGCGAGAAGAGCACCGCGGCCTCCGAAATCGGCATCGCGAGCACCTCGGAGATGTTCCGATCACGGTACTTCACCCGCAGCGTCGCATCGTTGAACCGGCGACCCTGACAGCTCTCGCAGGTCACATAGGTGTCTGACAGGAAGGAGAGCTCAATCTTGCGCAGCCCTGCGCCGTGGCAGCTCTCGCAGCGGCCGCCCGCGACGTTGAAGGAGAATCGGCCCGGCTCGTAGCCGTAGATGCGCGACTCCGGCAGCCCCGCAAACAGAAGCCGGATCTCGTCGAAGAGCTTGGTGTAGGTCGCAGGGTTCGACCGCGGCGTGCGTCCGATGGGCTGCTGGTCAATCTCGATGATCTTGTTGATCCGCTCCACCCCTTTGATGCCCGCATGCAGCCCCACGGCGTGGGTCGAACCGCTGAGCAGGTTGGCCAAGCCCGGCAGCAGAATCTCGTTCACCAGCGTCGATTTGCCCGTCCCCGACACGCCCGTCACGCAGGTGAAGAGCCCCACGGGGAAGCCCACCGTCACATCGCGCAGGTTGTTGGCCCGCGCCCGCTCCACCACAATCTCGCCCCGCGTCGCCTCCCGCCGCACGGCCGGCACCTCAATCTCGCGCCGTCCCGACAGGTAGTCTCCCGTCACATTGCCCACGGCCGCCGCCAGCTCTGCCGCGCTGCCGGCGAAGGTCACCTCGCCCCCCTCCACGCCTGCGCCCGGCCCAAAGTCGACCACGTAGTCGGCCTGCTCGATGGTGTCGCGGTCATGCTCCACCACCAGCACCGT
>JABMMX010000251.1 GCA_013205435.1 Deltaproteobacteria bacterium
AGCATGGCAGCCGCCGCCGAGGCCTCCGTTGTCGCGCTCGCGGCGGGCGATCTGAGCGATTTCCTCACCCTCGTCGCCCGCTTCGCCGAGGCCGAGCGAGCCCTCTCCGCCGCCGCCGCGCTGCCCATCATGAGCGCCTCGGTGGAGCGCTGCATCGAGGTCGCCGCCCGCGCAGGCTGGGTCGCGAAGCCTTCAGGAGCCGGCGGCGGCGACATTGTGGTCGCCTTTGCAGATGGTCTCGAACCCAGCGAGGCACTCGCCGCATCTGCAGAGAGCGCACGCATACCGCTGCTCCTTCCGGGCATCGCCCTAGCGGGCGCCTTGGGCACTCGCCCTGATTGACCTTTCGCGCTATTCGGCACCCATGGTTGGCTCCTCACGTATCCCCGGCTTCTACCGCCTCACCCGTCACGAGCGGGTCGCCCGCCTTGAGGCCGCCGGCTTTGTGACGGCCGAGCAGGCTGCACTCTTGCTCGCCTCCGAGGGGGCCGCGCTGCCCTTCGCTGTGGCAGACAAGATGATCGAGAATGTGGTCGGCCTCTTTGAGCTGCCCATCGGCATCGGGCTCAACTTCCTCATCAACGGCCGCGACTATGTGGTGCCGATGGTGGTCGAGGAGCCCTCCATCGTCGCCGCTGTAAGCCACGCCGCCGCCATCGTGCGCGACGCCGGCGGCTTCGACGTCGTCGCCGACAACTCGGTCATGACGGGCCAGATCCAGATCGTCGGCTGCAGCGACCCCGCCGCCGCAATGGAGCGCATCCTTGCCGAACGGCCCCGCCTCCTCGCCTTGGCAGACAGCCTCGAGCCGGGCATGCGCGCCCGCGGCGGCGGTGCCTCCGACCTCGATGTGCGCTGGATCCGCCCCGGCGACGGGAGCCAGTCGCGCCACCGCTCCATGCTGGTCGTCCATCTCTACTTCGACACCCGCGACGCCATGGGTGCCAACCTCATCAACACCATCTGCGAAGGGCTCGCCGACGAGCTCGAGGCCCTCTCCGGCGGCCAGGTCTTCCTCCGCATCCTCAGCAACCTCGCCGACCGCCGCCGCGTGCGCGCCCGCTGCCGCCTCCCCGTCGCCAACCTCGCATGGCAGGGCTTCTCGGGCAGCGAGGTCGCCGACGGCATCGTCCGCGCCTCCGAGTTCGCCGAGTGCGATCCCTACCGGGCTGCGACCCACAACAAGGGCATCATGAACGGCATTGATGCCGTCGCGATCGCCACCGGTCAGGACTGGCGCGCCATCGAGGCTGGCGCCCACGCATTTGTCGCGCTCGACGGCCAGTACGGCCCCATGGCCCGCTGGTGGCTCGAGGGCGAGTCGCTCGTCGGCGAGCTCGACATCCCCATGGCCGTCGGCATCGTCGGAGGCCCCATCCGCCTCCACCCCATGGTCAAGGCGCTGCTCTCCATGCTCCGCGTCGAGACGGCCGGCGAGCTCGGCTCCGTCCTTGCCGCAGTCGGCCTCGCCCAGAACCTGGCGGCCATCAAGGCGCTCGGCACCACCGGCATCCAGAAGGGACACATGGCCCTGCATGCCCGCAGCGTGGCAGCCACGGCCGGCGCGGAGGGAGAGGTGGTGGAGCAGATTGCTGCACAGCTCATGGCCGAAAAGTGTGTGAAGGTGGAGCGGGCCCGCGAACTCCTCGCCGCAGTCGGCCTCCCCTAGCCTGCATGATCGCTCCGATTTTGTGATTCCTGCAGCGCACTCTGGTAGTTCTCGCCTCGGATGTCTGTTGGCACATTCCAACCGCCTGCTGTTTGGCAGGACGATGCAATGGAGGCGTGTATGAAGTCGAAGACCCCCGCGAAGCCCGTTTCGAAGCCCGCGCCGAAGGCAGCCGCGAAGGCAGCCTCCAAGCCTGTTGCAAAGGTAGCCGCGAAGCCCGCGCCGAAGGCAGCCTCCAAGCCTGTTGCGAAGGTAGCCGCGAAGACCCCCGCGAAGCCCGTTTCGAAGCCCGCGCCGAAGGCAGCCGCGAAGGCAGCCTCCAAGCCGGGTGCAAAG
>JABMMX010000252.1 GCA_013205435.1 Deltaproteobacteria bacterium
ATTGCGGCGCTCGTTCGTGCTCACCCGGACAGACTCGTAGGCCTCGCTTCGGTCGATCTTGCGCGCCCGATGGAGGCCGTGCGCGAGCTCCGAAGGGCCGTGGAGTTCGACGGCGCCCGTGGGCTCCGGCTGCTGCCCTGGCTCTGGAACCTGCCACCCAACGACCGCCGATACTACCCGCTCTACGCCGCCTGCGTCGACCTCGGAATCCCCTTCTGCACACAGGCCGGCCACGCCGGACCGCTCTGTGAATCGGAGCCCGGCCGCCCCATCCCCTACCTCGATCAGGTCGCAGTTGAGTTCCCCGAACTCGTCATCGTCGCAGGGCACACCGGCTTCCCATGGACGCAGGAGCTCATCGCGCTCGCGATGAAGTATCCCAACCTCTACATCGACACCTCGGCCTACAAGCCCTCGCGGTATCCCCGCGAGCTCACCGACTACATGCGGGCAAGCGGCTGCAAGAAGGTGCTCTTCGCGAGCGACTTCCCCATGCTGACGCCGGCCGCCTGCCTTGCCGAGGTCGCGCAGCTGCAACTCACCGACGAGGCGCGGGCACGCTTCCTCTACGGCAACGCGATGCGCATCTTCCGCTTCTAGTTACGGGGCCGGAGCGGGCTTGACCGTGTTGTTTGGACGTGGGCGAGAGGCGGTGTAGTTCTACACCCTCTTGGCCATGGCCGACAGGCTGCTCTACCGAGCCAAACAGGGCGGCAGGAATCGTATCGCACTTCCAGGCTCCGGCCACTGAATCCATCGAAGGAGTTCTCCATGTCATTGCTGCGCTTCGCACTCTTCTCCCTCGCACTCACCGCCTGTTCCGACAGCGGCTCTGACGCCGAAACCGATGCTGGCGCGGATACCAGCTCGTCGGACACGGGCTCCGGCGCAGACACAGGCTCCGCAGACACAGGCTCCGCAGACACAGGCTCCGCAGACACAGGCTCCGCAGACACAGGCTCCGCAGACACAGGTGCTGACACCAGCGAACCCACGCTCCGCCCGACCGGCCGGCTCACCGCGGATGGGACCCGCATCGTCGATGCAGAGGGGAACACCGTACTTCTCCGCGGCGTGAACCTCGGCGGCTGGCTCTTCCACGAGACCTGGCTCACTGCCCTCGACCTCTCCGACTACCAGCGCGCCTACCTCGCCGCCCATGACCCCGCTGCACCATCGCCCATCGCGGCGGAGGTTGATGCTTCGATCACCGCCGCTGGCGCCGGCACAGGGGCAGACTGGCAGGCCGCCTTTGGCGCGGAGCTCACCGGCCGCACCGACGCAGCCACCGCGGCCGACTTCGTCGCAGGCCTTCCGGGCTACCCCTCCGTCTCCGACGACTCCGATCTGCCGCTCCGACAGCTCCTCGAGCAGCGCTTCGGCACCCAGGGCCGCGACGAGCTCATGGACCTCTTCCAGTCCCAATGGGTCAAAGATGAGGACATCGCCTGGCTCGCAGACCACGGCTTCAACCTTGTCAGAATCCCCATCGGTTATCGCTCGCTCGTGACCAATTCTGACCTCGAAGACCCCACCACGCTCGTCTGGAACGAGGCCGCCTTCGCGCGCCTCGAGGCTCTGCTCGATAGCTGCGCGGCGCGCGGCCTCTACGCGGTCGTCGACATCCAGGAGTCGCCCGGCGGCCACAACGACTACTCTGGGCCGGCCCGGCTCTACGAGTCGGAGGCCTTCGCCGCGCTCACCGTCACGCTCTGGGAGGAGCTCTCGCGCAGGTTACACAACCGAGACGAGGTCGCCGCCTACAGCCTTCTCGCGGAGCCCTTCAGCGCCCCCTCCAACGAAGCGCGCGACGCCATGTACGACCGCCTCTACGACGCCATCCGCGCGCTCGGCGACGACCATCTGCTCGTCATCCACGATGGCTTTTCAGGCATGAACTCGCTCCCCGTCGCGAGCCAGATGGGCTGGTCCAACGTGGTCTACTCTACGCACAACTTCGAGTGGTCCATCAACAGCACCGCCGGCTACCGAGCGCTCCTCAGCCTGAGCATGCCAGGCTTCCGCATCGCGCAGGCAGATCAGGGCGTGCCCTGGTTCATTGGCTCCTTCTCCACCATGCGCGATCGCCCGTGGGCCTACGACTCGGCGCGGCTCCTCACCGATGGCTGGGAGGCGGAGGGCTGGTCCTGGGCCACCTGGACCTACAAGAAGATAGACGACCCCATCGATGTCGCGCTGCTCGACGGCTCGACCTCTTGGGGCGTGCGCGGACGGCTCGCCTCCGACCTCCCCCGCCCCGACATCTACGAAGACACCTTCGAGGAGCTCCGCGCCTCCTTCGAAGCCCTCGCGAGCGTCACGATCAACGAGAACCCGGCGCTGCTGAACGCCCTCACAGGACCCCGATGAACCGTCTCCTTGGACTGCTCGCACTCTTCGCACTCACCGCCTGTGACGCGGAAGACAAGACGCCTGCCTCCAACGAACCGCCGGGCTTCTGCAGCGGCACCCAGCTCTTCGGAAACCCCAACGCCACCACCGGGCTCACCGAGGCGCAGTGCACACCCTCCTGCGCGGATTGCGGTGCAGCACCCTACCTGCCCCCCACCTTCGACGACGCGGCCCTCGCGACGCTCACAACACTCGTGAACGACACGCCCTCCGCGCTCCTCACTGCCAACCCCTATGCGGAGGGCTCCGCAGACCCCATCCCCGAGGGCTCGGTCTGCGCGCTCTCGCCCACCACCCCGGGCCACTACCGCCTCGACACCTTCGCCTCTGCCTCGGCCGCCCGCGACGCCGGCGCCGAGGTCACACACGTCGGCCTCTGCGGCCAATGCTCCAGCCTGAACAACCTCGCCGTCTACATCGCGCAGCAGGACCTCACCGAGCCGGTCCGCGCCTGCGGACTCCTCGCCATGCGCGAGAATGACGCTGCCGCGCTCGACTGCCTCCTCGCCCTCGGCTTCGACCAGCCCTGCGCCCAGATCTGGCAGTTCAACACCAAGCACACCCAGCTCAAATGCCTCGGCGTCTGCCTCGCGGCACTCGACGACCCCTACCATCTCTCCGACGGGACGCTGAACCCCTGCCTGGTCTGCGACGAGGTGCAGAGCGGCCCCGTCTTCAAGGCAGTCGCGGGCCGCACGCGACGCAACTCCGGCCTGCCGAACGCCCTCTGCCGCCCCTGCTCCGAGGTCACGCCGCTCGAGCACAGCTACGCCTTCGAGAGCAGCCTCAGCGGAGGCTAGGCCGCAGCGTCACACTGTTGTCGCGCTGATGCCAGATTCGAACCCTAGCGCCACAAATGGGTCGCAGCCAAACGCCACACCTCACCCCATCGGGAAGGAGCCTGTCATGCCTCGCTCGCCTCGCCAGCTCGCCACCCTGCTCATCCTCGCGATCAGCCTACCCGCCACAGCCCTCGCTGCTGCCGAAGGAGAGGGCAGCGGCACCGCCGTGGAGGCCATCGATCTGCTCCTCCTGCCCAACACCCGCACAGCGGGAGAGCGGGTCCCGCCTGGCAGTACCCTCCGCATGCCCGCGGTCACCCGCGACGAGGCCGCGCAGCGCCCCATCGAGACGGCGGCAGAGCTGTTCGACGAGCTCCCCGGTGTCTTCTCACAGGCCACCAATCGAGGCGCTGGCGCCCCCATCGTCCGGGGTCAGGTTGGGCCGGCAAACCTGATCCTCTTCGACGGCATCCGCTTCAATATGCCGACCTTTCGAACCGGGCCGCTGCAGTATCTCAACCTCTTCGAGCCCTCCGAACTCGGCCGGGCAAGCCTGCTCCGCGGCTCCGCCTCGGTCCTCTACGGCAGCGATGCTGTTGGCGGCCTCTTTCTCCTCACCACGCCGCGGCCGCTCTTCGGCCAAGGGGCCACGGCCGCACTCGATGCCTCGTTCCAGAGCGTCGACACCAGCCTCTCGGTAGCACCGCGGCTGGGTTGGAGCGGCGACGCGTTCGAGCTGGTTGTCGGTGGCGCCCACTCCTCCTTCGGCGACCTCACAACCGGCGGCGGCAGTACCCTGCTCGGCTCCTCCTACGACAAGTCCGCCGCCTACCTCCGCGCCGCCTACGCGCCCTCCTCCGCTGACGAGTTCACCCTCTACGGACGCTGGTCAGAGGTGCAGGAGGCGCCCCGCATGGAGCGACTTGCACAGGACCGGGCCGTCTTTCAGAACGACGCCCACTACCTCACCTATCTGCGCTGGCAGCACCGCGGTGGGCCGGCGCTAGAAAGCCTCGATGTCGCCTTCTCGCTGCAGCAACTCGACAGCCGCGAGCGGGAGAACCGGTGCGTCACTGCGCCCTCCGGACTCACCAAGCCCGACGGCAGCGCCGTCAACACCACAGCAGACCCACAGGCCTGCATCGATGGGCTGCAGGCGGCCATCACGCGGACCGATCGCCTCGCAGACGACGTCCGCGCCGTCGGGGTGACCGCCACCGCCACCTCCGCGCTCCCCCTGTCCGGCCTCTCTCTCGTCTGGGGTGGCGACGCCTACCGCTACGACCTTGCGTCGGAGGCGGGCCGAACGCTCGCAGATGGCACCGCCGCAGACCTGCTCCCCCGGTTCGCCGACGACGCAACGAGCAGCCAGATCGGGCTCCTCTCGCAGCTCCGTTACGAACTGCCGGTCGATCGGGTGCGGCTGCTGCCGGCGCTCTCCGCGCGTTGGGATCGCATCGCCGCCGAGGCGCCCGACGTCCCAGTCATCAACGATGTCTCCTACAGCCACGAGGGCCTCACCTTCGCAGGCGAACTCACCGCCATCTACACGAGCGGCCTGACGACTTGGATCGGCTACCATGAGGGTTTCCGAGCGCCCAATCTCCAGGAGACAACCGTGGTAGGCGACACCGGCGACTTCTTCGAGATCCCCAACGCCGCCCTCGAGCCGGAGTTCGCCGCCAACATCGAAGCAGGCGCCAGCTGGACGGGCGAGAACTTCGCTGCAGATATCGCCTTCTGGAGGCTGGATATCGATGGCTCGGTGCAGCGGCGCGACGCCGTTTGGCAGGGAGAGGAGACCATCGATGGCTCCGCGGTCAAACAGCGGTACAATGCCGAGGCCTCTCGCTTCCAAGGCCTCGATGCCAGCGCCCGTATCGAGCTGCCGCTCGCCCTCTCGCTCCGCGCCCAGCTCTCGCTCATAGAGGGAGAGACAGACCGCGTTGGAGCCAGCGGCACAGAGACGGTCACCGCGCGTCGCCTCCCGCCCTTCCGCGCAACCGGCGCCCTCCGCTGGGAAGAGCGGGCCCGCTACCTCGAACTCCAGGTCGAGCTCGCTGGTGCGCAGCGCGGCCTTCACCCCGACGACGAGGCCGACATCCGCATCTGCGCGAGTCCCGACAACGCCGGCGTGCTCGCATCGACCCTCGGCCAGAGCTGCGACGGCACCGATGGTTGGTCAACACTCGGCCTACGCGCAGGTACCCCACTCACCGAACAGCTCCAGCTCCGGGTCGCGCTCGAGAACATCCTCGATGCCCGCTTTCGCTATCACGGCTCTGGCTTCGATGCCCCGGGCCGCAACGCCGCGGTCATGATGCGCGCGGCCTTCTAAGGGCTCAGCGAAGGCTGAAGACCAGCGCGCCGCCGTCGTCCACGACCATGGGCGCAACCCGCGCGACGCTACCCGTCTCCTGCTCGCGGAGATGCAGCTGCGGCACCAGGTAGCCGACCGCGCTGCCCACCAGCGCACCCACGGCCACATCGCTCCAGAAGTGTTTTCCGGCCTCCACGCGGAGCACGGCCGTGGTGGCGGCGAGCGCCTCTGAACCGAGCCAGAGCGGAACCACCCAATCGGAGTCGGGGTGCCGGATCATGAAGAGGCGGCTCGTCGCGGTCGCCATCGCAAAGGCCGTCGCGCTGTGCCCGGAGTAGAAGGAGAGCGAGGCGTCGGCGCTGCTCCGATCAGCCTCCGTCCAACTGCTGTCGTAGGTCAGCGGCCGCTTCCGCCCCACCGCATGTTTCACAACGGTGTTGAGCACCAGGTTCACGCTCGCCGTCTGTGCGAGCAGCACGGTATCTGTAAGCAGACCGTCGCGGGACTTCGCATCCGACCAGCCGTGATCGACAGCCACCAGCAACAGCGGCGCGACGGTCAGTCCCGTGATCAGCCCGTCCGACCAGTTCCGCGCAGCCACGGAGTGATTTCCAACCACGCTCTGGTCGATAGCAAGGGCGATCTCCGACCTGTCGCAGAGGCCCGCGCAGGGTGCGTGAGACAGCTCCGCCTCGAACAGCGCGGCACTCCCGCCCAGCAGAAAGCCGAAGGCTGTGACACCCAGGTCGACGGGCAGGTCGAGCGCGAGCTGCGGCTCCGCGGCACGGGCCGGCAGGGCGCGAAGCGCGAGCGCCGCAACCACCGCCCAACATACCGATTTCAGACCACCAAGCATCGCCTCTCCCGTGCCACAGAGCTCCATCGTAGAGAGGCGCGCAGAGCCCGTCGACCATCTCTGCTTCCGCACCCGCGCGAACCCCGCTACATCGCCCTACGCCATCTCGGGGGGCAGCCACCGCGCCAGTCCTACCGCCCTGCTCCGCGGCCCATGAAGCATCCTCCCGCACTCCAACGAAGCATCGACAGTCTGGTCGACCACTTCGGCTTCCACCACACCATCACCGGTGTGTCTGACAAGCTCGCGGCACCCACCATCACCCACCTCTTCGAGCGTCCCACGGACGCGGTCGACCGTGGCGTGAACGGCCTCGTGCAGCGCATCTTCGTCGTCGAACTCCACGCCATGCGTGCCCTCGCAGCCCGCAAGGAGCTCAACCGCCTCACAGCAGAGCAGCCCCACCTTGCGGTCATCTATCACGGCAAGGGCACGGGCGTGCTCCGCGAAGTGGTCGACGCCTACCTCGCCGACCATCCCAGCTTCATCTTCCTCGCCCACGCCGGCAACCACCCGGATCGGCCAGCGCCCGGCGCCACGATCTGCATCCACAAAGACTGCCTCAGCCAGCTCACCGACCTCTACCGCCGCGCAGAAAGGAACCTACCCACGCCCAAGCCCGCGGCGCCCAAGAAGAGCACCGCGAAGCCGCAGAAGGCTGCAGCCAAGAAGAGCGCCGCGCGCGCGCAACGGGCAGCGCGCCCGAAGAGCTCGCTCGACGCGCTCTGGCTCACAGGCAAGTGGCTACTGGCGCTCGCAGCGCTGGCCATCGCGCTGCCTTGGGCCATCAACCTGCTGCTCTGGCTCTACCAGCTCGTCAACGCGCCGTAGCGCGCCTGCTACGGCGTCTGCCGATAGGCACGGTAGGGGATGGTCGTCGTCATATCGGGCAGCGTGAGCCTGCCCGTGTGGTTGGCCCGCTGGAAGGCTGGGAACCACGACCGGTAGGTCGCGCCGCCAGTGTCGTTTGTCTTGATGCTTACCGTGCCGTCAGCGGCCGGCAGACACTCCCCAAAAGATGTGTCGTAGAGCACCGTCGGGAAGACCGAGGTCTCACTGTAGAAGCGGCGCGAGAAGCCGGCAAAGGGCACCGAGGCACTGTCCACGACCATCAGCAGTTCGCCGCCGGCCGTCGCGCCGGTCTCGTCCGTCACATCCTCCGAAATCAGGTAGCTTTCGAGGCGGAGCGTCTCGGCTGCGGGCGCCATCACCAGCGAGGTCGAAGCCACGCAGACAGAGCCCGTTGCGCTTGGAAAACAGCCATCCCAGCCGCCGATGTCACCCGTCGAGGCAAAGCCCGCATTGCGGATCGTGAACCCGGCCTGCAGCGACAGCTCTAGGTTGGGCTGCACCCGCTGTGGCGCGGCAAACGGAAACTCCATCGCACAGCCTGGTTGAGGGACGCGGGTCGCCGCCGCGGCAGTCGCATCGGTCGTCAGCGGCACAGCACCGCCCGTAGTATGATATAGCGTGCCACCGAGCGTCACCGAGCCGCCGATGGAGATCACGAACCCTGTGTCACCCTGGCCACAGGTCTGGAAAGCCAGCCCCTGATAGACGCCAATTGACACTCCAGAGGTGATCTCGCCGAACACAGCCGCAATCGAGGCAGGGTCTGCGAAGTCCACCTCACACAGGCTCGCGTTGCAACGCCACAGCGTGGTGTAGATGTGCCCAGGCTCAGAAATGAGCGCGATCTGACGCACGGGAACAACGTATCTGGTCGGCGTGAAGCTCCCCTCTCCGGGCGCGGCCGAGGCGGGCGCGGTGGGCAGGAAGACAGCGAGCAGCGCAAGGGCCGCGATACCTCGAAGCAGGTTCTGAAACATCACTTCACCTCCACGAACTTGAGGCGGAAGGTACCCTTGGCAGCGCCCGAGCCCTCCCCTGAGCCGGAGCCGGAGCCCGAGGCCTCGCCCGAGCCCTCCCCTAAGCTGGAGCCGGAGCCCGAGGCCTCGCCCGACCCAGAGCCAGAGCCGGCACCCGCCGGCGTGGCTTTCTTGTCGTCGCAGCCAGCGAACGAAAAACCGCAAAGCACGATCACCGCAATCAGCTTCATTCTTCCTCCATGGTGTCCAGGGTCGCGCCAGAATCTCTGCCGCACCGCCGAAAGTCAACTTGCGCGCTCCGCAGCCATCAGCGCCGCCTGCACCACCGCGAGCTGCGAGGCCGCCTCTGCAGCAGCATCTAGCGGAATCAGAAACGTCTCGACGCGCACGCGGCTGAAGGGCAGCACCAGCACCTGCCTGTCCCACCGCCCCGGCGTCATGAACTGCATCGAGCCCACGTAGCGAACCCCGACCAGCGGCACTCCCGTCGCCAGCGCGAGCGCAACGCAACCAGGCTTCGCAACCTGCAGCGGCCCTGCAGGACCATCCACCGCCAGCTCCACCGAACCGCCGTCACGCAGCGCCTGCTCGAGCGCCACAAATGCAGCCTTTCCGTTCTCGCCCGAGGCGCCGCGAATCAGCCGCAATCCACTCCTCTCCGCCCACCGCGCAATCGCCTCCATGTGAGGCGCAGCACTCGTCAACAGCCAGGCGCGACGCCGTCCCAGCAGCGGCATCACCAGCGGCAGGTAGGCGTGCCAGTGCACAAAGATGGCCGGCCCATCGAGCCCCGGTCCCGTCACCTCCAGCCGCACCGTCGCCAGCGTCACACGGCTCCAGAGCGAGAGCACGATCGAGAGCGGGCCGCCGGCGAGAAAGGCGATGCGTGATGCGACGGGATGCATCACTGCGACCTACCCGTCCGGGCTCCGAACAGCCAGCCTCGGTGTAACGCGACAACCCCCTCGCGGCCGACTACGCTCAACCCATCGCCGCAGCCTAAGGTGCCCATGCAGTTCAAGCTCCGCTTCGCCGCTCTCGCCCTCCTCCTCGCAGCCTGCAGCAGCAAGGCAGACACCTCGCAGACCGACACAGGCGAAGGCTCCGCGGCCGATGCAACCGTCGACACGAGCGACCTCTCCGACGGCACCATAGACGACGTCCTCGACGGCTCCGCCGCACCCGCGCCACCCTGCCAGCCCATCCTCGGCACGGACTGCCTCGCGCCCTGGCCCTCCGCCTACTGGGAAGCCGCCTCTTTGGGCACCCGCACGGGCTGGAGAATCGACCTCCCCGACGAGGTCATGCCCGCCGACAACCGCGGCAACCGCATCTCCGCCACCGACTGGAACCGGCGCGACGGCTTCTCGCCCAACACACCAATCGTTGTGCTCCCAGGCGTAGCGCTAGACGCTGCCCTGCTCCCCAACGAGAGCCGCCCCGCACTCACCTTTACGACCGACCTCCCCATCCTGCTCGCGGATGCCGCGACCGGCGCCTTCATCCCCTACTTCGCCGAGCTCGATGACAACGCCACGCCGGGCAATGCACCCGCTCTCATCATCCGCCCCTGGACGCCGCTGCGCGAGCAACAGCGCATCGTCGTAGGCCTCACGACCACCCTCCGCTCCACCGCCGGCGAGAGCCTCCGCACCACGCCTGCCATGGCCGCCCTGCTCCGCAATGAGCCCACCGGCGACCCACGCATCGACGGCCACCTCGCCGACTGGCAGGCCGACCTCACCACCCTCACCGCGCTTGGCATTCCGCGCACCAACCTCGTTGCTGCGTGGCACTTCGACACCGCCTCGCAGACCTGGACGGAGGGGCCCGGCATCGTCATGCGCGAGGCCTTCCGCGCCTTCGTTGGCGACGGCACGCCGCCCTTCACAATCACCCAGGTCGAACTCGCCGAAGAGACCGCAGCGCTCTTCCCCGCACTGCCCACACCAGCGACAGATGCCCGCGTCGTCTACAAGGCGATGCACCCCGAAGTGGCCCTCCGCATCCGCGGTACCTTCACCGCGCCGCTCTTCCTCACCAGCGCCGACGCAGCCGGCACGCTCAACTGGAACGACGCCACCGGCACACTCGATCAGAACGGAACCGTCGAGCGCCCCTTCCTCCTCCTCGTGCCACCCTCCGCGCTCGCGGCCACCACGCCACCCCACACACTCATCTACGGACACGGCCTGCTCCGCAGCGCCTGCGACGAGGGCTGCGTCGAACCCGGCGCCGCCGAGCTCATGCCCCACCTCACCGCACTGCTCGGCACGGTCACGGTCGCCACCGACTGGTGGGGTCTCTCGCAACCAGACCTCCCCGTCGCGCTCTCTGCCGGCGCCAACCTCGCGCTCCTGCCACGCATCACAGACAAGCTCGCTGCGGGCGCCATGATGCCCTTCCTCGCAGGTCGCATCGCACGCCTCGGCATCCCGCAACATCCCTGGTTCGCGAGGTCCGACGGCCGAGCCTTCGCCGACACCACCACACCGCCTCGCTTCTACGGCAACTCGCTCGGCGGCATTATGGGCACGACGATGGTCGCGCTCCATCCCGAGATCGAACGCGCAGTGCTCAACGTCCCCGGCGGCGGCTGGTCCATGCTCCTCAACCGCTCCTCCAACTTCGCCGCCTTCCTCACCCTCATCAACCGCAACTACCCGGACCGCGCGCAGCAGCAGCTCATCTTCGCCATGTCGCAGAGCCACTGGGACCTCTCCGACCCGCTCACCTTCGCCGATCGCCTCATCACGGAGCCCCTCGCCGGTGCGCCCGCCAACCGCCGCGCACTCTGGTCTGTCTCGCTCGGCGACGCACAGGTGCCCACGCTCTCCGCAGGCTACCTCGCCCGTGTCGCAGGGCAGCCTTTGCTCGCGCCAGTCAGCGAACCGTGGCCGCTCGTCGCGACAACGAGCACGCTACCCTTCGACGGCTCCGCCTTCGTCCAGTGGGACTCCCTCCGTGGAAACTGGCCCGCAGGCAACGGCCTCCGCTCACCCGACAACGGCGCCCACTACGCCACCCGCTGGATGCCCGCCTTCCAACAGATGGTCTACCGATTCCTCCTCGGAGATGGCCTCATCGAGCCCCGCTACTGCCTCGCAGCAGACACCGACGGCGCCCTGCCCTGCACCCTCACGCAGACCATCCCCGATACCTTCAGCGAAGAGCCCGCGGCACCCGAACTCCCGCCGCCGCGGGTCGACTGAAGCAGGCCGCTACGGCTGCAGCGGAGCCGGCAGTCCGAGCCATGCAAAGAGCGCCTGACCCACCAACACATGGTGGGTGAGGTGACCGAGCCCGGCCGCAAAATCCGTCGGCCCCACCACGACGAGCGGAACCGGCGTGTGGGTGTGTGTGCCCGTTGCCCAAACCACGCCGCGCCGGTCATCGAGCGCACGCGATGCCATCGCCGACACCCGATCCCGCTCGCTCGGCCGGTAGGCCTGCCAGAGCTGATCGATGTCGGCGGGATCAAAGAGCGGCCCCTTCGTCGCACCCACCCGCTCCGAATCACCGCCCTCGACCGAGAGCGCACGCGCCGCCTCAGCCGCAGAAAAGTTCACGCCCGTGATCGAGCTAAGGCGTTCAGCCAGCGCCGCGGTGCGCTCCGGCTTCGCCGTCGGCAGACCATCGATCGCCGAGCCAATCGACCGCTTCTGCGCCCAGATCTGATCGAGCGTCGTGGACCGCCCAAAATTGTATCCCGGATGAAACGGCTGACCCATCATCCCGTTGCCGGGCAGCTCCACCGCAGCGGGCACCTCGAGCGTGTGATAGCTCAGGCCGAAGCCGCCCGTCTCGTGATCGGCCGTCACCGCAAGCACGGTGTCTTCGCGCCCTGCCATCCAGGACGAGATGACCGCAAGCGCCGAGTCCATCCGCTCCATCTCGGCCAGCATCCAACCAGCGTCGTTCGCATGCGCGGCCCAGTCAATCTGGCCCGCCTCCACCATCAGGAAGAAGCCATCTGGGTCGCCCTCCAGCCGCTTCAGCGCCGCATGCGTCATCTCGGCCAGCGTCGGCTCGCGCGACCCGGTTGTGTCGCCCGTTTCGCGCACACGTCGATCGCCAAACGCATCGCTCATGCCGCTCTTGGAGAAGAGGCCCAAGACGCGCGGACCTGCACCCTCGAGCCCAGCGATATCGAAGGCCACCGTGTAGCCCGCAGCGCGCGCCTCTGCTGCCAAATCGCGCCCATCCGAACGCTTGGAACCAGGGTCATAGGCGCCACCAGACCAGCTGCGATCTGCACCCTTCGGCGCGAAGAACTGTGCTCCGCCCGACAGCAGCACATCGGCACCCGACGCCACCACCTGCTCGGCAATCACCGTCTCCATGGAGCGGTGCGGCACATGCGCCACAAAGGCACCCGGCGTGGCATGGGTGATGCGGGTATCGGAGACGAGCCCCGTCGCCTTGCCAGCAGCGCGCGCAGCCTCCAGCACCGTCACCACACGGTCACCACGCGTGTTGAGGCCGAGCACCTCCGGAGGCGCCGGCTGACCCGTTGCGAGCTGTGTCGCAGAACAGGCCGAGTCGACCACCAGCGCCCCAGCAGGCGAGTGGAGTGAGAGCCCCATCCAGCCGCGATTCGCCAGCGCGCGATAGTTGGTTATCCGGTCGGCATACTTCGAACTGGCAGCCTCGCGGGCCCACAGCTCAAACAGCCCAATCTGCTGCGGCCCCATGCCGTCGCCGATGAAGAGAATCAGATTGCGGGGACGCTTCACCTCCGCGGTCCGAGCGGGCTGAGGCGCCTCTGCCCGAACGGGCGCGCAGGCCGAAGCCCAACAGACGATGAGCAGGAGAACGAACGGGAACCGAAACCATTGCGCTGTCTTCATGCCCTGTCCTGTCTGCTGCGATCGCACCAAGTTGCCCGCCCATTCCACTCACCCGCACGCCGTCGCGCAAGCGCTTCTGTCATCTGTCACCAAGACGCCGCACGCACACCTCTCGCCGAGCGACCGATGCGGTGTCAGTTTCGGCGGGAAACCCACACTAGGCTGCCCCATGCTCCGTCTCCAACCCGCGCACCTCCTCTTCACCCTCCTCGTCCTCTCAGCCTGCGCCAGCGATGCAAAGCAGACAGAGACTGAAGACACCGGCAGCGGCTCTCCCGACACCTCGTCCGACACCGGCGATGGCTCTGCGGATACCTCGGCCGACACCGCCGATAGCTCCGCAGAAGGCTCGGGGGAGGGCTCCGCCTTCGCGCCCGCAGCGCTCGCACCCGACGCACCCTGGCCCCGCTTCCGCTCCGACAGCGAGCAGACCGGCGCGGCCTCCTTCACCCCCACAGACGACGGCAGCAACCCCTGGGTTTTCGAGACCGGCAAGGGCATCTTCAGCTCGCCCGTCATCGCCGCCGACGGCAACACCTTCATCGGCTCTGCCAGCCGCTCGCTCTACGCCATCGCCCCCGACGGCACCGAGCGCTGGCGCTTCGAGACAGGCGAGATCATCGACTCCGCCGCCCTCCTCGACGACTCCGGCGGCCTCTACTTCGCCTCTGGCGACGGCAACCTCTACGCCCTCGACGCGGCCTCCGGCGCAGAGCGCTGGCGCTTCACCGCAGACGCGCCCGGCCCCCGCAACTCCATCATCAACTGGTTTGAGGGCAACGTCACGCTTGGCCCCGACGGCACCCTCCTCGCCGGCAACGACAACTTCTTCGTCTACGCCATCGACCGCACCACCGGCGCCCAACGCTGGCGCGCACCGCTCCCCGATCAGACCTGGTCGGCCGTCGCCTACGACCGCATCACCGGCCGCTACTTCGTCGGCAACAACAACCTCACCGGCCTCACCGGCAACCTCTTCGCCTTCGACCTCGACGGCCGCCAGAAGTGGGTCCACCGCGGTCGTGGAACTGTCGCAGCCAGCCCCGTCGTGCTCCCCAACGGCACCGTCGCAGCAGGCGCCTACGACGGCTACCTGCGCGCCTTCGACGCGCTCACGGGTCGCGCGAAGTGGTCCTTCGCCACGCGCGACCACATCTACGCCTCGCCCGCCTACTTCGCCGCAGACGACCTCCTCATCCAGCCCTCCGCAGACGGCACCGTCTACGGCATCGACGCCACCACCGGCGAGCAGCGCTGGGCCTTCGACTGGGGCTCGCCCATCCGCTCCTCGCCGGCCGTCGACGCCAGCGGAACCTCCTACGTCGGCACGGGCGACGGCCACCTCCTGGTCATCAACCGCGACGGCACCCTCCGCTGGGCGAACAAGCTCATCAACGGCGACCGCGACGACCTCAACGCCTCACCCGCGCTGGCCCGCAACGGAATCGTCCTCGCCGGCGAGACCGGCCAGGTCTTCTTCGTCCCCGCCGACTACTGCATCCGCCCCGCCGCGGTCCCCATCGAAGGCTGCGTGACGACCGCCGCCGAACCGCTCCCCGCCGACGGCACCGACCTCATCTTCACCGCACCCTTCGGCAACGAGCTCCGCACAGGACAACCCGAGGTGCTCGCCAACCAGCCCATCACCCTCGGGCTCAGCGTGCGCCGCGACGGCGACACCCGCCTCGCCTTCCTCGACCCCGCCTCGCTCACGGTCACGGTCACACCAGAGGCCCCCTTTACCC
>JABMMX010000253.1 GCA_013205435.1 Deltaproteobacteria bacterium
AGTCACCATCACCAACAACGGCTATGGCCCCGCCAACATCTGCGAGATTGTCCTCACGGGCGATGCAGAGGTCACGGCCGACATCGCCGCGCAGCTCGCGGAAGCTGGCATCGCACCAGGAGATACGCTGGTGCTTGCGCCGAAGAACGATCCCTCCGCTGCAGCAGGCGCCGGCGACTTTGCCTTCACCGTGAGTTACGACCCGCAGGTGCCCGGCGACACGCTTGCTGCCATCCTCGTGCGAACCGACGACAAGGACTTTGGCGCGGGCGGATGCAAGGCGAGCAACGGCGATATCGAAGCCGAGCGGGCGAGCTGGAACACGAAGACCATCCCTGTGATTGGCCGCGCAGAAGATGCGCTCCTCGATGTCTCCCCGCAGCCCGTCGACTTTGGCGAGAGCCCCATCGAAGGGACAAAGCGTATGTCAGTGACCATCCGCAATATCGGGGGCGTCGACCTCCGACTGAACGAGGTGAGCGTGGACGCCTCGCTCTTCCCCGAGTTCGGCGTCGAAGCCGAATCGCTGCCCTCCCTGCCCCGCACCCTCTTGCCCGATGAGTCGCTGACGGTCATCGCGACCTACCGCGCCCGTCTTCTCGGCGTGCCCTCGGCCGGCTACCTGCATGTAGGCTACGAGAAGGCTGTGTCCGGCGAGCTTGCCGATCCGATTGATGTCGCGATGACGGGTGTTGGCGCTGCGGTTCTCTGCCCCATCGCCGTCGCCAAAGCCTCGGTCGAGGGCGACCCCGAGTTCCGACGCGCCGCCGAGGTAGACTGGGCGCAGCCGCTCGATCTGCTCCACCTCGACGGCAGTGAGTCGTACGACCCTGACGGCGGCGGCGCACCACTGTCCGCCTACCGCTGGAGCATCGTGCAGCGGCCGGACGACGCGGTGAATGGGCTTCAGCCCGACCCGATCGACCCGCTCAACCCTGCGCTGCAGACCTTCACCATCTACTTCGCAGGCGAGTACCGGTTCAGGCTCGAGGTCGCCGACGGACAGAACATCGCCAGCTGCGAGACGGCCGATGTCATCGTCCGCGCCTTCCCGAACCAGGCGCTGGCCATCGAGGTTGCGTGGCACAACCCCAACGACCCCGACGAGAGTGACACGGAGGGCGCCGACCTCGACAGCCACTTTGTGAAGATGTCGGCACCCTGGTTCGACGCCACCTACGACACCTACTTCGAGAACAAGGAGCCGCTCTGGAGTCCGGAGTCGCCGAGCCTCGACATCGACGATACCGACGGCATCGGCCCCGAGACGACCACGCTGGGGAACCCTTCCGACTGCCAGTGGTATGCCGTTGGCGTGCACTACTTCCGCGAAGCCTACGGCACGGCCTATGCCACCGTGCGCATCTATGTGAACGGCGAGGTGCAGGCGGAGTACATCAACCGGCCGCTCCGTGCCTCCGACGACTTCTGGGACGTTGCCCGCATCCACTGGAACGGCAGCACTGCCACCATCTTCGACATCGACGAGATCACGCCCGACTTCGACCCGACCAGCCAGACCACCCCGATCTCGACGCCCGACATGCTGGCCTCGGGACTCTGCGGCGGCCTCTGAGCCTCCCCGAGGAGACAGCCATGTTCACCCAAGCCGAACTTGACCAGGCAGGGCGCCTCGCCCGCGCCATGGCCTCCGACATCGCCATCTACAATCAGGAGAAGATCCGGAAGGGGCTCGAGACCGACCGGCTCTTCGAAGAGCTCGAAGACGACCTCCGCGAGGCCTTCAAGCTCTGGGAGTCGAAGATCAACCCGGAGATCGTGAAGAGCACGAACCTGCTCCAGGCCGCCATCATCGACCAGGTTTTTGCTCCGCACGGCTCCGTCCACACGCCCATCTTCTGACCGTGCTCGAACGCTGGAAATTGACGGTCTCGCCTGAGCAGGCTGGGAGCCGTCTCGACGCCTTCTGCGCCGCCGGGACGGGTGTTTCGCGCGCACGGATCGCCGATTGGGTTTCGTCTGCGCAGGTCTGGCGCGAGGACCGCAAGCAGGTGAAGCCCTCGTTCCGGGTCACCGAGGGCGAGGTCTGGATGGTGGAGGCTCCCGAGCCCGCATCTCTCGACACGGTTGCGGAGTCGATGCCACTCGATATCGTCTTTGAGGACGACCAGGTTGTGGTGGTGAACAAGCCAAGCGGCCTAGTGGTGCACCCTGCACCGGGCCACGCAACGGGCACACTGGTGAACGGTCTGCTGGCCCACTGCGACGACCTCGACGGTGTGGGTGATGTGCTCCGGCCGGGCATCGTGCATCGCATCGACAAGGAGACCTCCGGCCTCATCGTCGTGACCAAGACCAACGGCGCCCATGCCACCCTCTCGGAGCAGTTCGCGCAGCACACGGTTCGGCGCAACTACCTGATGCTCTGCACGCGCGTCAGCGGTCAGGGGCTCGAAGACCGAGGCACCATCGAGACGACTCACGCCCGCCACCCGGTGGACCGGAAACGGTTCACAGGGAGGCTCGCAGAGGGCAAGCGGGCGGTCACACACTACGAGGTGCTCGAACGGTTTCGGGATGGTGCGCTGCTGGTCGCCTGCCGCCTCGAGACCGGTCGCACCCATCAGATCCGCATGCACCTATCGGAGGCGGGCTGCCCGATGCTGGGAGATGAGATGTATGGCGGCAGGTCGGTCGCTGAGACCGCGCTCATCGGCCGTGTCGCGCTGCACGCGGCAACGCTCGGATTCTGCCACCCCGACGGGCGCGAACTCGACTTCGAGGCGCCGCTGCCCGAGGATTTTGCCGAGGCGCTTGCTGCGCTGCGAGCGGGACGAACCTGGCGGAAGTCGCGCTAGCTTCGGGCCGTCATCACCTGGCAGAGGAAGTCCCAGGACTGCAGGGGTCGCTGCGTCTGCCAAGTCACCATGGCGTGGAGCAGCGCGGCGCACCGAGCTGCCGTCTCGAGCGCCCTGCCCGACGGCATGCGGGCCTGCTCGAGCAGCGCAAAGAACTCCACCATCTGCTCACTGACGGGGATCGCGCTTGGCTCGCGGCCCATCTGGCTCCGCTCCACCCAACCGCGCGGTGACAGACCCGCCACCACCTCGTCGTCTAGACGCCCCGACTCATCGCTCCCCATCCCCTCCACGCCCGGCCAGACGCCGGCGTCGTCGAGCAGCAACAGCAGGTAGCGGCAGAGCCCCACCCAGAGCAGCGCATCAGGGCGTTCTGCAGCAACCAGCCAGATGAAGAGCCGCTCGGTCCGCTCAAACAGCGCGGCGTCGCCCTGATGATCCGCCAGCATCCACGATGCTGCCTCGGCCGCGACCGAGGCAACGCCGAAGACGCGCAGGTCTTTGCCCAAGATGGAGGCGTCATGCTCCACCTCCGACTCCATGAGCCGGTCGAGGTCGGAGCCAAGGCGTGGCTTGAGATGTACCACTGCGAGCGAGAGCGGTCGGAGCCCGCCGCGGAGCTTCTTGTTGGCGGTTCGGGCA
>JABMMX010000254.1 GCA_013205435.1 Deltaproteobacteria bacterium
CGGCGGGCGCATCGGGCGGGGGGGCTGCGACGGCGGTGTCGTCGGGCGGTGTGTCTGCGACGGCGGTGTCGTCGGGCGTTGTCTCTGCGACGGTGGTGTCGTCGGGCGTGGTGTCTGCGACGGCGGTGTCTTCGGGCCCGGTGTCTGCGACGGCGGTGTCTTCGGGGGTTGTGTCTGCGACGGCGGTGTCGTCCGGCGCAGTGTCCTCATCTCCGGAATCGAGCTCGGGTCGAGCGGTGTCGGTTGCATCGGCGTCGGTCAGGGCCGGCAGTTCGTCGCTCGCGCAGGCGGCCAGGAGCAGAAGGAGCGGAACCACAAGCGATTTGGAGAGCATCGTGAACCTCGTCAGGCGGGGAATAGACCGTGACGTTACCACGCGGCGCGAGAGGATGTCCACGGCGACCGCAGATGTCTGTTGTTCGCGATTGGTGATTGAAGGTCTGCCCGCATTGGGTCTAGAAGGTTTGCGCAACTTCCTACGCTAAGGTGTTTGATGACCGCGACGCCGCCCGTTCTACCGCTTGCCTTCGGAACCCCTGGCGCCACGGGTGCCCGTCGGATGCTTCTTCTTGGCTCCGGTGAACTGGGCCGCGAGGTTGTCATTGAGGCCATGAGGTTGGGCGTGGAGGTCATCGCCTGCGACCGATACGCCGGCGCGCCCGCCATGCAGTTCGCCCATCGGAGCCACGTGTTCGACATGTTGGACGGAGACGAGGTGCGGCGGGTCGTGGAGCTGGAGCGGCCGCACTACATCGTGCCGGAGATCGAGGCGATCGCCACGGCTACGCTGGTGCAGCTGGAGAGCGAGGGGTGGAATGTGGTGCCCTCTTCGCGTGCGGCGTCGCTGACGCTGGAGCGGGAGGGCATCCGCCGGTTGGCAGCGGAGGAGCTCGGCCTCCCGACGAGCCCCTACCACTTCGCTTCCACGCTCGAGGAGCTCCGCGAGGGCGCCGCCGCGGTCGGGTTTCCCTGTGTCATCAAGCCAGTCATGTCGAGCTCCGGGAAGGGGCAGAGCGTTGCTCGCGCGGCCGAGGATCTGGAACGGTCGTGGCAGTATGCGCTCGAAGGCGGCCGCGGTCGGCAGGTGCGCGTCATCGTCGAGGGCTTTGTGCACTTTGACTACGAACTGACCATCCTGACGGTGCGGACGCGGAACGAGGGCACGCTGTTCTGCCCTCCGATTGGCCACCGCCAGGAGCGGGGCGACTACCAGGAGTCGTGGCAGCCGCACCCCGTGTCGGAGACGGTGCTGGCGCAGTGCCATGCAATCGGCAGCAAGGTGACCGAGGCGCTCGGAGGCTATGGACTGTTCGGCGTCGAGGTCTTTGTGGAGGGCGACAAGGTCTACTTCTCGGAGGTCAGCCCACGCCCCCACGACACGGGCATGGTGACCATCGCCACGCAGGAGATGAGCGAGTTCGAACTCCACCTACGGGCCGTGCTGGGCCTTCCGATTCACGCGATCCGACTGCGGTCTCCCGGCGCGTCCGCGGTGGTTCTCGCGCCGGTTGCAGGCGACAATCCGACCTTCTCCGGGCTGGCGGAGGCGTTGGTCGATGAGACGGTGAAGGTGCGCCTGTTCGGCAAGCCTGAGGCGCGCGCCTACCGGCGGATGGGCGTTGTTGTCTGCCAGGGTGCCGATGCCTTCGAGGCGCGTGACAAGGCCATCGCTGCTGCAGCTGCGATCGTTGTCACGGTTGAGCCGCGATGAGCAAGCCGGTGGGTGGCAAGCGTCTGTCGCTGCGGGCGCGTCTGGAGGGCGGGCCGCTGGTCTTCGATGGCGCGATGGGGACGGAACTCTACCGGCGCGGACAGTTCATCCATCAGTCCTTCGATGGTATCAACCTGACCAACCCCGAGTTGGTCGAGTCGGTGCACCGAGACTATCTCGATGCTGGCGCGGAGGTGATTGAGACCAACACCTTTGCGAGCAACCGGCGGCGGCTCCGCAAGGTGGGGTTGGAGGAGCGCCACGACGAGATCCATGGCGCCGCTGTGGCCATTGCGCGCAGGGCCGCCGGCGAGCGGGCCTATGTGGTAGGTTCGGTGGGCCCAAGCGGGGAGCGATGGGACAGGCTGGATGCTGCCGGCCGTGCCGATGCGGTTGAAGACGTGGTGGCCCAGGCGCGGGTGCTGCTCGCTGCGGGGGTGGACGGGCTGGTGCTCGAGACCTTCCCGACGCTCGCAGAGTGCACCGCCGTGCTCTTGGCGCTGCGGCCGCTGACAGAGGCTGTCATCTTTGCGCAGCTGTCGTTTCTGCGGCACGCGGCGACCGAAGACGGAGCCTCGCCGGAGGAGGCGGTGGTTGCGCTGAAAGAGGCGGGGGCCGACGTCGTGGGCGTAAACTGTGCCGATGGACCGAGCGAGCTGTTTGCGCTTGCAGAGCGGATGGTGGGGCAGGGCGTGCCGGTGTCGGTGCTGCCCAACGCTGGCTATCCGAAGAAGGTCGATGGTCGCATGATCTACATGGCAACGCCGGAGTATTTCGGCGTCTATGCGCGACGGTTCCTCAAACTCGGTGTGGCCATCATCGGCGGCTGCTGCGGCACCACGCCGGAGCACATCCGGAGCATGAGTTCGGCTGCCCGCATGCAAGGTGGTGGCGCCTCGGTGGAGCGGGTGGAGGTGCGCAGCGCGCGTCCGCCTGCTGCGGAACGGCGTGAAGCGATTCCGTTCGCGGAGCGCTCGCGGTTCGCTGCCAAGTTGGCCTCCTCCGAAGGCTTTGCGGTCTCGGTGGAGGTCAATCCTCCAACGGGGCTTGATGCCGGCCGCGCGGTGGAGGCTGCCCGGATGCTTCAGGCTGCCGGCGTCGATGTTATCAACATCGCCGATGGTCCGCGGGCCTCCGTGCGCATGTCCAACTGGGCGCTCGCGCTCGAGGTGCGGCAGCAGCTCGGCATGGAGTCGCTCGTCCATTTCTGTATGCGCGACCGGAACCTGCTCGGGCTCCAGTCCGACCTGCTCGCGTTTCACGCACTTGGCCTGCACAACCTGGTGATTGTGACGGGCGACCCGCCGAAGATGGGCGACTATCCGAACGCGACCGCGGTGTACGACCTGGATTCGATTGGCTGCATCGGGCTCGTCTCGGGTCTCAACGCAGGCCTGGACCCCGCGGGCCGGTCGATGGATGGCCAGACCCGGTTCGCTGTCGCATGTGGCGCTGAGCCGGCCTCTCTCGACTACGACCGGGAGCTTCGCCGGCTGGAGCAGAAGGTGGCAGCGGGGGCCTCGTTCATCATGACCCAGCCCGTCTATGACCCCAGTGTGCTCGACCGCTTTCTGACCGACACGGCCGGCTTCGGCATCCCGGTACTACTGGGGCTCATGCCGCTCGCGAGCCATCGCAACGCTGAGTTCATCCACAACGAGATTCCCGGCATGCAGGTGCCGTCTGCCATCCGTCAGCGGATGCAGCGGGTCGACAAGGGGCCGCTCGCGAGGGCCGAAGGGGTGCGCATCGCGCAAGAGGCGCTGCTCGCCGCAAAGGACCGGGTCCGAGGCGCCTACATCATGCCGGCGCTGGGCCGCTACGAGGCCGCGGTCGAGATTCTGGAGGCCATCGGATACGAGCGGCCCGAGGCCTATCGCGAGGGCTGGCGGCCATGAGGCAGGAGGGACGGCGCAGGCGGGTCCTGCATGTCTTCACCGTGGCAGACAGCATCGGCTTTCTGCGCGGGCAGCCAGCCTTCTTTGACGAGGCCGGCTGGGAGCTAGGGGTGGCCTGCAGCGGCGAGCCTCCTGCGTGGGCTTCTGCGGCCTTCGCTCGGACCTTTGAGGTTGAGATTGCCCGCCGCGTGAGTCCGATTGCAGACCTGCGGGCGATTGCCCAGCTGGTCTCTGTCATCCGCGCCTACAAGCCGACGCTGGTGCACGCGCATACCCCCAAAGGCGGGCTAGTCGGCGTGCTCGCAGGAGCGTTGTGTGGCCTGCCTGTTGTCTATCACATGCGAGGCTCGGTGCTTGAAACGGCAACCGGGGTGATGCGGCCGCTGCTCTGGGGGGCGGAGTGGGTCACCTGTCACTTCGCAGACAGGGTTGTTTGTGTGAGCCACTCGCTGCGGCATTCGGCCATCTCGATGGGAGTGGTCAGCGAAGACAAGGCCGTGGTTCTGGCGGGCGGGAGCGGAAACGGGGTGGACGCGAGCGGTCGGTTCAACCCCTCAGCGCACGCTGCCGCGCGCGACGAGGTGCGGTCCGCGTGGGGCGCGGACGAGCAGACGGTGGTGGCAGGTTTCGTGGGGCGCCTTGCCAATGAGAAGGGTATTCGCGAGCTGGTGGAGGCCGCCGCGCTGCTTGCGGAGACGGCGCCATCGCTCCGGATTGCGCTGGTCGGCGACGTCGACGAGCGCGACCCTGTTGGCGGGGGATTGCTGGCGCAGATTGCGGCATCGTCCAACCTGTTCCGCGTGGAGGCCACGCCCATGATTGAGCGCATCTACGCGGGCTTCGACCTGCTCGTGCTCCCGACCTACCGCGAGGGGCTCCCGAATGTGCTGCTCGAGGCTGCTGCCATGGCGCTTCCGGTCGTTGCAACGCGGGTCACGGGGTGCGTCGATGTGGTTGTGGATGGCGAGACGGGGCTGCTCGTGTCGGCTCGCGACGGAGCGGCGCTGGCTGCTGCCATAGGCCGCTATGTGGCCGACCCCGAGCTCCGCCTGCGCCACGGTTCGGCAGCGCGCACGATGGTGCTCGAGCGGTTCGCCCAACCACGCATCTGGGGGGCGCTCGAGCGGCTCTACTGCGAGGTGACTGGAACGACCCGCGTGGAGCAGGCTTCGAAGGAAGACTGAGAAGATTCGCCCCGTGCCATTGACAGGGGGGGAGGGCACCGATAGAGCCCGCCGACCTCACCAAGCCTTGGTGAATCCCTGTCGCGGGGTAGAGCAGCCTGGTAGCTCGTCGGGCTCATA
>JABMMX010000255.1 GCA_013205435.1 Deltaproteobacteria bacterium
CAGTGTTCGCTACTGCAAGGAGCTGGCCCGTGAGCCAACCCTGCTTGTGAACCGCCGCCAACAATACAAGTCCAGTGAGATTCATTAGGCTCTTCCGCACGCGCGAGAGGAAAACGAAGATGCAGCCTGCATGATGTCATGCCACCCAGGTTAGGGGTATCGGGCGACCCGAATGGCTACGCGAAGCAAGTTCGACTGTCAACGAGAAGGCGTGCAACTTATGGCATCTTTGCGTAGGCTTCGGACGCGCAAGGTTCTCTTGTTTGCGGTCGCATGTTTCGCTTGACACCCAGCGCGCCTCGTTGGTAGTGCCGACCGCCGACCCGCGGTCGTTTTTGCCCGCTCGCGGCATCTCTTGTCCGACCATCCACACAGGTAGAAGATCCGATGAGCGCCTCCCTCAGTTCCATCCTGCTCGCCAACGGTTGGCTCACCTTGAAGTTGCTCGGTATCGCCAAGACTGGCGCCGAGTGGGTTCTCTGGCTTCTCGTTATCCTCGGTGTCATCGCGACCTTCATCGCGGTCGAGCGCATCCTGTTCTACAAGAAGCACAAGGCTGACTCGCAGGCGCTCCGCCAGCTCGTCATCAGCCTCGACGGTGGTAACATCGATTCGGCGATCACCACGCTCAAGGCCTCCGCGCCCGGCATGGAGGTCAATGTCCTCTCCTACGGCCTGCAGCAGCTCGACAAGGGCGGCCGTGCCGTCGAAGAGCTCATGAACGGCGCGCTCGCTCGCGAGATGGAGCGCTACGACAAGTCGCTCTGGTACCTTGCCACGCTTGGTAACAACGCACCCTTCATCGGTCTCTTCGGTACCGTTCTCGGCGTTATCATGGCCTTCGACGCCATGGGCCAGGGCGGTGGCGACCAGGCTGCTGTCATGGGTCCCATCGCAGAAGCGCTTATCGCCACCGGCGTTGGCCTCATCGTCGCTATCCCGGCGGTTGTTGCCTTCAATATCTTCAAGCAGAACGTGAAGGCCGCTCGCACCAACACCGAGCTCCTCACCCGTACGCTTGTCGCCCACATGTTCAGCGAAGAAGACAAGTAGTCCGTCTTGGTGGGCCTCAACCCCCACCTTCGGTTCTGTGTTCTCCTAGATAGCAGGCAAATCCCATGGCAGGCTCAGCAGGCGGCGAAGACGAGGACATGATCGCGGGTATTAACGTTACCCCGCTCGTCGACATCACACTCGTTCTTCTCATCATCTTCATCGCGACCTCCTCCATCATCATCAAGGCTGAGGCGGGCATGACCCTCCCCGACGCCAAGACGGCCGAGCAGAGCGGGCAGGGACTCATCAACGTCACCGTCATGAAGCAGGGTACTGACAAGGCCCTCATCTACATGCAGGGCCAGATCGTCGAGAACCAAGCGACCCTCCGGCGCGACCTCGAGGCCGAAAAGAAGCTCGATAAGGACGTCAAGGTCATCATCTCTGCCGACCAGCAGATTGACTACCAAGAGGTCTCCGACATCGTAGACGCCATCCGCAAGTCGGGCATCTCCAACTTCGCGCTCGACGTCATGAGGATTGACTAGCAACGGCCTCCGCCGTCTCGAACAGGGCCGCTCTTTGCGGCCCTTCTTCGTTTTTGCACCGCTCCACAGCGGGGTGGGCCACTCGGCTACCAGCGCTCTGTCTGCCTGCCGCTGCCGTTCCTAGGTCGTCGCCACAGGTTGTTTTGGCACCGCTTCACAGCGGGGTGGGCCACTCCGCTACCAGCGCTCTGACTGCCTGCCGGTGCCGTTCCTAGGACGGCGCCACAGGTCGGACGGACGATGGCAACCCCATGTGCTGCCACCGCTGCTAGGTGCCGGTGGCCAGCCTACTTCAGCCCCGCACTCGCTCTCGCGAGACTACGGCCCGACTCGGCCCGAAGAGACGATGCGCTCGGGATACTTCCGCATTACCTCGAGGTTGGTCGGCGGAATCAGCTGGTGGATCAGCGGGTAGAGGCGCCCCACCGCGAGCGGGCCAAGAGCTACCCGGTTGGCTCCATCCTGCTTGCCTGCCGTCACGGCAAGGCGGTGGCCGGTCGAGCGGACATAGGCGCCTAGGTTCACCTCGTAGTCGCCCGGCTTCATGTTCATGGGGAGCTGGAACAGGTAGCGATCCTCGATGATCTGGCCAGGCTTCCAACGATCGGCGGGATACATCGAATCGCCCGGTACATGGTCGGCGGGCGCCTGGTATCCAGCCTTGTTGTTCAGATGCAGGAAGAAGTTCAGATCCTTCTCCATCGGCCCGGGAACCCTCCACCAGGTGGTGACCATGATCTCGTGCCGCTCCAGCGTCTCTGCGCCGCGGCTTGGGTCGCTGGCGTTGTCGATGCGGCTTCCGAGCAGTTCGAGGCCCCCTTCGAAGGTGGCAGTGGCGCCCCCCATGTCGGCCGGCGGCGCATCGAGTACCACCTCGCCCGGCGTCTGCTCCCAGAGGTCGCGGCGGCGGAAGAGCGAGAGGTAGTATCCGCGCGACCGCTGCCAGGTGCGCACATGGACGTAGTCCTTGCGGAAGCGGGCATCGCGCCAGATCTCGAACTGGTAGGGGTTGTTGTTGTAGGTCTCGCCGAGCGCGCTGGGTCCGGGATCTTTTGCGAAGGCCTCGGCAATTGCCGACTGCCGCGACTCGGGGGTGTAGATGGTGAGGATGGCCCACTCGGGGTTGCGCTTGAAGTAGTATTCGCGCATCTCGGCGTTGAACTTGGGCTTGTTGCCGTCGGGATCGGAGCCGATGAAGGCGTGCAGGCCGTAGCTGTTCCGAGCGCGCGCGACCGTCGAATCGACGAGGCCGATGAA
>JABMMX010000402.1 GCA_013205435.1 Deltaproteobacteria bacterium
ATCGTTGTTATCGACTTTATTGACATGATTCTTGAATCAAACCGCGACATGGTTCTGCGCCGTTTAGTTGAATCCCTTGGGCGTGATCGCACAAAGCATCAAGTTGCAGAGGTTACATCTCTTGGTCTAGTCCAGATGACGCGCAAGCGCGTTGGCCAAGGTTTGATTGAAGCCTTCTCAACAACATGTGATTCATGTAGCGGTCGCGGAATTCATATTCACATGGAGCCAGTCAAGATGAAGGCGCCAATGCCTCAGCTTGATGTCCCATCATCAAAGCATGAAGATGCCGATGAAAAAGATGCCACTGAGCACGAGTTCCGTGAGTCAATCAATGCCGATGCACCAGTTGCGCAGATCGCTCCTAAGGGAGCTCGCAAGCGTCGTCGCGCCTCTTCTTCAGGCATCATTACCGCCTAATTTGAGCCTAAAGGCCTGAACGGGTAACCTTTACCCTTCATCAACTAACAGAGTCCGGAGTACCACAGCGTGGCAAATATCAAGTCTCAGATCAAGCGCATTAAGACCAATGAGAAGGCACGCCTTCGCAACAAGTCTGTGAGCTCATCTATCAAGACCGCTGTCCGTAAATTCCGTGATGCATTAACTGCTGGCGATGCCGCTGTAATCACAACTGAACTTCGCACCGCCTCACAGGCACTCGATGTTGCCGTTCAAAAGGGTGTTCTGCACAAGAACTCTGCAGCCAACAAGAAGTCATCAATGGCTAAGGCTGCTGCCAAAGCCGGCTCACGTTAACTCTTCTCACTCTATAAAGCGAGGCTAGGTTCATGCCTGCAATCTCACTTGCTAAGGCGCCGCAACCAGCTTCAACTGATCCGGCGCAGATACGTAACTTCTGCATCATCGCTCACATCGATCACGGTAAATCAACTCTTGCCGATCGTATGTTGGGCATTACAGAAGTAGTTGACCCCCGCAATATGCGCGCACAGTATTTAGATCGCATGGATATTGAACGCGAACGCGGAATCACCATTAAATCTCAGGCCGTACGTCTGCCATGGCGTAGCGGTATCGATGGCGGTGAATACATCTTGAACATGATTGATACACCTGGTCACGTTGATTTCACCTATGAAGTATCGCGCTCGCTGGCAGCATGTGAAGGCGCAG
>JABMMX010000256.1 GCA_013205435.1 Deltaproteobacteria bacterium
AACAACGAGTTCGGGTTCGACTACCTCCGCGACAACATGGCCGTCCGGCTGGAGGACAAGGCCCAGCGGGGCCACAATTATGCCATCGTCGACGAGGTGGACTCCATCCTCATCGACGAGGCTCGCACCCCGCTCATCATCTCGGGTGATGCAGGCGAGGCGGCCGAACTCTACCTCCGCCTCAACACCGTCGTCGGCCAGCTCAAGCGCGACCGCGACTACATCGTGGACGAGGAGCACCGCTCGGTCTCGTTGCTCGATGCAGGCGTCGAGGCCATCGAAGAGCAGATGGCGGTCAACAACCTCTACGACGCCGCCAACATCGAGCTCGTTCACCACGTCAACAAGGCGCTCGAGGCCCACACCCTCTACAAGCGCGACGAGAAGTATGTGGTCCAGGACGACAAGGTCGTCATCGTCGACGAGTTCACCGGCCGCCTCATGCATGGCCGCCGCTGGTCCGACGGACTCCACCAGTCCATCGAGGCCAAGGAGGGCGTCTCCATCAAGAGTGAGTCGGTCACCATGGCGACCATCACCTTCCAGAACTTCTTCCGCATGTACTCCAAGCTCGCCGGCATGACGGGCACCGCGCAGACGGAAGAGGAAGAGCTGAAGAAGACCTACAACCTCGAAGTCATCGCCATCCCGACCAACCGCAAGACCATCCGGACCGATCACGGCGACCTCGTCTATCGGACCGAGCCGGAGAAGTTCAACGCCATCATCGAGCAGATCGAGGCCTGTCATAAGAAGCAGCAGCCCGTGCTCGTCGGCACCGTCTCGGTCGACAAGTCAGAGGTCATCTCCAAGATCCTGACCAAGAACGGCATCGCCCACGAGGTCCTCAACGCCAAGCAGCATGCGCGTGAGGCGACCATCATCGCGCAGGCCGGCCGCAAGGGCGCCGTAACCATTTCGACCAACATGGCCGGTCGCGGAACAGACATCCTCCTCGGCGGGAACCCCGAGCTGATGGCCAAGCTCGAGGTCGGTGACGACACCTCGCCCGAGTTCGAGGCAGCGCACGAGCGGTTCAAGGTCTCCTCCAAGGCGGAGCGCGAAGAGGTGCTCAAGGCGGGCGGCCTCTTCATCCTCGGCACCGAGCGGCATGAGTCGCGCCGCATCGACAACCAGCTCCGCGGCCGCTCCGGCCGTCAGGGTGATGTAGGCGAGTCGCGCTTCATGATCTCGCTCGAAGATGAGCTCATGAAGCGCTTTGGCGCCGACCGCATCCAGGGCCTCATGGCACGCCTCGGCATGGAAGAGGGGATGCCGATTGAGTCGGGCATGGTCTCACGCTCCATCGAAGGTGCGCAGAAGCGGGTCGAAGGCCGCAACTTCGACATGCGCAAGCACCTGCTTGAGTATGACGACGTCATGGATATGCAGCGCAAGACCATCTACTCGCTGCGGCGCAAGGTGCTCCACAAGGAGAACCTCGAGGAGCTCGTCCTCGACGCGCTTGAGGACACCGTTCGCAAGCTGCTCGAGCACTACGCCAACCCCGATGCCCGGCTCGATGAGCGCGACTACTCCGGCCTCATCCGCGAGCTCAAGGATGTCTTCGGCGTAGAGGCAGAGGAAGATGCGATCCCGCGCGGCCGACAGGATGCCGAGGAGTTCATCTGGCGCCGCGTCAAGCAGGCCTACAAGGCCAAGTGCGAGGCCGCGGCCGACCGCGCTGCCTTCATCAACGAGCGGTTCGCAGACGACCCCGACTACACGCCCATGACCCCCAAGGATGTCTTCTTGGAGTTCGCCCGTGAGCGCTACCTCATCGAGATTGATCGCCGCTGGGTCGATCAGCTCGAGGGGATGCGGTCGCTGCGCGAGTCGGTCGGTCTGCACGGTTACGCGCAGCGTGACCCGAAGCAGATCTACAAGAAAGAGGGCTTCGAGCAGTTCGTTGCACTTGTCGCCGAGACCCAGGTGGAGATCACCCGCGTTATCATGCGGACCGACCTCTCCCTCAGCATCCAGCAGCAGCGTCCGGCGCCCCGTCCCGCCGCTCCCGTGGCAATGACGGCCACCGCGCCGGTTGCACAGCCCGAGGCCGCCGCTCCCGTGCAGCTCCCGCCGCCGCCCAAGTTCGTCGCGACGCTCGGCCGTAACGATGTCTGCTGGTGCGGCAGCACCAAGAAGTACAAGCTCTGCCACATGGCCGAAGACCAAGCCTCAGGCCGGGTTGCAGCGGCCGACGCAGACGCCAAGGGCTAGGCCCTCACCGCCCGCAACGGGGGAGTGCGGAGGGGTAGCGGAGACCGGAACGGGCCTCCAGCTACTCCACCTGCGGCTTAGTTGAAGACCGCGATGGTCTGGGCGCAGCAGTTGTCGAGCAGGCAGAGCTCGGTCGGGTCGCAGTTGTTGTCAGCGTTGCAGGCAGCGGTCTCTTCCAGCTGGCTGCAGCCGTTGGCAGCGTCGCACTGCTCGAGTGCCATCCAGGGGCCGTTGCAGGCCGCATCGCCCGTGATACCGGAGTCGTCCTTGCAGCTGCTGGCGCAGGCCGCGATGGCGGCGGGGTCGAAGGGGTTTCCGGCGAAGATGCAGCCCGAGAGACAGTTGCCGTAGGGCTCGAGGTAGGGGCAGCAAGGACCCGTGCAGACTTCCGGATTGGCTGCGCAGCTTCCGCCGCCGCCACCGGTGTCGGCCGTGCC
>JABMMX010000403.1 GCA_013205435.1 Deltaproteobacteria bacterium
GGAGAAATTGTAACTGCACTAGCACTACCAGTGGTTGTAATCCCTGTATATTGTGCCGTACCACTACCAATTACTACCATTCCAGTTTTTAAGTCGGTTGTATTTCCAGAACTTATTGTAAGTGTGGTTCCACTGGTCGAACCCACCGATCTTTTTACAAAACCACGATGATTAATAAAGGTTAGAGTTGTGGAACCAGATGATGTTGATATTCCGCTTGCGACAATAAAATTATTAATAATAATCTCATTCACAACTGTATTTGTTGAAATTCCGACACCAAATATATAATTTCCAACCTCAATACCATCAGTATTACTTATGGAAATAATTTTTGTATTATTGGTTGTTGTTCCTGTGGTGGTTGCCTTTGTAATTTCTCCTAATGATGTTTTTGGACTATAAGTAATATCTACTTTTTTTGTTGATTTAACTTTGACATATCCAGCAGATGTTAATGTGCTTCCTATTGACCCACCACCAGAAAGAATCGAATTATCTAAAAATGTATTAATTGTCCCCTTTACGTCATTACTGAAATTATAGTCAGATGAATAAAGGTTGGTAAATCTTAACTCACCTGCGCCACTCCCTCCTGGATATGTAATATCAAAATTAATATTACGAAGAACTCCAATTGCATCAATTGCCTGTGGAATATAATATCTTGCCATAATATTATATTTTCTCTGTGCTTCTAAAACATAAGTCGTATAAGATATTTGAGTATTCTGACCGATTGCCTTATTAAAAACAATATTTTCACTAGCAATTGTGGATGTAATTGCGGTGGTAAATCCAACCGGAGGAGTTAGAGTAATAACTCCACTATTTCGATCATAATCCTTAACTACTGTTCCGGTTCGAATTTTAGCATTGGATACACTTTGACCTATACCGATATTTCTTGTAATTGTTTGTATTCCAACTGCCCCACCTGCTAATGTAATAATATTTGTGAATTCAGTTCCAGACCCAGTAAAGGTTGTGGTCAAACCAATTCTTGATTGTTCGGTATATGTCCCAATACCACTTGTATATCCTTCGGTTTCGAATTCAAAGCTCATAAGAGCAGAGGTGCTTACATAAAATGTATGAGTTCCTGTTGAAGTTGGTATAAAATATCCATACCATTCTACTCCACCATTTGTGTTTATGGACTCTGGTGTGATTTTTTGACTATAATTAAAGTTTCCGTTCTCCCAGAAATTATTTGTTGATATTGGTGTTCCAGAGAATACTGCAACTGTATTCTCATAAACCTGATTAAAGTTATAATATTTTGCGGTTAGACCATTACCACCATTAATTCTTGGAATTCCAGCGAAGACTTTAAACTGATCTAATCTATTTTGATAAGTAATTCTTGGTAAAAAATCCGCATTAACTCCAGTACTTCCAGTAGAGACTGTTTTACTTCCAATGATTAATCTATAATTAGCATTTGTCAGACCATATGAAAATATATTTCGAATCGCATCTAGGTCTTCTGATATAAACGTTGATGATGATTGATCAACTAATGTATCTAAAAGATTGTTTAGAGAACTTGTTTTATTTGACAAATCCCCAAGATTATCATCTCTTTTAATACCAATTCTTTTATATATTTTTTGTGCCATATTCCCTTTTTGAGTATTTATGCCTTTTACCCTTGACACCACACCCAGTCCGTGCTATGATGGGTAGGTAATCAAAAAACCCCCTAAATGCCTGCCGAAACTCAAGAAGTCCTGACCCGCTGCGTTGTTGATACTCTTGCTAAAAAGTTTTATTTGTATTCAAGTGAAGGTGGAGAAAAAACTGTAAATTGTGAGACAATAGATCAATTTATGAATGTTTTA
>JABMMX010000257.1 GCA_013205435.1 Deltaproteobacteria bacterium
CCTCAGGTGCTTGGAGGCCATGACGTCGTAGGCGCCGCCGTAGGCCTTGCGCGTGATGACCGTAATCTTCGGCACCGTCGCTTCGGCGTAGGCATAGAGCAGCTTGGCGCCGTGACGGATAATGCCGCCATACTCCTGCTTCACGCCGGGCAAGAAGCCGGGCACGTCGACGAAGGTCACGACGGGGATGTTGAAGCAGTCGCAGAAGCGCACGAAGCGGGCCGCCTTCACGCTCGCATCGATGTCGAGGCAGCCGGCGAGGTGGACGGGGTTGTTGGCCACGATGCCGACGCTGCGGCCACCGAGGCGGGCAAAGCCGCAGACGATGTTGGGGGCGTAGTGCTCGTGGACCTCGAAGAAGATGCCGTCGTCCACGACCCGCTTGAGCAGGTCGCGCATCTCGTAGGGCTTGTTGGAATCGGTCGGCACGAGCGTGTTGAGCTCGGCGTCGGCACGGTCCGACGGGTCGGAGGTGGCAAAGCGGGGCGCCTCGGAGAGGTTGTTCGATGGCAGGTAGCTGAGCACCGTGCGGATGCGAGCGATGGTGGCCGCCTCCGACACATCCTGGAAGTGGGCCACGCCGCTGATCTCGTTGTGGACGCTGGCGCCGCCGAGCTGCTCCATGGTCACATCTTCGCTCGTGACGGTCTTGATGACGTCTGGGCCGGTGATGAACATGTAGCTGGTCTTCTCGACCATGAAGATGAGGTCGGTGATGACGGGCGAGTAGACCGCACCGCCAGCGCAGGGCCCCATGATGGCCGAGATCTGCGGGATGACGCCGCTCGCGAGCACGTTCCGGGTGAAGATGTCGGCGTAGCCTGCGAGGCTGACGACGCCCTCCTGGATGCGTGCGCCGCCCGAGTCGTTGAGACCGATGACAGGCGCGCCCGTCTTCATGGCAAGGTCCATGATCTTGCAGATCTTCTCCGCGAAGGCGCCCGAGAGCGAGCCGCCGAAGACGGTGAAGTCCTGCGCGAAGACGTAGACGATGCGTCCGTCGACGCGGCCGTAGCCGGTCACGACGCCGTCGCCGGGGATGCGCTGCTCCGCCATGTCGAAGTCGTTGCAGCGGTGGGTCTTGAGCTTGTCAGTCTCGACGAAGGTGCCGGGGTCGAGCAGCAGGTCGATCCGCTCACGCGCGGTCAGCTTGCCGGCCTTGTGCTGCTTGGCGATGCGGTCTGCGCCGCCGCCACTCTCAGCCGCCTGGTTCAACTCCGAAAGACGCTCCAGATTGCTCTTCACGATGATCACCTTGTTGTCAGGTTTGAATAGAGATTCAGATAGGCGGCGGCCGGCGCCTGCCAGTCGGCGGGCCTTCTCATGGCACGGTCCATCGCCTTCTGCCAAGACCCTTGTTGCGCGAAAGCGGCAATGCCACGATCGAGCGCCGATGCAACCCCCGCCTCCGACGCCTCCTCGAAGACGAACCCTGTACCGGCCGGCTCCGCGAAGTCGGTGACGGTGTCGGCCAGACCTCCCACAGCCCGTACGATGGGGAGCGTGCCGTAGCGCATCGAGTAGAGCTGGTTGAGGCCGCAGGGCTCGTAGCGCGAGGGCATGAGGAAGAGGTCGGCGCCAGCCTCGATGCGGTGCGCCAGCCCCTCGGCGTAGCCTGTCTGGTAGGAGGCTCGCGCGGGGAATCGGGCAGCGAGCTCTGCTAGGCCTGCCTCGAGGTCGGCGTCGCCCGAGCCCAGCGCGATGAGCCGGATTGTATCGCGCTCCAGAAGGCGCTCCAGCGGTCGGAGCGCGAGGTCGATGCCCTTCTGGCGTGTCAGGCGAGACACCATCCCAACCACGGGCCGCAACCCTGCGTCGTCGAGGCCAGCCTCGCGCAACAGCTCCGCGCGGCAGACCGCCTTGCCCTCGGTTGCGCCAGCCTCGTAGCGGGCCGCAATCAGGGGATCGGTCGCTGGGTCCCACTCCCCGCCGATGCCGTTCAGGATGCCTGTCACCCGCGCCGACACCCCACGCAACAGCCCGTCGAGCCCCTCGCCGAACGCGGGGGTGAGAATCTCTCGCGCGTAGCCCGGGCTCACCGTCGTGATGGCGTCAGCAATGCCGATAGCCCCTTTGAGCGGGTTCACGTCGCCCCAGAACTCGTAGCCTTCGACTCCGAACCGCTCCGGCCGCAGCCGCAGCGGCGCGATCCAGTCCGGTGAGCAGCGACCCTGAAAGGCCAGGTTGTGCAGCGTCAGCACCGTCGCCGGCCGCACCGCCTGGGGCAGTTCGGCCAGATACTCCAGCGTCAGCGCGGCCTGCCAGTCGTGCGCCTGGACGATGTCGAAGCCGAACTCCAGCGCCATCTGCGCCGCTGCATGGCACATCGCTCCGAAGCGGTAGGGGTTGTCGGCATAGCCCTCGCCACGCTCGCCGTAGATGCCGCTCCGGAGATAGAGCCGCGGCTGATCGAGCAGCCAGATGCGCGGCCCACCGGGCGTCGTCAACTCGATGACCTCCATGGGGCTGTCGAGTCCGCGCACCGCGAACCTGCGCGCGCCCGCAGCCCCGTCGGGCAGGCTCCCCGCGTAGCGCGGCACCAACACAGTCACCTCGGCACCTTGGCGGGCCAGCTCCGCAGACAGCGCCGCGGTCACATCGCCCAGTCCGCCGGTCTTGCTGTAGGGAGCGAACTCCGACGCGACCTGCAGGACCTTCACTGCGTCCCCGGGAGCCGCTCACGCAGGTAGGCCGCTGCCGTCTCCGGCGCCGTCGAGACGATGTTCATGCCCGAGGCCATCTCAAATGCGGCGTGGCGGCTCAGCACCGGCAGCACCTCCAGATACCAGTGGTCGGAGGCGGAGGGAGCTGAGCGCAGCGGCGCGGTCTGAATCGACAGGTGATAGGAGACCCGCGGCAGCGCCTCGCGCAGCGCTCCGAAGAGGCGCGACATCGCCCCCGCCACACCGGCGAGCACGGCCTCCGAGGCCTGCTCAAACTGGCTCTCGTGCTGTCGCGGCGAGACGATGCACTCAAACCCGACCCGCGGCGCATAGGGGCAGAACACCACCGCCTGCGCATCCGACCAGACCAACCGCGCGCCACTCGACTCCGCCTCCAGCGCCATCGCGCAGTAGACGCAGTGCCCCGTCCGTCGCCAGAACCGGGCCGCACCCTCCATCCGGTCGAGCACCGCCGGCGGCACAATCGGCGTCGCGATGAGCTGGCTGTGCGGGTGGCTCAGCGTGGCGCCAGACTGCGCCCCCGCATTCTTGAAGATGGTGGCGTGGGCCAGCCGCTCGTCCCGCGAGAGGTCCCGCACGCGGCTCTGCCAGCCCGTGAGCACCGCAAGCAGCGCTGCCGCATCCATGCTTGCGTAGTCGTCGCTGTGGAGCGGGCTCTCGACCATCACCTCGTGGGCACCGAGCCCGTCGGAGTGGCCGTAGAGCTCGGTGGAGGTGATACCAGAGCGGGCCTCGACCCGGAGCGCAGGGAACCGGTTCGCAAAGACCCGCGTCTGCCAGCCCGCGGGCCCAGGCGTCGAAAGCAGCGTCGGCGGCGTTTGCGCCTCATGCCCAGGGCAGAAGGGGCAGTGCGCCAGCGGCGCGAACTCCTCCGCAGGACGGTACTCCGAAGGCCGGCCGCGCCGCTCTTCGCTGATGATGACCCACCGTTCGGTCACAGGGTCGCGTCGGAGTTCGGGCATGCATCCTCAAATCGCCAGCACCGCCTCGGCGGTGGCGCGCTTCTAGGCGATTGGCGGCGCAGAGGGAAGGGCGCTATCGGTCGCCGGCGGGAGGCGCATCATGGCGTGGTTGAAGGTCTGCAAGAGCGAAGAGGTGGTGGCAGGGGCGCTGCGTGTCGTGCGCGTCGGCATCCGCCCCGTGGCGCTCACCCGCGTCGGCGGCCAACTCGTTGCCTTCAAGAACAGCTGCCCGCACGCAGCCAGCCCGCTCTCCGGCGGAGGGCTCACCCGCGAGACAGTCACCTGCCCCCGCCATGGCTGGACCTTCTCGCTCACCAGCGGTCGCTGCGCGGCCCATCCCGACTACGGCCTCCGGTTCTTCGAGGTCCGTGAAGCCGACGGACAGGTGCAGGTCGCCGAGCCCGACGAGATCTTGTGAGGTTGCGCTAGGAGCCGGGCGAGAGCTGGTCGAGCGCCAGGTCGATGCAGGCCACAATCCGGTCGCGCACCGAGAGGTAGAAGGCCCTGTCTTTGCCGATCGGGTCGGGAATCTCAGGGTTCGCAGCATCGTCCAGCGCGCCGAGCAGGCGCACCTTGCCGCGCAGGGCTGGCTGGTCTGCCAGCAGCTTCTGTTCGTGTTTGCGCTCCATGACGTAGACAACGTCGGCCCGCGCCAAGATGCCCATCGCCACCCCCTGCGAACGGTGCGACGCGAGGTCGATGCCCAGCTCGCGCATCACCTCGACCGAGGTGCCCGAGGCCCGCTCCATGGCGATGTTGAGCGTCCCCATCGAGATGGCCATGGTTGGCACACCGCGCTCCTTTGCGCGCGCCGACCAAGCATACTGGGCCATGGGCGACCGGCAGATGTTCCCGCTGCAGACAAAGATGACCCGCTTCATCGCAACACCTCGAAGAAGGGTTTGTAGGCGGCCGGCACCCGCTTGAGGGCGTCGTGCGGCAGGGCAGTCAGCAGCGGCTGGCTGTTGAGCGTGTGCCAGAAGACGGTCGCCTGCGCCGGCGCATGGCCTGCGCGCAGGTCGGCGAGCATCACAGCTGCCGCTTTGGCGGTGTAGGTCCCCTCGGTTTTGAGGCCGTGAAGCGCGAGCTCCGCCTGGGCTGCTGCACCCTCCCGCGTGCCGATTCCATAACCTTCGCCGAAGCCCTCGTGCCGGAGCGTCCAAGACACCCGCGCGGCCGGCCGCTTGAGCCCGAGCGCCTCGAGCCGCGCCCAAGTTCCGTCCACCAGCCCCGCAACCACCGCCTCGTTTGTGACCGCCTCATCCACCACACGCACGCCGACCAGTTCGGCCTCCAGCTCTGCCAGCTCCAGCCCCACAATCAGCCCGGCCAGCGTGCCGCAGGTGCCGGAAGCAAGGTAGATGCGCAGCCGCTCAGCGCTGCCGATGCGGGCCCGCTGTTCGGCGAACTCCAGCGCGGCGTTCACATAGCCAAGCGTGGCTGTGACGCTGCTGCCGCCCATGGGGATGGGGTAGGTGCGCTGTCGGCGGAAGAGGTCTGTAAGCCGAGCCCAGGCCATCGCGGGCGCCACACCGCGGTAGCCGCCGACGAGTGTCATGCGGTGGGCAAAGCAGGAGGCGGCGAGGATGTTGAGGCGCACATGCTCGTTGAGCGGCTGTGGCGTCTGGACGAGCTCGGTGCGCAGGCCGACGCGCGAGGCGTGAATGGCGGTTGCGACGCAGTGGTTGGAGCCAATGGCGCCGGTGGTCCGCACCGCAGCGGCGCCTTGGGCCTTTGCCTCCGCGAGGAGCCACTCGAGTTTGCGGGCCTTGTTGCCGCCATAGACGGGGGCCGCGGCGCCATCATTCTTGAGCCAGAAGCTGCAGCCGTCGGCCAGCACCAGCTCACCGAGCGGGGTGGGCAGGTCTGCGAGCGGGAGGTGGGGCACAGCCGCGCCAGCGGCGCTCAGCCGTTCGAGGAGGGGCCTGCGGTCTGCGGGGAAGCTCGAAGAGGATGATGGAGGGGCGTCAGCCATGTGTGGGTGGCTAGTCGCGTGGGGGTGCGGGCGCCAGAAAGGGTCGTTCCGCAGGCTTTGCCCGTGGCAATGGCCGGATTGCGGAAGGGGATAGGGTGGAAACAATTGGGGAGGTGGAAGAATATACCCAATCAAATGTCAGTTTCCGTTCTCGTGTGAGCTGGCTGCGATCTTTTTGCTATGAAATCGATAAAAACTACGCAAAATCAACGGTTTTGGAGTCGAAATAAATTTGACAAAATCGGGGGGGGGGCTTTTAAAGGACTCCTGTAACAATGGACCGTCGCGGGCGGCCTGAAGGAGTAAAGTCATGCGTAGCCTTGGTCTCTTGATTTTTGTTTCGCTGAGCGTGGCGGCCTGCGCCGAAGACACTGTCGCGAGTTCTGGGCGGTCAAGCGGAGGCGGAGGCGGTGGTGGAACCGCTGCTGAGAATTGCCTCGATGGTGTGGATAACGACCTCGACGGCAGCATTGATTGTGCCGATTCTGACTGTGGAGCCGCCGGCGCCTGCCAGGGATTCAGTGACACTGGCGTACAGGATACTGGCACGACCGACACCGGGGTTCAGGATACTGGCGTGCAGGACACGGGTTCGACCGACACGGGCGTTCAGGATACTGGGAATCCGGATACAGGTCCTCAGCCTCAGCCCGAAAACTGCATCGACGGTCTAGACAATGACTTGGATGGCAGGGCTGATTGCGCTGACTCGGATTGCGCGGCAGCTGGTGCGTGCCAGACCGGACCCGAAATCTGCGGAAACAACTTTGACGACGACCGGAATGGTGTCGCGGACTGCGCCGACTCAGCATGCGTTAACATCGACCCGTGCATCGGAGAGAATTGCTTCGATGGTGTAGATAACGACCGTGACGGTTTTACAGATTGTGCTGACGCTTTGTGTTTAGGGCTGAATGAATGTGTCTTCTATCGGGAGTTCAACATTGTTGTCGAATCTGTTGCTTACGACACATCCTACGGTTGGGACCCGTTTGGAGGGGCGCCTGATCCGCTTGTTCAGGTCTTCGTGAACGGGGCTCTGGTGCTCGACACCGGTTATTACGATAGTTTGTACTCGGTCAGTATGAACGATTCAGTCACCGTCTACTTGTCGCCGAGTGATACAATCGGAATTGCAGCGTATGACTATGATTCAGGTTCTACAAACGAAGTGGCGTTTCCGCTCACTACTTACTCCATCTCTGCGGAATTTGTCGGTGTTTCTCTGACGTCAGAGAATTCGATCGCCACCGTGAACTGGTCGATTCGCTATCCCTGAGTCAGCGGGTGACCTGGCAGTGCTTGCGGTCACCCAAAGCTAAACTTCACTGACTCATTCGCGGCTCGTCAGCTCGAACTGTTACCCACTGGAAATCTCATGCGTAATCACCTCCTTGCCCTCGCCTGCACCTCCATCCTTGGTTGCGCGGCTGACCCCATCGACAACACCGTCGACGGAGGAATCTCCACCGCCGAAAA
>JABMMX010000258.1 GCA_013205435.1 Deltaproteobacteria bacterium
CACAGCCGCGGCCAAGCCGGCCCCTGCGCCCGCTGTTAGGCCTGCTTCAGCCCCTGCGCCCTCAGCCGCGCCTGCACCAGCGCCTAGGCCAGCCCCTGCGCCCGCTCCTGCAGCCGCCGTCGGCGGCGGTGGACGCCCCGGCTTCTTTCAAGGGCTCCGCGGTCGGCTCCCCGGCCCTGGTCGTCCCTAGTCTTCGTGCTGGAAGCGGAGCGACTCTTGCGCGTTGATGGCGGGCTCATCTCCCGGATCGCTGCGGAGCCATGAGCCATCGGATTGCAGGTGCCAGGCGCAGGTGTTGTCTGCCAGCGACGTGAGCAGACACTCGTCAAGCACCCGCCGCGCGATCTCGGGCTCGAGGATGGGGAAGGCGATCTCGACGCGGCTGAAGAAGTTGCGGGGCATCCAGTCTGCGCTTGAGGCAAAGAGGATGGGGCTGGAGCCGTGCTGGAAGTACCAGATGCGGCTGTGCTCAAGGAAGCGGCCGACGATGGAGCGGACGGTGATGTTGTCGGAGATGCCGGGTACGCCAGGCCGCAGGCAGCAGATACCGCGCACGATTAGCTCGACGCGGACGCCAACCTGAGAGGCCTTGTAGAGGGCGCGGATGACGTCGGGGTCTACGAGGGAGTTCATCTTGGCGATGATGCGTGCGGGCTTGCCGGCCTCTGCGGCCTTGGCCTCCCACTCGATGCGCTCGATGATCTTGCGGTGCAGATGGAAGGGGGCCTGGATGAGCTTGTTGAGCGACTTTGCGCGGCCGAAACCGGTGAGCTGCGAGAAGAGGGTATGGACATCTTCGGCGATGTCGCGGTCTGCGGTGAGCAGGCCGATGTCTGTGTAGGCCCGTGCCGTTTCGGCGTGGTAGTTGCCGGTGCCGAGGTTGACGTAGCGGCGGATCTGCTGTCCTTCGCGGCGGACGATGAGGAGCATCTTGGCGTGGGTTTTGAAGCCGACGATGCCGTAGACGACGGTGACGCCGGCCTGCTGCAGGCGGGTGGCGAGGTCGATGTTTGCGGCCTCGTCAAATCGGGCCTTGAGCTCAACGACAGCGGTGACCTCTTTGCCTGCGCGGGCCGCCTCGATGAGCGCCTCGACGAAGGGCGAGGTGGAGCCGGTGCGGTAGAGCGTCTGCTTGATGGCCAGAACCTTGGGGTCTTGCGCAGCCGTGCGGACGAGTTCGATGACGGGCGCGAGCGACTGGTAGGGGTGATGGAGGAGGATGTCGCGGCGGCGGAGGACATCGAAGGGGTTGGCGCCCCGCTTGTGGGAGGCGGTGACGGAGGGGAGGTGGACGGGGTACTTGAGCTCGGGCAGGTCGACGAGGTTGTAGAGGGCGTAGAGCCGGTGCAGGTTGACGGAGCCTCCGACCCGGTAGAGATCGTGGGGCTTGAGCTTGAACTGGGCCAGCAGGAACTCGGCGATCTCGTCGGGACAGCTGTTGGCCACTTCGACCCGGATCGCCTCGCCGTAGTTGCGGTTCGGGAGCTCACCCTTGAGGGCCTTGAGGAGGTCGTCGACCTCTTCTTCGTCAACCCAGAGGTCGCTGTCGCGGGTGATGCGAAACTGGTGGCAGCCCGTGACCTTCATGCCGGGGAAGAGGGCCCCCATGTTGGCGTGGATGATGGAGCTGAGGAGGACAAAGCTGTGGTCGTAGGTTGCGACCGTGCCGGGCAGCCGGATGATGCGTGGGAGCGAGCGTGGCACCTGAACGGTGGCGAGCTCGCAGCTGCGTCCGAAGGCATCCTTGCCCTCGAGCGTGACCATGAAGTTGAGGATCTTGTTGAGGGGCCGCGGGAAGGGGTGGGCGGGGTCGAGCGCGATGGGTGTGAGGACCGGGATGACCTGGCTCTCGAAGTAGCGCTTGATCCACTTCTTCTGTGGCATGCTCCACTCGGAGCGCCGGAGGACGGCGACGCCGGCCTCGCGCAGCGCGGGGTGGAGCTCTTCGTTGAGGACGCGGTACTGCTCTGCGACGAGCTTGTGGGCCTTGCTGGAGACCTCGCCGAGCGCCTCAGCAGGGGAGAGTCCGTCGGGTCCGCGCTGGGCGGAGCCGGCCTCCATCTGTTCGCGCAGACCGGCGAGCCGTATCTCGAAGAGTTCGTCGAGGTTGGTGCTGGTGATGGTGAGGAAGCGGAGCCGCTCGAGGAGCGGGATCTCGGGGTTGGAGGCCTGCGCGAGGACCCGCTCGTTGAAGGCGAGGACCGAGAGCTCACGGTTGATGTAGAGGCCAGTATCTTTGAGAGCGCGCTTGGAGGCTGCCGCAGGTGAGGGTGCCGGCTGAGCGGTTCGCTTCTGTTTGCTTGCCATGGAGACACGGATGCGGTGTTGGGCGCCGCCTTGGGGCGACGTTGCGTGAGGGTGCTTCAGAAGCGGCTGCTAGGTCAGCTGCGCCTGCGCCGCCAGAAGAAGAGGCCGAGGGCTGCGACAATGGCCGCTGCGATGCCTGCGACGGCTGCGAAGCCGAGGTGGTGCTCCGGTTCTGTGGTGCTGCCGGAGCCCTCGAGCGCGGCGGGGTCGGCGTTGGCTCCCGAGGCCTCCGCGGCGGCGTTCACGGGGGTGTTGGCGGTACCGGCTTCACGGGCGGTGGCTGCTTCACTGCCGGGTGCGCCGGTCGGGGCGTTGTCGGCGGGTGCTGCGGCCTGCTCGCCGGAGCCGGGTGCAAGGCCCTGCGCTGCGGTCTTCTGGATTGTTCCCGTACCGCCACCTGCGGCGCTCTTGGCGGCCTCGTCTGCCATGTGCTTCTTGGTCTGCTTGACGAGGAAGGCAGCGATGGGGGCCCGCTTGTCTTTGGGGTTGGCGCGCTCCCAGTCTTCGAAGACCTTGATGGCCTCGTCGAACCGCTTCTCTTGGATGAGGGCGGTGCCATACTTCCAGCAGTCGTCTTTGGAGCCGGCCTTGCAGTCTTTTTCGAACTTGGAGGCGGGCTCTTTGCGGACGAAGTTGTGGGTGGTGGTCTCGCCCGGCGCGATAAGGACGGTCTTCTCGCCGGAGGGCACCTTGGAGTCGTCGTAGATGACCTGCATCGTATGGGCGCCGGGGTCGAGGTCGAGGCGGGCACCTGGGGTGCGGAGTCCGGTGTCGCGCCCGTCGATGATGAGGTGGCCCGAGGGGTTTGAGTGGACGACGACGGCGCCCTTGCCGGCGGCCGGTGCAGGCTGCTCGGATTTGCCGTTCACGTGGCGCTCCGGGAGCGCCGCAAAGGCCGTGGCGCCGGCGAGCAGGAGCGGCGCGAGGAGGAGGGCGAGGAGAGGTCTCATGAAGACACGCTGGCGTGGAGGACGGAGAGCCGTCGATCCGCTAGCCGAAGGTGGCGCCGACTTCAAAACGGCGGCGTTCGTCGCGCCCGCGCTCGTCGCTAGTTTGGCATGAGGAAGGTCACGTTGATCATCACGGGCACCGCATAGGCGGTGTCTCCGCAGTCATTGCTGTCGAAGAGCTCGCCCTCCGTGCACTTGTCCGCGGCCGTGAAGGGGAGGAAGGCGCGGGCCTCGATGGTGAGGCGGTTCTGGTAGGAGCGGAAGGCCTCGAAGCCGCCGCTGACGTAGGCGCCGAGGGAGGCGCTGCTTACGTAGGTCTCGCCTTCGGTGTAGCTGTTCGAGCCGTCGCGGAAGCCGACGTAGGCGAGGCCGCCACCTGCGAAGGGGGCGAAGTCGGACTCGCTGAAGAACTTGCGGCCGTCGACCGAGAAGCCGGCCATGAAGGGGAGCTCGAAGTTGAAGAAGCCGGAGACGCCCGCGCCGAAGCCGGGCATCTGGTACTCATACTTTCCGATGAGGCCGGCGCCGTTGTCTTCGCCTTCACCGTTCAGGATGGTCATGCCGTAGAGGCCGCCGCCGTAGAGCGACTCTCCGTCGCGCTTCTTGCCCGCATACTTGCGGTTCTCTTCGCGGACGAGGTTGTCGACGCCTGCGGTGGACTCGAAGGGCTTGCCCGTGGCGACGGCCTCTCCGAGGCGGGGCGCAGCAACGGCTACCTCTTCGATGCCCTCGAGCTGCACAGACATGGACTTGTCGGGCTCTCCGGCGCGGATGGTGCGGACGGTGAGGATGGCGAGGCGGCCGAGACGGCCCATGTCGACCCGGTAGCTGCTGCCGTTGTCGGGCGCGACGCGGCTGGTGATTGCGTTGCAGACAAGCTGCACGGCGGTGGCTGCGTTGTCGGCGGAGATGCCGTTGATTTCGCCGGAGGCACACTGTGCAAGGGATTGGTCTTCTCCCTGGGCCTGCGCGAAGGCAGTCACGGGGAGCATGGAGAGCAGGAGCGCGCCAGCGAGGTGAGAGAAATTGACGTTCATAGGACGACCTCAAGAATGAGCGAGAGAGACAACCTAGCCTACCCGACGGGTTCGACCAAACGACAATGTATTGATTAGGGTTGCTTGCAGATCTCCCGGATCTGCTTGCGGTGGATCTGGGTGTGGGTGCTCATGAGCCAGTACCACTGGCGGAGGTTCATAGCGCCGAACCAGGGGTGTGTGTGGGTCCCTTGAGCGCTGGTGTCGGCGACAGCGCTGCGGAGGCGTGTGTGGAAGTCGCGCGAGAAGGCGAGGTATTCATCGATCGCTGCCGAATGGTTGCGCTCGAGCTCGGGTTTGACGGCGGCGGTGTCGGCAGCCGGTAGGTCTGTTCGGCCCTCGCTGAGTGCGACGATGAGCTGTTCGACGCCCGCGCCAACGATGGTGAGGTGGCGCGCCGTCATGGCGATGGACCAGAAGCGGGAGGAGTCTTCGAGGCCCCGTTGCGGCGGCACGAGCACGCGTGTGGTGACATCGAAGCGAGGGATTTCGCCCAGCTCTTTGGTGAGCTTCCCGTTGGCCTCGAGCCAGAGACGCTCGGCCTCGTCGAAGGTCATCGCGCGGAGCTTGAGCGGCTTGAAGAGGTAGCGAAGCGCGAGCCGCTGCACGAGCGGGATGCCGGCGCCGGGTGGCGCAAGGAAGGGAGGAGACGGCTGCATTGCGGGAGCCCATAGGATGGGGATGTCGAATGTGTCGAGCCTTGGCAGAGGGTGCGCGGCGCAGCAAGCGGGGTGTGGCGGGTCAAACAGGGCTGCAGCGATCGGATCGCACGCCGCTTCCGGTTGAAATGCGCGGTTTGCAGGACTACGACCTGCGCCAGTGAATGGCCGCTCAGTCATGCGGTCAAACGTCTCCGACAAACTTGGGCAATCGGCATGAAGCATACGATTCGAAAGGCGGCAGTTCTTGGCGCGGGTGTGATGGGAGCGGGCATCGCGGCCCACCTGGCGAATGCCGGCATCCCGGTACTGCTGCTGGACATTGTTCCCCCGAAGGCGGCACCCAGCGAAGACACCTCTTCGAAGGCCTTCCGCAACAAGTTCGGCGCAGGCGCGCTCGAGCGGTTCAAGAAGACCAAGCCGGCCCCGCTCTTTACGGCGGCCCACCAGCGGCTCATCACCATCGGCAACCTCGAGGACGACCTCGCGCTGCTCGCCGACTGCGACTGGATCGTCGAGGCCGTGACCGAGCGGCTCGACATCAAGCAGGCGCTCTTGGCCAAGGTGGAGTCGGTTGCGAAGCCGACGGCCATCATCTCGTCCAACACCTCGGGCCTCTCCATCTCGGGCATGCTCGAGGGCCGCAGCGATGCCTTCAAGAAGCGGTTCTGCGTGACCCACTTCTTCAACCCCGTGCGCTACATGAAGCTCCTCGAGCTTGTGGCCGGCACGGAGACCGCACCCGACGTGCTGCCCACCCTGCATGCCTTCGGCGAAGAGAAGCTCGGCAAGGGCATCGTTTACGGCAAGGACACGACCAACTTCATCGCCAACCGCATCGGCGTCTACGGCATGATGCAGATCATGCAGGAGATGCAGGCGGCCGACCTCACCGTGGAGGAGGTCGACAAGATCTTCGGACCCGCGATGGGTCGCCCCTCCTCGGCTGTCTTCCGTACCGCCGACCTCGTCGGCCTCGATACCTTCGTGCATGTGTCGCAGAACTGCTTCGACACACTGCTCGACGACCCCGAGCGGGCCATCTTCGAGATCCCGGAGTTTGCGAAGAAGATGGTCGCCTCGGGCCAGCTCGGCGACAAGACGGGACAGGGCTTCTACAAGAAGACCCGCGGCGCTGACGGCAAGTCGGCCATCCTCGCCTACGACCTCGTCACGGGAGAGTACCGCGAGCAGAAGAAGGTGCGCTTCGACTCGCTCGGCGCGGTGAAGCCCATTGAGGAGACCGGCCCGCGCATCAAGGCGCTGCTCGGCATGGAGGACAAGGCCGCCAAGTTCGCCAAGCGGGCCACGCTCGCGGTCCTTGCCTACTCGGCGCTCCGCATCCCTGAGATTGCAGACGACGTGGTCAACATCGACCGCGGCATGCGCTGGGGCTTCGGCTGGGAGCTCGGCCCCTTCGAGACCTGGGATGCGCTCGGCGTTGCTGAGACCGTCGCTGCGATGAAGGAGCAGGGCCTCACGGTTGCCCCCTGGGTGGATGCGATGCTCGCCGCGGGCCGCACCTCCTTCTACGCCTACGACGGCGCCACGCTCACCTACTGGGACATCCCGACGGGCGCAGCGAAGGCCGTTGCCACCAACCCCCGCGCCATCACCATCGCCCACCTCCGTCGCACGACGAAGAAGGTGAAGGAGAACTTCGGCGCCTCGGTCTGGGACATGGGCGACGGCATCGCCTGCGTCGAGTTCCACACGAAGCAGAACTCCATCGACGACGACATCGTCCGCATGCTCGACGAGGGCCTCTCGATTGCCGAGCGCGACTTCCGCGGTCTGGTGATTGCGAACGACTCGGAGCGATTCTCGATTGGCGCCAACATCTTCGCGCTCTTCATGGCCGCGCAGAACAAGCAGTGGGAGGGCATCCGTGAGCTGGTCACCAGCTTCCAGCGGGTGAACCAGCGGCTCCGCTACTCGCCGATTCCGGTCGTCACCGCCCCCACGGGCCTGACCCTCGGCGGTGGCGCTGAGGTGAGCATGGCTGGCAACGCGATTCAGGCGAACGGCGAGCTCTACATGGGCCTCGTCGAAGTTGGCGTTGGCCTTATCCCCGGCGGCGGCGGCAACCTGCAGCTGCTCCGCAATGTGTATGGCCCTGACGCGACCGACCCCGACTTTGACGCCATGCCCTACCTCAAGAAGGTCTTCCTCACGATCGCCACCGCCAAGGTTGCGACGAGTGCGGAAGAGGCGCGTGATTTCGGCTTCCTCACGGCCGCCGATGGCGTCTCGATGAACCGCGACCTGCAGATCGGCGACGCGAAGGCGCGGGCCATCGGCATGGCAGAGTCGGGCTTCCGCCCGCCCCGCCCCACCTCGTTCCTGCTCCCGGGCGCGAACGGCCGCGCGACCATCGACATGTTGCTCTACGATATGGAGGTCAACGGTCAGATCTCGGCCCACGACCGCCTCATCGCCAACAAGCTGGCCTACGTGCTGACGGGCGGCGAGACCTCGGCAACCTCGCTCGTGAGCGAGGAGCGGCTGCTTGAGCTCGAGGCCGAGGCCTTCCTCAGCCTCTGCGGCGAAGAGAAGACCCTGGCCCGCATCCAGCACATGCTCCAGTTCAACAAGCCCCTGAGGAATTAGACCGATGACCCACTTCGACAAGAGCCCGCGTGACGCGGTCGTGGTTTCGGCGGTTCGCACCGCCATTGGCAAGGGCAACCGAGGCACGCTCGCGCAGACACGACCGGACGACCTCATGGGCGCCGTGATCAAGGCCGCGGTCGCCCGCGTGTCCGGTCTCGACGTCACGACCATCGACGACGTGATCGTCGGGACGGCGACGCCGGAGGCCGAGC
>JABMMX010000259.1 GCA_013205435.1 Deltaproteobacteria bacterium
GCGCAACCTCCACCGCCGCCACCGAGACCGGCGACGGCGCGGTCGAAAAGACGAACGACCGGGCCCGGTTCACCAGCAGCTCCCGGAGCAGCGACGAGCCCGCCACAAAGGCACCCGCGCCACCCAGCGACTTCCCAAAAGTCCCTACCACCGCGCCCGCCTTCGACGACAGCCCGAGCGATGCCAGCACCCCCGCGCCGCCCGCGCCGTAGAGCCCCAGCGCATGCGCCTCGTCCACCACCAGCAGCGCCCCAAACCGCTCGGCTACCTCCACCAGCGCAGCCAGCGGCGCCAGGTCGCCATCCATCGAGAAGACCGACTCGGTCACAACCACCGCCAGCCCCTGGCCCCGGTGCTCTGCCAGCAGCACCTCGAGCGCCGCCACATCGCGGTGCGGGTAGACATGCTTGCGGGCGCGGCCGAGCCGGATGCCGTCGATGATGCTCGCATGGTTGAGCGCGTCGGAGAAGACGACGTCGCTCTCCTCCAGCAGCGCCGAAAAGAGCCCCGTATTGGCCGCGTAGCCCGACGAGAAGAGCAGTGCGGCCTCGTGGCCCGTCCAGGCCGCCAGACGGCCCTCCAGCGCCTCGTGAGAGGGCAGGTTGCCCGACACCAGCCGCGAGGCCCCCGCCCCGGCAGGAAGCGCCGCTGCTGCAGCCAGCACCGCCGCGCTGTGCGCCGGGTCGCGCGCCAGCCCCAGGTAGTCGTTGGAGCAGAGCGTCACGCATCCCGAAGGCTGCGAAAGGCGGCGGCGGAGACCGTTGGACTCCAGCGCCGCAAGCCGCGAAGCGAGGAGGCCTGCAACTGCGAGGCCTCCGCTCGAATCAGCGGTTCTGGACAAGCTTCCGGAGGCCGTCCTTGAAGATGACCTCAACCTTGTTCGGAGAGAGCACCTCCACCACAAAGCCCATGCCGAACTTCGAATGGTCCACAAGCTCGTGCTTGAAGAAGCTGCCGCGGAGCTCATACTGCTTGGGCTTGGCGTCGGGGAACTTCGCGGAGAGCTTCGTGAAGACCTCCTTGGCGAACTCCGGCTTGTCGAGCTTGGCCTTCGGCACGCCCTCGATCATCGGGATGTTGCGGAGGACACCTACGCGGCGCTTGGCAACCGGGGGCTTGACCGGCGAATCCTCGTCGCCCTCTTCGCCACCCTCGAACTCTTCGCCATCGCCATCAATGAGGGGCTCGTCGCTACCGAATTCGAGGTCGTCTTCTCCGCCCTCGTCGTCGGTCTCTTCGCGCTCTCCCTCTTCTTCCAGTTCTTCGTCAGCCGAGGTTTCGTCGAGGTCTTCGTCGCGAGCCATGCGTTCATCCTTGGAGTTGACTTGAGAGCTGCCGACATCATGTTCGGAAGCGCTGGGTTTGGGCGGCGGGGTGTACCGCTGGCGGCAGAGGCCGTCAAGGGCGCGGGCTATCCCTGTTTCAGACGGGCGTTGAGGTCGTCGAGCCGTTGTCCCAGCGCATCGAGATCACGCTGCGTGGCGGCCGTGCGGCGCGACAGCCGCCAGAGGTAGCCACCGACCAGCGTCCAGAGCACCCCGTAGGCCGTCAGCATCAGTAGACCGCCTGGAACGCTGTCCTCCACCGCCTGTCCCGGCGCCGCAGGCACAAAGCCCTCCTTCGAGAGACGGTCCGCGCTGTAGGCGGTGGGCGCAGCACCCGAACCTTCGGCAGCCGCAGGCGCGGCCTCAGAAACAGACAAGACCGCAACGGCGGCCGCAAGGCAGAGCAGGCGCTTCATGGATTCTCCAACAGAGGCGAGCGGCGACGGTCCTCGATGTCATTCCCGCGGGCTGTCGCCAGACGATGCAACCGCTCCACCTTCTCCTCCGCCATACCCACCCGGATGCGGAGCAGGACGAGGGTTGTGAACAGCGAAAAAACCGCCAGCATGGCAACCGTCAGTGCAACCTCCATCTCATCGCTGATGCCACCGTTGCGGAGCACACGCGGATGGTTGCCGCGCCACTTCTGCACCGCAAAGTGAACGAGCGGAATGTCGGCCACACCGAGGATGGCGAGCGCGGCACAGATGCGGCGGGTGATCTCCGTCCGGCCGCCGATCGAGCGCACCACCACATAGGCGTAGAAGATAAGGGCAGCGACCATGGTCAGCATGAGCCGCGGCTCGCCGGTCCACCAGGTACCCCAGGCCTTGCGCGCCCAGAGCGGCCCGCTGATCAGCACGAAGGTACAAAACAGGACGCCAACCTCGGCTCCGGCGCGAGCCACAACATCGGCGCGGCGGTCACCCTTGAGCAGGTAGTAGATCGAGGCGCCGCAGCAGAGGAAAAAGCCTGTGTAGGCCGCCAGCGCAGAGCTCACATGGAAGTAGAAAATCTTCTGGACGATGCCCATCGAGGCCTCGACCGGCGCATACCCAAACACCGCACCCAGCGCCGACAGCACCGCAAGCGAGGCGAAGACCGCCATCCAGGAAAGTTTGTCGCTCATCATGGGAACCTCACGGCCTCCGCAGCGCGGCGCCATCGCAAGGGCCGCCTCTTAACACAGGTGCCCCGCGCTGCAAGGTGTAGATGGGTCACTCGGAGTCTCCTTCGCCGCCGCCGGCCACTTCGAGCGCGAGGCCAAACAGCCACTGCCCAAGCCCCACAAAGAGCAGGTCGAAGAGGGCGATGGTCACCATCCAGGCTGCGCTGCTGTCGCCGCGAATCGCCGCCACGCTGGCCTGCGCCCCCGAGATGAGAAGCGGCACACAGAGCGGGAAGAGCACCACTGGCACGATGACCTCGCGCAGCCGCATCGCCGCCAGCAGCGCCGCCAGCGTGGTCCCCACGGCACACAGCCCAAAGCCGCCAAGCAACAGCGCGCCGGCCACTGCAAATCCATGCGCAAACCAGTCCACCGAGAAGACCCCGCCGACCAGCAGCAGCAGCACGACCTGCACTAGCGTCAGCAGCAGCCAGTTGTAGGCCAGCTTGGCAAAGAAGAGCGCCGTCGATGCACCCGGAATGAGCAGCAGCGCCGTCACCGCGCCATCCTCCCGCTCACGCTCGAAGGTCCGCGTCACCACCAGCACCGCCACAAAGGCGCTCGCCATCCAGAGCAGGCCCGGCGCCCCCTCCGAGGCCGCCTTGCGCGTCGAAAAACCGGCGAAGACAAAGAGCGAAACCAACACGGCCGAAAAGAGCAGCGAGGTCGCCACAACCTCGCCGGTACGCATCTCCACCCGAAGGTCCTTCTGGAGCAAAAGCCAGACCTGTCGCAGCAGCGTAGGCGTGCGGTGCGGAACGCTCATGGCGTCACCCGCTGCAGCGCCGCGGCATAGAGCGCCGAGAGCGATTCCGGAGCGCTCCGATCGGCCACGAGCCGCCCTTGCGACAGCACGATCGCGCGGGTGAAGAGCTCTGGCGGCGCGTCGAGATCGTGCGTGATGACCACCACAATCCGGCCCGCTGCGCGCAGGTCGCCAATCAGCTCCCAGAGCACCTCGCGGGACGCCGCGTCGAGCCCTGTCGTCGGCTCGTCGAGCAGCACCAGCTCGGGCTCCGACAGCAGCGCCCGCGCAAGCGCAAGCCGCTGCCGCATGCCCCGCGAGTAGGTCCCGATCGCCCGGTCGGCGTCGGCGGTCAGCCGCACCCGCTCCAGCCAGAAGGCGACCCGCTCCGACTCCACGCCGTAGAGCCCCGCGATGAGTGCCAGCTGCTCCCTACCCGTCAGCTCCCGCTGCAGCATCGACTCATGCGACACCCAGCCAACACGCGCCCGGAGCTCGCTGCTCTCGAGCGGCCTGTTCGTGTCCGCCAACACCTCGCCCTCCGACGGCGCCAGCGTGGTCGCAAGCAGCCCCGCAAGCGTCGACTTGCCTGCGCCGTTCGGCCCCAGCACCGCGACAACCTCTCCCGCCACAAGCTTCAGACTGCATCGGTAGAGGGCCACATGCCGACCGAAGAAGCGGGTCGCCGAGCGGAGCTCCACAGAGCGGAGCGCGCCGCCCATCAGCCGGCGACCTGCACGGGCATCTCCGCGAGCTCCCGCAGCCGACGCACCACCACCGCCAGCCGCGCCTCGATGCCCGCAATCTCCTGCTCGTAGTCTGCCTCCAAGAGCTCGCCCTCGACGAGCGCCGTCGCCACCTCGGCTGCGCGGGCAAGCAGCGCTGCACGCTCCTGCTCCAGCACCTGCGCGCGGTCTGCACTCCGGCGGATGACCGCCTTGCTCCGGTCGGCACGCAGCAACAGCAGCGACGCGCCAACAGACAGCACAAGCACGAGGCCCGCCAGCCAGGCCTCCCACGGGCGGTGCCCAGGCCAACCCGTCGTCGTCACCTCGAGCGTATCGCCCGTGCGGCCGCGACCGCCACGGACCACCCGAACCTCCGTCCCCTCACGCAGCATCGCCCCGTCGGCCTTGTCGGTCAGCTCGGCAAAGCAGACCTTCCCGGCCACCTCGCCCGCGCTGCACATCGGCGCATCAAAGACGATGTCGAGGGTGGGGTGCTTCTCAAAATTCGTCGTCCGCGGCGCGACCACAGAGATGGCCTCCACATCCATCGTCAGCTTCTGGCGGATGGTCGCCGTCGGCGAGCCATGGGTCTTGAGGCTGTAGCGCAAAATCAGCGACGGTTGGCGCGCCATCTCACCAGACGACGGCTCCACATTCATGTGCAGGAAGACCGAGTCATCGAGCACCGTGGCACCCTCGCGCGGCATCACCACCTCGACGCCCGAGGCCCCCTCCGGCAGCGGGATGACAATCGCCCCCTTCGCAGGATTCGCCTTGTCGAGCAGAGGCGAAACATAGCGCACAGGGCGGTCGACCGAGAGCGTCCAGACCTGGCTCACCGCCACAAAGTCCTCCCAAGCCTCCAGCACGGTGACCACGCGGCTGGCAAAGACCGCGCTCTTGTCGCCCGTCTCCTCCAGCAGCCGAATCGTCGTCTCCTGCACACCTGCGCGCTCGAGTGGAAGCCCCGCCTTGGCGAAGACATCCGAACTCCCGTCCACCCGCGCGAAGGCCTGCAGCCCCGGCATCACCGGCAGCTCCACCACAGCCTCGCCCGAACCGTCCGTCACGGCCTCACGCGTCGTCATCACCTGATGCGGCGACGCGATCACATCCACCTGAACCTTCTGCCCAACGGCAGCGACCGGCTTGAAGGCAGCGTCGATCCGCTCCACACGCACACGGACAATCACACGCGCCGAGTCGAGCACCACGCCCGAGCCCTCCGGCAGTGCAGGCGCCACAGCAGGCGCAGCAGGCCGCGGACTGTTCGTTGCTACCTTCGCACCAGCAGCAGAGAAGGCACCCTTCTCCCAGGCTACCGCACCCGAGCCTTCAGCACCGACGGCCGCGCCAGAAAGCAACAGCGCACCGCAGCAGGCCACAGCCGCAAGGAGAGTGCTGCACCGCCTCATCCTTCACCCGCCAGCTTCTTGCGACGGAGCCGAGCGAGAGCCGACCAGCCCTCCGCATCGGCATCGGCAAGGATCGGGGCGGTTACCGCCACCACCGCCTCACGCGCCGCAGCCTCGTCGGCATCGCTGCCACGCAGCGCATCAAGGTCACGCGATACCGCCAGCGTCAGCCGCTCCAGCCTCCGCAGCACCGCATCGCGGTCCCGCTCGCTCATCTTCCCCATCTCGGCATCAAAGCGGATGTTCCGCATCTGCTGCAGCAACAGCGCGCGACGCTCCGCTAGCTCCGTCAGCCGAAGCATTTCGTCGTCTTCGCCGCTGTCGAGCCGCCGCGCTCCCTCCTGCTGCAGCAACCGCCACGCCCGCGCCAGCGATAGCGCGATGACAACCAACGAGAGCAACGCAGCCGCGATCGGCAGCAGCTTCACAGCGCTCCCTCGTCCGCCGCGACCTCGGCGCGCAGCCGCGTGAGCGCCTCCGCATCCTCGTCCGTCTCATTCTCCGCAGCCGGCCCTATCGCACCAGCTCCAGGCGACAGCTTCCGGGCCAGCACCACCAGCAGGCCAAGACCCGCGAGCATGCCCGCCGCAGGAACCATCCAAGAGGCACGACGGTTTGCCGCGTCGAGAGGAACGGCCACCGCGATCGCACCACGCTCTGCGACGAACATGGCGAGAATCTCCTCCACGCCCTTCCCCTCTTGAATCAGCTTGCGGATGCGCCGCTTGTCCTGGTTCGATGGGAAGCAGGAGGGGCTCGCCAGCGAGAGCGACTTGCCCGCGCAACCCGAGCAGGTCGTCATCACCAGATCGTAGGCCCGATGCGCATCGGCCTCCTGGTCTGCCGTCAGCTCCACCGAACTGCCGTTGTCGATCAGCGGAGCAGGGTGCGGCTCTGCAGCCCAAGCCTCCATCCGATGGCCAAGCATCACCGCAGGAATCACCACAATCAGCGACGCCGCCGTCATCTCGGCCCGACGCACCCAGCGGCGCGCAAGCGACGGCACACGCTCCGACTCCAGCTCCGGCCAGAGACAGACCACCGTGCCGAGCAAGAGCAGCAGCCCGCCGAACCAGAACCACCAGGTGAAGGGCGAGACCGCCAACTTGAAGGCCGCCGTCTGCCCCTCCTCGTCGAAGTTCAGCAGCGCCACATAGACGTCCTCAAGCGGCGTCGAGTGGATGTAGATCTCCGACGTGACCTTCATCATGTCGCCCTGACCGCCCGCGACCAACGCATAGTTGTTGTAGTCCCAGCGCGCAGGCGTGAGCACGCCCACCTCCTGGCCGGCCCGGAAGAGCGTCATCTTCGCCGTGTAGGCCACACGGTCCACCTCATCCTTCACCTGCAGGTCGTCGAACCGAACCTCGTAGTCGCCCACCTTGGCAGACTGGCCGACCTTCATCGTCGGGTCGGCGTCTACCTTCACCACGTTGCCCACCAGCGCCAAGCCGACGCAGAGGATGCCGATGTGAACAACGTAGCCGCCATACCGGCGCCGATGCTTGGAAAAGAGCGACGCCAGCGCAGCCAGCCAGCCCATCTCACCATCGCGACGCTTCGACCGAGCCCCATCGTAAAACTCGATGGCGATGGTTGCCACGTTGGCGATGATGACCGCAAAGGCAAACAGGCCGAGCCCCATCGCGTAGCCGTCCGGCTTCACCCCCAGCGCCTGCACCCGACCAAAGTAATAGGCCGTCGCCAGCACAGGCGTCGCCACCAGCGAGATGACGACCGGCAGCGTGAAGTTCCGCTTCAGCGACTCCTTCGTCGCCTTCCGCCACGGAAGCAGCGTACCCACCATCATCGCCATGAACATGACCACGCCCATCGGCATGACCCAGGTGTTGAACCAGACCGGCCCGATCGTCATCTGCTCGCCGCCCGCCAGCTCCTTGAGCTTCGGGAAGAGGGTGCCCCAGAGCACCACAAAGGCCATCCCCATCAGCATCCAGTTGTTGGCCAGGAAGGCCGTCTCACGCGAGACCGGCGACTCCAGATCACGCTCCGACGCAAGCGACTTCCAACGCCAGGCAATCACGGCCACGCTAAAGACCGTAAAGAAGATCAAGATCGTCAGAAAGAGGCCGCCCACCTCGCTCTCCGCAAAGGTGTGCACCGAGCTGATCAACCCCGACCGCGTCATGTAGGTCCCCAGCAGCGTCAGCAGGAAGGTCGTGCTCAGAAGCACCACATTCCACCGCTTCAGCATCCCGCGATGCTCCTGCACAATCACCGAGTGGATATAGGCCGTCGCCGTCAGAAAGGGCACCAGCGCCGCGTTCTCAACGGCGTCCCAGGCCCAGTATCCGCCCCAGCCCAGCTCACGGTAGGCCCACATGCCGCCAAGCACATTGCCCACGCCCAGAAAGAGCCACGAGATGAGCGTCCACTTCCGCGTCGCCTTCAGCCACTCCGCAGAGGTCTGTCCGGCCAGCAGCGCCGCCATGCCAAAGGCATAGGGCACCGCGAAGGTCGCAAATCCCGACAGCAGACAGGGCGGATGAATCGTCATCAGCGGGTTCTGCAGCAGCGGGTTCAGGCCCGCGCCCTCTACGGGCGAATCGATGACTGCAAACGGCTGGAAGGGCGCCGTCTTGAAGTTCAGCACCATGAGAAAGGCGAAGGCCTGCAGCGCGATGATGGCATGGAAGTAGGGCATCACCCTGTGCAACCGCTCGCGGTTTGCCCAGCTCGCGGCGCTCGCAAACATGGTCGTGATCGCCGTCCAGAAGAGCAGGCTGCCCTCCTGGCCGCCCCAGAAGGCCGCCATCGTATACCAGAAGGGCATGCGCGAATCGCTGCGACCCTGCACATACCGGACACTGAAATCATGGTCGACGAAGGCATGCGCAAGCAGCGCCGATGCCAACATCACAAACGCGGTCGTCGCCCAGAGCAGATAGCGCGACATCTCGCCGAGCGGCCGTGAAGTGCGGAAGCCCGCCAGGAAGCCGACCACCACAGTCAGCAGCGCCATGCCTAGCGCGAGCGCAAGCGCGATGGATCCAATCTCGTTCATGCAGACACCTTCCTAGCGGGGGATGCCTTCCGGGTGCTGAGCACCGCCTACGCCGGTCGGCGCCTTGGCATCATACCGCGACGGGCACTTGGCAACCACCTCCTCCGCCACAAAGAGGTTGGGCGCCGCCATGTGACCGAGCGCAACCACTTCGGCCTCGTCCGTGAAGGTGTCGGGAAGCGGCCCCTCAAAGACCACCTCGACCACCTTATCGGCGTCCACGAGCTGGAAGTGGTGGATGTCCAGGCTCTCCTTCTTCAGGAAGTGCGAGCCGCGAACCACATTCCCCTTGATGCGGAACTCGTCGTCACCGATCTCGGGCGCCTTCGCCTGCGCCTCGGCCACGGTGTAGAAGTAGACTTGGCTGTCGAACGAAGTGAACGCAACGCCGGTCACGGCCGCAGCAGCAACCACCATCGCCACAACAAAGCTCAGGTTGCTCTTGCCATCCTTCGGGCGCCGAAAGGCGACCTCTTCGGCCTCTACCCCTGCATCTCTCTCGTCAGCGTTCATGGCTCGTCCTTCCTCTGCCGCTCTGGAGTGGGAGACCTAGGGCGACCGCTTGCACCGCGCAAGCAAGTCCCCCTGCTTTCAGGGCTCGTCCGGCATGTCGTCGTCGTCGCAACCGCCGCTCTCCGAGCCGGCTTCGTCAAAGCAGACAGCATCGCGCATCGCCGCAGCCCGCTCGTCGGCAATCCCCAGCGCCCGGCGCAGGTGCAGCAGAAACTCCCGCTCCTCTGCGTCGAGCTCCGCATCGGCCATCGTGATCGAGAGCGCGAGCCCGTAGGCATTCTCCCGCTCTTCGTCCGTCACAAACTCGGCGCCCAGCTCCGCAAGACGCCCCTCTACGCCGCGGCGGCTGAACTCCTCCAGTCGGTGCTCGATGCTCGCGCGGATGTGCTCCTCCGGCAGACCGTCAAACTCAGGCCGCGACAGGATGAAGGCGATGACGGTTGCCAGCTCGATGTCGGCAAAATGGCCATCGCTCATCCCCGCCATGAGAAGGCAATCGAGGTAGGCATCCACAGGCACAACCTGCTCCGGCCAGGCCGACTCATCGCTCCCCTGGATCTCCTCAAAGGCCCGTGCGACATCACTCTCGTGAATGCCCAACACACCCTGCATCTCGCGCAGAAACTCTACCTCGGAAGGCTCGATCGCGCCGTTCGAAAGCGCCGTCGAGACCGCCGCACGGAAGGCCAGAACCCGCTGCGGATAACCTCGCAGCGCACCCGCCAACGCATAGAGCCGAACCGTCGCACCATCGTGGACCAGACCCGACCAGGCCGCCTCCAGGTCATCCCGGAGCTCCTGCTCGTTCATCCCCACAAACTCGGGACGGGTCGCGATCTCCTCGACGATCCGCTCCGACTCTTTGCGGTCGATCGTTCCGTCTGCAGCAGCTCCGAGTACCATGGACTCCACAAGCCAGCGCCGAAGCTCCTCGACCTCCGTGCCGTGGCGACGCGCAAACTTGTCGATCTCTCGCATGCTCTACTCCTGCTCCCGATGAATCCCGAGCGACGATGCGGCCTCTCTCTTGCCCTCTGCGCCGACCATGTCAACAACACGCGTCAAGCGTGCAACCTTCCCCGAAGTCGCCTAGATTCTGAAATTCAGTTTCCTCGAGGATGACCATGAACACCCGATCCCTCTCGCTGGCGACCCTCGTCGCGCTCCTCTCGCTGATGCTCTCTGCCTGCGCCTCCGGAAGCCTTGGCAGCGGCACAGATGACGCCGGCCTCGATGCGAACGGCTCCGGCGCCGACACCACCGCCGACGGCTCCGCAGACCCCGGAACAGATGCGGGCTCCGGCTCGGGCTCCGGCGCCGATGCCACCGACGACGGCAGCGGAGCCTCGGGCTGCACCACCGACAGCGACTGCGCCGATCGCCTCATCTGCTACCAGGACCGCTGCCGCGACCACGTCTGCGCCCCCACCTCCACCGTCTGCCGCGACGCAGCGGTCCTCTACACCTGCGCCGGCGATGGCTCCCGCTACCTCACCAGCGACTGCACCACCGAGCCGGGCTGCACCGCCGGTAGCTGCGGCTGCCGCAACGGCGCCTGCGGCCCCATCGAGCCCTGCACGCCTGGCACTGGCCGCTGCGTCGGCGATAGCGCTGAGCTCTGCCGCGACACGGGCGACGGCTTCGACAGGGTCGACCTCTGCGACAGCGGCGCCGGCGAGCTCTGCGTCGACGGCACATGCACCTGTGACACCGGCGAAGAGTACTGCGACGCAACCTGCGTTAACATCCAATCCAACGCCCTCAACTGCGGCGCCTGCGGCAACGCCTGCGACGCCACCGAGACCTGTCTCCGCGGAGGCTGCATCTGTTCCGACGGACTCAACCGCTGTGGCGACGCCTGCGTCTCCTTCTCCGCAGACAGCGCCAACTGCGGCCGCTGCGGCACCAGCTGCTCCGACGGACAGGCCTGCGTCTCCGGCAGCTGCCAGTGCCCGGCCGGAAGCGCGCTCTGCAACGGACGCTGCACCTCCCTCGAGACCGACGCCCTGAACTGCAGCGCCTGCGGCAACGCCTGTGGCTTTGGCGAAGTCTGCTCCGGCGGCGTCTGCCGCTGCCCCACAGGCCAGACCAACTGCGGCGGCTCCTGCGTCACCCTCGACACCACCAGCAACTGCGGCGGCTGCGGAATCGTCTGCGGCGCAGGCCTGCTCTGCACCGCCGGCGCCTGCCGCTGCCCCGCAGGTCTCTCGCTCTGTAACGGCACCTGCGTCGATGTGCAGACCGACCTCGCCAACTGCGGCGCCTGCGGCACAGTCTGTGATGGCGACAGCTGCACCGCAGGCAGCTGCCGGCGCGGCTGCGACTGCTCTTTCGGAGAAGACTACTGCCGCGCTGGAGCGCTCGGCTGCCCCTCCGACGCGCTCGGCTGTTGCGCACCGATCAACTGCGACATTACCGCCGTCGTGAATCCCGGCGGCATGCGCGTCTGCCGATAGCCAGACCACGCGAACAACCATGAACCACCGCACCGCCCTCCTCGCCCTCCTCGCCCTGCTCCTCACGGCCTGCGACGGCATCAACTTCGACACCAAGCCGCTGCCGCCCATACCGACCGACGGCTCTGGCGATCTCAACGACTGCGGCGGCTCCGGGCAGCTCCGCTACGACGACATCGCGGCTGTGCCCGGCGACGGCTGCGGCGAATGCGACGATGGCCTCCTCTTCTGCACAGGCCCCGACCAGCTCTCCTGCTCCGGTGGCTCACGCCCCAACAGCTGCGGCGGCTGCTCCCTCCTGCCCGGCATACCCGGCACGCCGTGCGGTAGCTGCGGCGATGGCCTCTGGGCCTGCGCCGCCGGCACCGCGACCTGCATCGGAGCCGGCGAACTCAACGACTGCGGCGGCTGCGATCAGCTCTCCGATCCACCGGGCGCCACCTGCCTGCAAACCGCCGGTGCCGAGGGCGTCAACATCTGCGCCACCCGCGAGACCACCCTCTGCCTCGACCCTGGCAGCAACGCCTGCGGCGGCTCAAACCTGCTCACCCTCCCCGAAGGCGTCACCGGCGTGACCGCCCTGCCCGGCACGCTCTACGAGAACGGCTGCCGACGCGGCGTCCTCTTCTGCGACGATGGCACCCTCACCGCCGTCGACCTCGAAGGTGGCAACGCCTGCGGTGGATGCGAACCGCTCGCCGCCGAACCCGGAGCGGCCTGCAACGCCTGCGGCGCAACCTGGACCTGCAACGCAGAGGGCAACCTCTCCTGCCGCGGCCAAGGCGAACTCAACGCCTGTGGCGGCTGCACCACGCTCGCATTGGTGGTCGGCAGCTCCTGCGACAGCGGCGACGGCTCCGTCCTCTGTCTCGGCCCCGACGAGGCCGCCTGCATCACCCGCGGCTCCACCAACGCCTGCGGCGGACTCGGACCGCTCACAGGACTACCGCTCGGCGAACCCTGCGGGACCTGCCTCGATGGCCGTGTTGCCTGCGACCCCACCGACCCGCGGCGCACAGCCACCCGCTGCGATGGCGCCTCCGAATCCAACGCCTGCGGCGGTTGCGGCCTACTCAGCGGCCCACCCGAGTCGCTCTGCGGAACCTGTGGCAGCGGTCGCCTCACCTGCGACACCGGCAACGCCGCCGTTTCATGCGATGGCGACGCCGGCGACAGCGCCCGCAACGCCTGCGGTGGCTGCGGCACCCTGCGCGGCACACCCGGAAGTTCCTGTGGACGATGCGGCCAGTTCGCCTGCGACGAGACCCAGCCCGGCCGCCTCACCTGCGTCGAGCCCGCCAACGGCTGCACTGCCACCCAACCGCTCGGCGCCGCCTGCAGCGACGACGACGTCTGCATCTCCGGCCACTGCGCCACCGAACCCGACGGCACCACCCAAGACCGCTGCGCCCCCGCAGGCATGATCTTCATCCCAGCCGGCAGCTTCCTCATGGGCTCCCCGGAGGCCGAAACCGGCCGCGACCCCAGCGAAACCCAACACACTGTCACCCTCACCCGCCCCTTCTTCATGGACCGAACCGAGACCTCCCAAGGCTCTTGGAAGGCCCTCTCCGGCGGCCTCAACCCCTCCTTCATCCAGTCCCCCACCGGCACCGCCACGACCACCGAAAACAACTTCGATGCAGGCCCCGTAGAGCGGCTCGACTGGTTCAGCGCGCTCGCCTTCGCCAACGCCCGCTCCACCGCCGATGGCCTCCCTACCTGCTACACCCTCCTCGGCTGCGCAGACGCCCGCAACGGCTGGCAGGACGGCCTCCACAGCGGCTGCTCCGGCGCCACCATGCCCACAGGCACAGCCTGCACCGGCTACCGCCTCCCCACCGAGAGCGAGTGGGAGTATGCAGCCCGCGCCGGCACCACCTCCACCTTCCCCTGGGGCACGGTCGAAGACGACAACTTTCTCTGGTTTGCCTCCAACAGCGAAGGCCGAACGCAGCCCGTCGGCACCCGCCTGCCCAACGCTTGGGGACTCCGCGACACCATCGGAAATGTCTGGGAGTGGACCTGGGACGCAGTCGGCCCCTACCCTGGCGATGTGACCGACCCCATCGGCGCAAGCGAGGGCTTTGCCCGGGCCGTCAGGGGCGGCGGCTACAGCAGCGACGGCCAGTTCATCCGGGTCGCTGTCCACGACCAGAACAGCTGGGACGCTGCCAATGAAACACTCGGCTTCAGGCTGGTCAGAACGCTCCCCTAAGGGCGCGGCGCAACGGCCAGATTACCAGACCATCTCGTTGGCCACGTTCACGCCGGTGGTCATCGCGCGGGCGCGGTTCTTGGCGAACGAGACAACCTCGTTCACGAAGAACCGGGCCACATCCATCTTGCCAGCGTAGTAGTTCACATCGGGATCGGCCTCGCGCTCTTCACGCGTCGCAGACGGACGACCCAGCTTGGCCTCAAGCTTGCTCGAAGCGAGTACAGCTTGCTGCATCAGCATGTGGCCGACCATCACATCGCCAAAGAGCTCCAGGAAGGGAGTCGCCTGCAACAGCGTGTTGGCAACCGCAGCGCGGGGCTGCGACGAGAGCCAGAAGGCCACCTCACCAAGCGCGCCCTGCGCCTCGCCAAGCGTCTCCGAAGCAACGCCGAGAACCGAGTGCGCCTTGTGCTGCTCCACGAACTGCGACAGCTCCATCACATACTGCATGAAGAGCGAGCCGCCCTTGAGCCGCATCTTGCGGCCCAGCAGGTCGAGCGCCTGGATGCCGTTGGTGCCCTCGTAGATCGAGGTGATCTTCACATCCCGCAGGTACTGCTCCATCGGGTAGTCGCGGCAGTAGCCGTAGCCGCCGAAGACCTGGATGCCGAGCTCGGTCGTACGGAACGCCTTGTCGGTTGTGTAGGCCTTCACGATGGGGATCATGAGGTCGAGCATGTTGTGGTAGTTCTCCTTCTCGCTCTCCGAGTCGGAGCTCATGCTGAAGTCGGCCGCCCAGGCAGCGCGCGCGATGAGTGCCCGGGTGCCCTCTGCGTAGCCCTTCATCAGCATGAGGTTTCGCCGCACATCGGGGTGCCGGATGATCTCCACGCTCGCGCCCCCAAGGTCGGTCACGTCGCCGCCCTGCTTGCGGTCCTTGGAGTATGCAACTGCCTGCTGGAAGGAGGCATTGGCAATCGCGCTCCCCTGCACCGCACACATGATGCGCGCCTCGTTCATCAGCTGGAACATGTAGACGATGCCGCTGCAGGGCTCGCCGACCATGTAGCCGTAGGTGGGCGCCCGGCTGCCGAACGACAGCTGGCAGGTCGCCGAGCCGTTGATACCCATCTTGTGCTCGATGCTCTCCACGTAGGCGTGGTTGAACTCGCCCGTAGAGCCGTCGTCGTTTACCCATTCACGGGGCACCGCAAAGAGCGAGACGCCCTTGATGCCGGCCGGGTCGCCCTTCACGCGGGCAAGTACCAGGTGGACCACATTGCCGTAGAAGTCGGCGTCGCCGCCCGAGATGTAAATCTTCGTGCCCTCGATGCTGTAGCGCCCATCCGGCTGCAGCTCCGCGGTCGATACGAGGTCGCCCACGGATGAGCCGGCACCGGGCTCCGTCAGACACATCGTCCCGCCCCAGGCGCCCGTGTACATCTTCTCGCAGTAGAGCTTCTTGAGCTTCTCGCTGCCAAAGTTCTCCACCAGGTGAGCCGCGCCGGAGGTCAGCTGCGAATACATGAAGAAGGCCTGACCCGCGCCGTTCATCGCCTCAAAAACGGGCATCATCGCAAAGAGCGGAAGGCCCTGACCGCCGAACTCCGGAGAGTGAATCGCGCTGTTCCAGCCATTCGCGCCCAGCTTCTTCCACGCCTCTGCGTAGCCCTTCGGCGCCGTCACCCGACCATCGGCCACCCGACACCCCTCGGCATCACCAGGGCCGTTGATGGGGGCCACGACATCGATCGCAAACTTGATGCCCTCGTCTGCCACGGTGTCGAGCGTCTCGATGTCGAAGTCTGCATACTTCTTGAGCCCGAGGAGCTGCTTGAGGTCGTATTGCTCGTGAAGGATGAACTTCCAGTCGCGCGTGTCGAACTTCAGGTGACTCATGACTACCTCGCAGGTGGGGATTGGGAGACGGACCAAGAGGGACGCTGCGGCAGCACCAGCGCATAACTGAATGAAGCATCATTCAGAAACATGGCAGACCGCAACGCCTCAGAACTTGCCCGACCCGCGACCAAGTTCCTACCCTCCAATGTGGTGAACCTGCCGCAGCGCGTCAAGCCTCCCTCCTTCGCTTTTTTGGATCTCATGCGTAGCAAATCCGCACTCGCGCTCCTCGCCGGCCTGCACAGGAACGAGACCGCGCTCCTTGCCGGACGGCTCCTCAACCAGCATGGCCTGCACGGCTCCCGTTGGCTCCTCCACGACCTGGTGGAGCCGCAACCGAGCGCTTCCCAACAGCTCGACCTCATCGCGCCCGCAGACCTCTCCTGGCTCGACACCTGCGAGGTCGCAGCGCAGCTCCTCATCCGCTCCGTCGAGGCAGCCTCCATCCCCGCGCTCGCCAACGCCTCCGCCCTCCTCGATGGGCAGCTCGCGCCCGAACTACGCATCGCCTGGACAAACGCCGCAAAGCAGCTCGACCTCGCTGCAGGTCGCCCCTGGTCAGAGACCCTCGAGTTGCTGATCGAGCTCGCCGGCCAGATTGCAGCCGCCCGAGACGCCATCGCCTTTCACCTCGCCGAACGGCCCGAAGCCGCCGCGCACTGGGAGCGGATCGTGACCGACTGGGCAAACCTCGTTATCGCCCACCACAGGCCCCTCCTCTGGGCGCTGCGAGAGCGGCCCGCCGATCGCAACCTCATGGAGCAGCTGCTGCCGCTGACCGTCGCCACGGCCGACCTCGCAGCGAGCGCAGCACCCATCCACGACCTCGCTACGCTCCTGCCCGCAGGACACCTCGCAGCCACCGCAGAGCTCATCCTGCAGGCCGCAGCAAACCCGGCCTGGCACCCTCGCTGGACCGCGCCGCTCCTCGCCCTCGCAGACCGCACCGCCGATGCCGCAGACCGGGCCCCAGACCTCGAGCGTCTCCTCCTCCCCATGCTCGGAAAGAGCCGCGACGCCCTCGTCTTCCATGTGGAGCGACTCGCCCGCCACGGAAAGATCGACGAGGCACACTACTGGGTCACCGAGGGCCAGAGCCTCTTTCCCCGCGACGCCGTCTGGGACCGCCTCCTCGAGGCGGTAGGGCGCTAGAGCAGGTCGAACCGGCTCGACACCGCGTAGCCGTGCTCAGGCTGCGTCGCATTTCCCGGCCGCTCCGCGATGCAGACCCGCATGCCGGCTGCCGTTGCGGCATCGGCCTCCGCGACGATATCGGTCAGGAAGAGAACCTGCGATCCCGCTGCCCCCACCTCTGCCAAGATCCGCGCGTAGCTCGCCTCGCTCCGCTTTTCGCCCACGGCGGTATCGAAGTAGCCGTCGATGAGCCCCGTCAGATCGCCGCACCGCGAGTAGCGGAACAACAGCCGCTGCGCCGCAACGCTCCCCGACGAGTAGATGAAGATGCGGGCGCCCTCCGACTGCCACTTCCGCAGCGCCACAGGGACATCGTCGAAGACATCGCTCTCCAGCGTTCCCTGCTCGTAACCCGCGCGCCAGATCTGCCCCTGCAGCCGCTTGAGCCCCTGCGTCTTGCGGTCCCGATCCATCATCCAGAGCATCGCCGCCTCGGCAGTCGCCAACAGCGCCGCGCCCTCCAACACCTCCGGGCAGTCGAGCCCCGCAGCCCGTTCGGCGCCCGCATCGGCCGCTAGCAGCGCGAGCGTCTCGATCACCTCCGCCGTCGCGCCCTGCGACGCCAGAAACCCCGCCGCCTGCGACCGTGCGAAGGGGAAGAGAACATCGAACACAAAGCCCACCGAGGTGGTCGTTCCTTCGATGTCGAGCAGATAGAGAGCAGCACCTTCAGACATGCTTCACACGCGGGCTAAGGGACGGGCAAACAGGCGTTGACTCCGCGGGGGCCGAGCGGTGCGCAGAAGCCCGTGAGACAGCGGCGAGAGGGGTCACAGAGCTGCCGGCAGCGCCAGCCCTCGACATCATCCGATTTGACGCAGATGGCGTTGACCACACAGTCGTCCACACCCTCAGCCGCGCAGACTGAACCGGGGCCAACCGAGCCCGCTGCGATACAAGCAAACCCGCCCGCCGCGCTCGGCAAACAGCGGGGGAGCTCCGCAGGGCAGGCCGAACCATCGGGACCCCTGGAACAGGTCGACTCAACAGTCGACGCGCTGCCCTCGCCCGAGCCCGCGGTGTCGGCGCCCAGCACAAAGCCGCCATCGACCTCGGTCAGCGCAAACCCTTCGCCACCGCAGGCAGACAGCAGCAACAGGCTAGCGCACGCAAAGTGCGAAGCCCTCCTGCACAGGACGGCAGACCATGCCGCGAGGGCAGTCCGAAGAGTAGAGTTCATCGCTGCACTCCAGAAGGCACCGGCGCGCACTGTCGCCGACATCAAAGCAAGAGGGAACATAGCCGTCGACGGCCGCGCAGTCACCATCACACGACGGCAGGCAGGTACCTGCTACGCTCACCTCAAAGAAACGGGCGCAAAGCGCAGCATCCGAGCAGCCCCGGTTGAGCGCCAACGCCGCATTGTTGCCGCACATCGCGAAGGCGCCCGCAGCCTCTGTCTGCGGGCTCCTGCAGACGCCCGCGGGCGACTCCGAAACGCCATCGCTATTGAGGTCAAACCGCCCGAGCTCTGCGCCCTCCGGCGACCACGGTTCGGCGCATGCTTCTCCGGCGGTGCAGCCCTGTTCGCAAACGCCGACGACACACTGCTGCCGACAGCGGCTCTCTCCGGACCAGGCGTCCAGCACGCAGTCAGAGCCAACACCGCAATCGGAGCTACCGCGCCTGCAGAGCTCGCCGACGACCTCCGCGAGCGGCAGCCCCTCGCAGCGCAACGGCCCGCTCTCTACATCGAGCCCCTCCTTCTGCACCGCTTCGCTGCTCTCGAAGCAGCCGCAGAGCAGAAGCAGTAGCCCAAACCCGACCCGTCTCATGGCGCGAGGCAGAGACCGCCGGTGGGGAGCTGAAAGCAGACCCAGGGCAGCGGGCAGTCCGCGTCTGCGGCGCAGGGGATGGTGCAGGCGTGGAGCTCGATGCTGTCGGCCGTCGCGGGGAGGGTCATGGTGCAGCCCACCTCGGCGCCCTGAACGCTACCGCACCGGCTGCCGAGCGTGTCGCAGAGCGGGATGCAGTTGCCGTCTGCCTCGCCCGCTCGACCGCCGAGGCAGATGCTCCCCGGGCGACAGCTCCGCGCGTCGGTCACGCCGCATCGCTCAAAGGGGCCCGAGGTCAGCTCGCAGACGCCGACCTCCTCGGGCTGGCGATCGCCGTTGATGTCGGCAGAGAAGCGGGTGCCGTCGGCCTGCTCGAGCGGCACGCAGGCGCCCTCGCCGCACATCCCCTCGCAGAGCCCCGGTGCACAGGCCTGCAGGCAACGGGTCTCGCCGCCAACATAGGCCACACAGAGCGCCCCCGACGGGCAGGCAGCCGCCGCCGCATTGCACCGTGCGCCAACCTGCCCCGCGACCTCTATGGCCTCACAGCTGCCGGGCTGCCCGGCCACCAGCGGCGC
>JABMMX010000260.1 GCA_013205435.1 Deltaproteobacteria bacterium
CACGCTGCTGTCGCTGCGGACCGGCTCGGCACCGCTCAGCGAGGTGATGCACCAGCCCGTTGGGGTCTCGCGCAGTCCGGCCGTCTGGACCACCCGGGCCAGGCCCCACCAGATGCGGTCGGAGGGCGTGCGGAGCAGCGGGTCGAGGAAGTAGCAGGCGTGGCCGCCCAGCCAGAGGTCGCCTCCTCCACCCTGCTCAGCGCCGATGAAGTACTCGCCGCCGGCGCCGCTGCACTCGTCGGAAACCTTGGTCTGCACGAGCACCAGCGCCTGCTCCGGCGCCGAGAGGGCAAGCGCCTCTGCACTGCCCATGATGGGGCAGTCCGGCGTCGCAACCAGCACGAAGCGGGGCGCGGGTGCCGCCGGGCGCGTGTCTGCCGTGGCTTCATCGGTGTCTGCATCCGCAGGCGCCGCATCGGCATCGGCCGCGGCCTCGTTGCTGTCTGATGCGGCATCCGACGTCTGCGCATCAGTGGCATCCCCATCGGCCACGACAGCCTGCGCCGTTGTGCGACCGCAGGCGGCGAGCGCGAACAACAGGAGAGAGGTGGCAATCGGGGCGCGCATCAGACCTCAAACAGGAGATACCGCAGGCCTAGAGCAGCCCCGCGTTGGGGGCAACGGCGAGCAAGCGGCCCACATCCGGCGTTGGGACGTTTGAGCTTGCGGAGGCCGCCAGGCCGTGCATCCTGGCGCGAGTCCGAATCGCGGGGAACCTCATGTCAGAAGCACGTCACGGTTGGAGCTCCAACTTCCCCATCTTCCGCGAAACCGAGCCGCGCGTCGTCCGCGGCCGGCTGCAGGCCTTCCTCCCCGATGTCGATGCCTCGCAGCTCCGCGCCTGGGACGACAGCATCCCCAAACTGCAGCGCGAGATCGGCGAGTCGCTGCAGGCCCATCCGGACGCGGCCGAGTACAGCGCGATTCTGGAGTACCAGCTCCCGCTGGAGTTCCGGCGGCCCGATGTCCTCCTGTTGGTCGGAAGCGCCGTCATCGTGCTCGAGCTCAAGGGCAAAGAGGCCCCCTCACAGGCCGACCTCGACCAGGCCGCCGCCTACGCCCGCGACCTCCGCTCCTACCACCGCGAGTGCCACAACCGAGAGGTCTACGCAGTCGTCGTTCCGACCCGCGCACGCGGCTTCGTCGGCACCCTCGACGGCGTGCATGTCGTTGGCCCCGATGCCGTCGACCAGGTCATCGCCCAGTTCAAGGATGCCCGCGACGGCGAACCGCTCACCGCAGAGGCCTTCCTCGACGAACATGCCTATCGGCCGCTGCCCACGCTCGTGCAGGCCGCGCGGGAGCTCTTCGTCCATCGCAAGATGAACGAGCTCTGGAAGTCGAGCGCCACCACCGACCCTGCGATGGCGAAGATCTCGGAAATCATCCACGGCGCGGCAGCGACCAAGAAGCGCCGCCTCATCCTCGTCACCGGCGTGCCTGGCGCCGGCAAAACGCTGGTCGGCCTTCGCCTCGCCCACGCCGACTACCTCGACACGCTCAGCGTGGCCCGCTCCGACGGCCAGAAGCCCACCGCGCCGGCCGTCTTCCTCTCCGGCAACGGCCCGCTCGTGCAGGTGCTGCAGTACCAGATGCGCAAGGAGGGCAGCGGCGACGGCAAGACCTTCGTGCGCGACGTGAAGGGCTACGTGCAGGCCTACAGCAGGCGGCGGTCTGCCGTGCCGCCCGAGCATGTGCTCATCTACGACGAGGCGCAGCGGGCCTGGGATGCCCAGATGGTCATCTCGAAGGGCCACACCGAGACGACGCTCTCGGAGCCGGAGCTCTTCATCCAGTTCGCCGATCGCGTGCCCGACTGGTGCGCCGTCGTCGGCCTCATCGGCACCGGCCAAGAAATCAACCTCGGCGAGGAGGGTGGCCTCACGCTCTGGCGCAAGGCGGTCGAGGAGTGCGGCAAGACGAGCGACTGGGAGGTGCATGGGCCGCCGCAGCTTGCCAGCGTCTTTGAGGGCAGCAGCGTTGCCTTCGTGCCCGCGACGAGCCTGTCGCTCGACACGGAGATTCGCTTTCACCGCGCCAACGACGTCCACCCCTTTGTAGACGCCCTGCTCCGCGGCCATGCGAGCATCGCAGCACAGCACGCCGTGAACCTTCGCGCGCAAGACTTCCACCTCCGCATGACCCGCGACCTGAGCGTCGCAAAGGGCTACCTCCGCGAGCGCTACGCCGAACACGACGGCGCCCGGTTTGGGCTCGTGGCCTCATCGCGTGACCGAGACCTCGTCTACTTTGGCGTCCGGAACGACTACCAGTGGACGAAGAACATCAAGGTTGGGCCCTGGTATGTGGACGGCGACGGCAGTCCGGTTTCGTGCCGGCAGCTCGAAGAGGTGGTCACGGAGTTCGCCGCGCAGGGGCTCGAGCTCGACGCAGCGCTCCTGAGCTGGGGGACCGACTTCGTCCGCGACGGCGGCAACTGGTCCTCCGCCAACGCCCGCGGCTACAAGAAGGGGAGCCATGTCCGCGACGCCCACCGCCTGCGCCTCAACGCCTACCGCGTGCTGCTCACCCGCGGCCGCGACGGCACCGTCATCTTCGTGCCGCCCCTGACCAAGCTCGACGAGACCTGGGCCTACCTCAAGGCCTGCGGCGTGATGGATCTGGGGTAGCGGGCGCGCCCCCCGACCACGCTGTCCGAACAGGGTCTCTCTTGGCGCAAACGGAGGCAGTTCGTCGCGCCTTCCTCACAGGCGGAGGCGATGTTGTCATCGCGCTCCGTTTCTGGTCAGAGAGTGTAGCTGTGGTTCGGCCGAGCAAGAGGTCACTCATGAAATGTCAGCGCCTGGTTCGTTTCGGCTATCTCGCCAGCCTCCTCTTTCTCGTGGCCTGCGCGGAGGCGAACGCTCCCGCGACGGCCACCGATGCTGCTGTCGACAGCAACGCCGATGACACCGCCGCAGACGCAGCGATCGACAGCGCGGCCGACGACACGACCGCGGCCGACGACACAGCGCCCGACGGCAGCGCGGCAGACGCAGGAGATGCCGATACCGCGCTTCCAGGTGCCGCCGGCGCCCCCTGCACCATCGGCTCCGACTGCGACTCCAGCGAATGTCTGCCCATCTCGACCGCAGGCAACGGCATCTGCGTTGTGCGCTGCGCCTCCACCGACGACTGCACCGGCGACGAGCGCTGCGTGGCCATCGACGGCACCGACGCCATCTCGGTCTGCGTCAGCGCCACCACCTGCATCGACCTCGACAACGACGGCGCCGGCATCGGACCCGGCTGCAGCTTCCCCGACTGCGACGACAACAACGCCGCGGTGCAGCCTGCGGCCCGTGAGATCTGCAACGGCATCGACGACAACTGCAACCTGCTGGTGGACGAGAGCGTGGTCGAGGTGGGCGACGCCTGCAGCACAGGCTTTTCGGGCCAGTGCGCCGACGGCCAGATGATCTGTGACGGCGACCTCCGCTGCCAGCAGCTCCGGCTGCCCGCCGACGAGCAGTGCAACGACCTCGACGACGACTGCGACGGCGAGACCGACGAGG
>JABMMX010000261.1 GCA_013205435.1 Deltaproteobacteria bacterium
GCGGAGAAGATGGATTCAGCGGCATCGCTGTCGCCCGCTTCGACATCGACGGCTTCGGCGCCATCTGCGACAGCATCGGTGCGGCCGCCGGCGACGAACTCCTCATCCAGGTCGCCCAGCAGCTCCGGTCTGTCTTCTCCACCTCGCTCCGCTGCGCCCGCGTCGGCGCCGACGACTTCGCCGTCATCCTCCCCGCCACCAAGGGCCCGCAAGAGGCCGAGCTCCGCGTCGAGGAGATCCTGCGCAAGCTCGGCGAACCGCGCGACATCCGCGGCCAGATCATTCGCCTCACCCTCAAGGCTGGCGTCGCCGTGGGCTCCTCCTCTACGGAGAGCGCGGAGGGCATCCTCCACCGCGCAGACCTCGCCCTCACCGAGGCCAAGCGCACGGGGCAGCGCTGCATCATCAGCCTGCCGACCACCATCGCAGCAACCCCCTCGCGCCGGCGCTTCGACATCGCCCAGCAGCTCTTCGGGGCGACGACACGCGGCGAAATGCACCTCGTCTTCCAGCCCATCATCGAGCTCGCGACGGGCCGCATCGCCAAGGCCGAGGCTCTCCTCCGCTGGGACCACCCCGAGCTGGGCAGCGTCGGTCCCGGAGAGTTCATCGGCGTCGCAGAAGAGGTCGGAGCCATCCACGAGATCGGCGACTGGGTCGCCACCGAAGCAGCCAAGCAGGCCGTCCACCTCCGCGCCTTCGGCCATCCCGACTTCCGGATGAGCATCAACCGTTCGCCGGTGCAGTTCCGCGCCGACAGCGACGACGAGCCAGCCTGTCTCCGGACCTTCCGCGCTCTAGGACTGCCACCCGGCTCCGTCGTCCTCGAGATCACCGAAGGGGTGCTCCTTGACGGCCGCGAGGCCAATCGCGAGCGGCTCGCACGCCTGCGCGCTGCCGGCATCAGTCTCGCGCTCGACGACTTCGGCACGGGCTACGCCTCACTTGCCCAGCTCCACGCCTTCGAAATCGACATCGTCAAAATCGACCGCCGCTTCGTCGCCGGCCTCGCCGAAGGCAACCGCGAGCAGGCCCTTTGTGCCGGCATCATCAGCCTCGCCCACTCGCTCGGCATGAAGGTCACCGCCGAGGGTGTGGAGACCGCCGAGCAGCGCGACCTGCTCGTTGGCCTGGGATGCGACTACGGGCAGGGTTGGCTCTTCGGCCGTCCTGTCGATGCAGCCGCCTTCGAGGCCCGCCTGAACGGCGGCGGCTAGCCCGCGGGCTGCGGAGCCGTCGGTCCTCGCCTCACGCCTCGTCGTCTGCCTCATCCAGAATCCAAGCCGCCGCCCGCCGCCCCGACAGCCAGGCGCCATGGGCGCTGCCGAAGTAGCGGGCGCTGGTGGCCTCGCCCGCGATGAGCACACGACCTGCGTGCGGCTGCGCAAGCCGGCTGCAGTCGTCCACCGACGCGCCCACGGGGATGTAGGTGTAGCTCCCGCGCGCCCAAGGGTCCTCCTGCCAGCGCGAGACGGCTGTGGCCGTTGCATTGGGGACCCCGTCGAAGATGCGCCGCAGCACAGCCATCGCGCCGGCCACCGCCTCCTCGTCCGACTCCGCCGCGCGCGCCGCGCCCTCTGCGCCAGCGGTCAGCGCCACGAGCGTGGGTCCGCCCGTCGCTGCAGGGAGGTTCACAAAATCCGGGTAGTCCGAGGCGCCGTCGGTCTCGTGGTAGAAGTCGATGATGTCGCCCGGGATCCAGCGGCTATCGAAGCGGAGCACCACCTTCTCCAGGTTGCCCATCTTCAGCCGTGCGAGTGCGCCAGCCTGGTCGCCGACCAGCGGCGGGTCGAAGGTGATAACGCCCGCCTGCAGCACACCGAGCGGAGCCGTCACAATCACGGCGCTGCCGCGCACCGTCTCCCCTCCGGCGAGCGTCAGCGTGACGCCCGTCTCATCGGCCGTCACCCGGTCCACCGGGCTGCTGAGGCGAATCTCTGTGCCCGCGGCCACCGCACCCACCAGCTCCGCGTAGCCGCCCTGTATCAGGCCCTCGTCGCCCCCGAACCCCTCGTCTTGGTCGAGCGCCGCAAGCGAGGCTGAGGCGGCCTCGCCGCCGAACTCGAGTTCGTAGCTGTGTCGCAGCCAGCTCCGCACCAGCGCCGGCGTCAGCTCCGGTTGCAGGGCCGCTCCATCGAGGCCTGCTACGAAGGCATCGATGCCGTCTGCCACCGAGGCGTTGGCAGGGAGCGACGCCACGAGCGCCTCGTGCGCCTCCGCGAAGCTGTCTGACAGGCCATCGAGGGCGTCGAAGGCGTCGGGCGAAAGCCAACCACCCGTCTCGCGCCAGAGGCTGTAGCGCTCGATGTAGGGTGCCACAGCGAGCCCAGCAGCAGCAGCCTCGAGCGATAGCGGGTTGCCCTCCACGCCGTGGATCCAGGCGCCGCCAAGATCAACCTGGGCCCCACCGACCTCGACGGTCTGGAGCCGCCCTCCGATGCGGTCGCGCGCCTCGAGCACCACCACCGCCACGCCAGCCTGTCGGAGCTTCCGCGCTGCGACGAGCCCCGCGATGCCTGCGCCGACAATCAGCACCGGGCCAGTGGCAACATCATCTGCGAGCTTTGGTGCCTCAGCACCCTCATCCGCTTCGGCTGCGCAGCCGGGCAGCACCGCAAGGGCCGACAGCGCCGAGGCGCGGAGAAGGGAGCGGCGTGAAAACAGGGGCAGGCTCGGCATTTTTCGGGTTCGGGGGTTCGGGTGGCCGTCGTCCGGCGGCCTGCGGCAGATGCCGCGACCCCGCGACACGCAGCCCAGTCGTAGGCTGACCGGGCTGGCTGCGCCAGCAGCGCCGCCCTCGCGCCGCAGTCCCCAAAATCTGCACCCGGCTCCGCAACAACGGGCCGCAGACGCCGATAACTGATCATCACCTTCGTGAGGTCACATGTCGCAACGAGAAATCACCGACCACAAGGCGCTCGAGAACTTCGCGAGCGGGGTCTTGACC
>JABMMX010000262.1 GCA_013205435.1 Deltaproteobacteria bacterium
CGTCTACACCATCAACTGGCGCGCCTCGGGCAGCAAGGTGCTCACCGTCGCGGTCACCGACAGCCTCACCGGCCCCGCCATCTACGGCGCGGTCCTAACCTCCGACGCAGACACCCTCGTGACGCTCGGTCTGCCCTCCAGCAGCATCACCTTCCCCGGCCTTCAGGCCCGCGAAGAGCGGACCGTCGTCTACGCTGTGCAGGTGGGTGCAGAGGCACAGATCGGCGACCTTGTCTGCAACACGCTCGCGGCCACGGCTGTCACCGTGCCCGACCCCGTCTGCGTCACCGTCGGTGGCGAGATCGGCGTTGCCGCGGTCTCGGGAACCCTCTTCTACGAACCCGGTGAGACCGACGCCCTCTTCGGCGAAGGCGACGAAGTCCTGCCCGGCTATGTGGCCGAACTCGAGCCTCGGACCGGTGGTACGGGCGTCATTCGCCGCGCAGTCGCCGACGCGGACGGAAAGTTCGATTTCGGCTCCGTGCCTGCCGGTAGCTACACGCTCGGGGTCTTCGGCGAGGGCGGCTCCGCTGCCGGCACGGGCCGCCTCGGCGACCGCGACCTCGACCTGGCCAATGGCGGCACCTCCGTCGACGGCCTCGCCGCGTCGCCCACAGGTACCCTCTACGGTGCCAGGACGCTTGCGCCCTCCGTTGGCCAGCAGATCTTCCTCTACTACGCCGACGATGAGCCAGACTCGCTCCTGGCCGGTCGCAAGATCGTCCCCGCGCTACTCGGCCACCCATCGCAGCAGGGCCAGCGCGTTGGCGCGCGCGGATTCTACCGCTTCGACCCGCCGCAGGGCCACCTCTACCGCATTGAGGTCGCGACCGCCGGGACGGGGACAGCCTTCCCCTCCGAACTCTTCCCGCCCGTCCAGCAGGCCCTCGTTGTCCAGGCCCCTGTGCAGGTCGTGGCGGGCTCCGATCCGGCCACGCTCGACGACGCCTCGCGCAAGTACCACACGCTCCTCGACTGGCGCAGCGACGAGGGTGCGGTCACCCGCAACCACCTCCCGCTCGACCCCTCCGACAGCCGCATCGAGCTCACCAAGCGGGCCGACCGCGTCTCGGCCTATGTAGGCGGCATCGTCACCTACACCCTCCGCGTCATCAACCGGTCCAACACCGACATCACCTATGCCGCCGCGCTCCGTCAGGGCGGCGGTATCCTGCACGACACCCCGCCCGCCGGCTTCCGGCTCGTGGCGCGGAGCCCCCACTGGACCCTCCGGCGCGCCGACGGCCGCGTGGTCGAGACCGCCGAGGCCAGCGTTATGGGCGAGCGGCTTCTCGACTTCGGTCGCAAGGCCTCCGACGGCCTCCAGGCCCCCTTCGATCTGCCTGCCGGTGGCGAGCTCGAACTCAAGTATCAGATGGTCATCGGCAGCTCGATCGAGCCCGGCCGCATCTACAAGAACGAGGCCGTCTTCCGCTCCGGCGACGGCGCCACCGCACTCTCGAACAGCGACCGCGCCGAGCTCCGCATCGACTTCGATCCCGTCTTCGACCAGGGCGACCTGCTCGGCAAGGTCTTCTGCGACGCAGACGGCGACGGACGGCAGCAGGAGGGCGAGTACGGCATCTGGTCGGCCCGCCTCTTCCTCGACACCGGCAGCTATGTCGACGCCGACCGCGACGGCCGCTTCCACTTCGGCGAGATCCTCCCCGGTCTCCACCTCGTGAAGCTCGACACCGCCACGCTCCCGCCCGGCAGCAGCCTGACCACCGACGAGCGCCGCCTCTTCAATGTCACCCGCGGCACGCCCAGCGTCGTCAACTTCGGCGTCACCTGCGCCGAGAACTTCGTCGGCCCCACCGCCGTCGAGGCCGGAGAAGCCACCCGCGCCATGGCCGAAAAGATGGCCCAGGCCCGCTTCTTCCAGGTCGTAGCGACCACCAAGCCGCCCCGCGTCACCATCGACGGTCAGCCGCTCCCCACGCTCGATGCCTCGCTCGCACTCTCGCTTGGCCGCTCCCGCTCCGGACAGTCGGGGAGCAGCCGCGGCGACGGCGGCGCCACCATCGTCCGCTGGGACGACACCGTCATCGACACCGCCCTCAACTTCCGCCTCTCGAGCAGCAGCGAAGCCAACCGATGGGTCCTTGAAGTCGTCGAGTTGGAGACCGGACTCGTCGTCTGGCAGTCCTCCAAGGATGGCAAGCCGCCCGCGTCGCTCGACTGGGACGGCACCGACGGCAGCGGCAACACGCTCCTCGCGCCGCGCCGCGCCTACGAGGCCCGCTTCCGCGTCTTCGAGGGCAGCCGCCGCATGACCGAGGCACCCGCGATGCCCTTCCTCGTCGCAGGTCAGTCCATCCGCTACCTGGTCGACCAGAAGTTCCAGGGCACCGTCTCCGGCAAGGGCCGCCTGCCCGAGGCCTTCCGCAAGATGGCCAAGGATCTCGCGCCCCGCCTGCTCTCCACCGGGCCCAACCCCATCCGCGTCGAGGTCCATCTCGACGACGATCCGGAAAAGGAAGACGAGCAGGCGCAGTCCACCGCGATGGCGCAGAACATCGTGAAGTACCTCACCACCGACCTCAAAATCCCCAAGGACCGGGTCACCTTCGAGGCCTTCGGCGCCAACAAGCCCATCTATCCCAACATCGGCGACCGCCCCCGCGAGATCAACCGGCGCATCATGCTCCGTGTCCGCGACCCCGCGCCCGCCGCCGTCGACGTCTCGCTCCCCGCCCGTCCCGCGCCGGTAGCGGAGGTAATCGTCAACCGCCGCTCGGTTGCCCGTGGCGCCGCCGCCGCCTTCACCGACAAGCTGCCCAAGCCGGTCGACGGCATCGTGGTTGTAACCCTCCGCGGAGACGACGGCTCTGTGCGCTCCTCCAGCGCCCGGGTCCGTGATGCCCTTGCCGCCTCCTCCATCGCCACGCCCGCCTTCCCGAGCGTACCGCTTGAGGTCGACATGACCGCTGGCCGCATCAAGCTCGGCTCCACCTCCGTCACCATCGACGGCCTTGGCCTCAAGCTCGACGCCGCCGAGAAGACGGCGCTGCTCCGCGCAGGAAAGGTCGAGCCCGCCATCGCCGCTACCGTCGCCGGCATCCCGACCGAGGTCGCCTCCTGGCGCACCGAGATCTCCGATGAGTTCGGCGACCTCGTCTACGAAAAGTCGGGTGACGGCGCGCCGTCGGCCACCTTCAACTGGGCTGGCGAGACCAACGTCGCAGGCGCATCGGTCTCCGTCGGAGAGTACGATCTCCGCCTCTTCGTGAAGCGGAAGAACGGTGCCCAAATCGCCTCCGCGCCGCTGCGCGTCGGCCTCTTCGATGCCAGCAGCCGTGCCTCTGCGCGCAAGGTTGCCGCAGCCGAGCCCGTCGCGGCGCAGGTCCGCGTAAACGGCAAGCGGCTGACGGGCACGACCAAGTTCACCTCCACGGTCGAGGCCGCTACCGGCATGACGGTCTGGATCGACCTCCTCACGGCCGACAATGCACGCGCGCTGGTCCCCGTGCTGGTCCCCGCCGGCTTCGACGCCACCGTGAAGGGTGCCACCACGCTGGCCCCCTATGTCATCCAGGCTGTCACGCTCAGCGAGGGCAGCGGCGCCGAGTCTGTGCCGGCCGCACCCGCAGCAGCACCCGCAGCAGCACCGGCAGCAGCACCCGCAGCAGCACCCGCAGCAGCACCCGCAGCAGCACCTGCAGCAGCACCCGGAGCAGCACCCGCAGTCGACCCCTTTGCACCGCTCCCCGGCGGTGCCTCGCTCCTGCTGCGTCCGCTCCAGCTCCCCACCTTCACCTTCCTGCCCGCCCCGCTTTCGGCGCAGGTTGGTGCCCTCACCACGCCGCCCGAGGCCTTCGACGAGCTCTCCGGCTTCTACTGGAACGCCTTCAACACCGCGCTCGACTCCGAGGAGGGCGCAGACCTCGCCGTGCTGCTCGCCAACTCACCGGCAAGCGACCTGCAGGTCGATCTGCCCGCAGAGGGGCTCATCGTAGAGAGCGAACAGATCGTTGTCCGCGGCCGCACCGATCTTCGCAACACGCTGACGGTCAACGGTGTCCCGATCCTGCTCGACGAGACCGGCGCCTTCGAGATCGTCGTGCCCATCCCGGCCGGCGAGAGCACGCTCCTCTTCGAGGCCACCGACGAGGCGGGCAACGTGGGCCGCCTCTCCTGGCCCGTCCGCGGCGCTACCTCACGCTTCTTCGTCATGGCGCTCGCCGACACCGCGCTCGGCACCACCGATGCCCGCATCGAGGGCAGCAACGAAGACAACGCCTTCACCACCGACGGCGGCATGCAGGTCTACGGACAGGGCCGCGTCTACCTCAAGGGCTACGTCCGCGGCAGCGAGCTGCTCGGCGACTTCGCCAAGCGGCTCGATGTCACCGCTCATGCCGACACCGGCAAGCGCAGCCAGTTTGAGTCCTTCGTCAACGAGGTCATCGAGCCTGAGCGCTCCTACCCCGTCTATGGCGACGGCTCCGAGGCGGTCGCCGATGTGAAGGGTCGCGGCAAGGTCTACATCCTCGTCGAGGCCGACAAGAGCCGCGCCGTGCTCGGCAGCTTCCGCACCGGCATGAGCGGCCTCGAACTCTTCAAGTACGACCGCGCCCTCTACGGCGGCCAGCTCGTCGTCGACCACAAGACCGAGAACACCCGCACCGAGCTCCGCACGCATGCAGCCAGCGACGACCAGTCGCTCGTCCACACCTTCAACCTCCTCCGCGGCACGGGCGGCTCGGTCTACTACCTGCAGAACCGGGCCCTCCTCGAAGGCAGCGAGCGGGTCACGCTCGTGGTCCGCGACAGCACCTCGGGCGTGGAGCTCCTCCGCATCCCGCAGTCCCGCAACACGGACTACACCATCCGCTACGGCGAGGGTCGCATCGTCTTCCGTCGTCCGCTCCCCTCCGTGGTCGACGACGCCACCGCCTTCAGCGGCTACCAGTCCACCCGCTCCACGCTCGTCGGCCATCCGCTCTATGTGGAGGTCTCCTACGACCACGAGAACGGCAGCTCTGCCGGCGACACATCTGCCGGCGTCCAGGGTCGCGAGACCCTCTGGGACACGGTCACCGTTGGCGGCGGCCTGGTGCAGGAGAACCGCCTCTCCGGCCAGGACTACAAGCTCTGGGGTGCCGAGCTCGGCATCGGCAAGAGTCAGACCACCCGGCTTGACCTCGAGTATGCCGAGAGCGAAGCGCAGGACACCTCGACGAGCTACAGCGATGATGGCGGCCTCCGCTTCCGCCCGCTCCGGCTCGCCAGCAGCGACGACGCCTCCGGCAGCGCGATGACCGTTCGCGGTCGCTTCGAACTGGCCGATGTCATGGAGCTTGAACGCGACCGCGTCTGGAGCACCGAGGTCAGCTACCGCAACCAGGACCGCGGCTTCTTCTCCAACGGCTCGCTGCTCACGCAGGGCGAAGAGAAGACCGGTCTCGCAACCACCTGGCTCATCAACGATCGCCACCAGTTCGGCATCAAGGCCGACAAGATCGATGCCATCGTTGAAGACCTCACCACCGTCGACCTCAGCGATACCCTGCGACTCACGCACAGCACCACCACGGCGCAGTATGAGTTCAACGACGAGGGTGTCAGCATGCAGCTCGCCTACGAGCACAACACCAA
>JABMMX010000027.1 GCA_013205435.1 Deltaproteobacteria bacterium
CCCCAGCCCAGCACGCCCAGACCGTTGATCATGGTGGTGTGGCTGTCGGTACCGACGAGGGTGTCGGGGTAGTAGGTCGCGGTGCCCTCTTCGTTCTTCACGAAGGCGACTTGGGCGATCCACTCGAGGTTGACCTGGTGGACGATGCCGCGACCGGGCGGGACAGCGCGGAAGTTATCGAGGTTGAGCTGGCCCCACTTGAGGAACTCGTAGCGCTCCTGGTTGCGCCCGTATTCGATTTCAATATTGCGCGAAGAGGCGTCGGCGTAGCGGCCCGAAAAGTCGACCTGGATCGAGTGGTCGATGACGAGGTCGACGGGGACCAGCGGGTTGACCTTCTTGGGGTCGCCGCCGAGCGCGACCATGGCGTCGCGGAGTGCGGCGAGGTCGACGACAACGGGCACGCCGGTGAAGTCCTGGAGGATGACGCGGGCGGGGATGAAGGGGACCTCCACCTTCTCGCTGCCGGGCGACCAGGTGGCGAGCGCAACGACGTCCTGGTCACGTACGAGGAAGCCGTCGTGGTTGCGGAGGGCGGCCTCGAGGAGGACGCGGATGGAGAAGGGGAGCTTGGTGGTGTCTGCGAGACCGAGCTTGTCGATCTGGGAGATACGGAAGATGGTTGCTGCGGAGCCGTCGGCGAGGCTGAACTGGTCGCGGGAGCCGAAGGCGGTGGGATAGGCGGTCATGCAAATACCTGCTGCGGTTGGAGGGTGCTCGTGCGCGAGCGTTTCTAGCAGTCTTGTGGCAGGTCGCAACCGATGCGTGCTAGGAGCGGCAGGGTGCAGGAGTGAGCTGATGGGAACGCCGTGGAATCTCTGTTTGTGGGTGGTGTTGCTGGTGGCGGCGGGCTGCGGCTCCGAGCGGCTGACGGCGGTGGACGGGTCGGGGGATGCGACCCCGGACGGCGCAGCCGATAGCTCTGGGAGTGCGGCGGTGGCGGACAGTGACGTTCCAGACACCGAGCCAGCCGACAGTGGCTTGGTGGATAGCGCGCCAGCCGACACATCCGATGTGGTGGATGAGGGAAGCGCCGACACGGGTGCTGCCGACACAGCGGCGGATGTGCCGCGCGATACCGCAGCCGACACCGCCTTTAACGGCGACACGGCGGCAGCTGATGGCTCAGGCGATGCCACCGACCCGCGTGAAGGTTGTCCCGAACTTCATGCGCCGGGCATCGAGTATGTGTCCTACAACGCCTTCTCCTGCGAGCGTTGGAACGGGAACTGTGATGCTGGCTATCTGCCGTTCGAAAACCGGTGCGGCTGCGGCTGTTCGCTGGCCTCGGGGAGCTGCCCTGCAGAGGGTGAGCCGGGCGTGACTTGGGTGAGCACCGATGCGGCGGCCTGCGCCTTTGAGGTGCCGAGCTGCGGTGAGGGTTTGGCCTGGTTCTATGCCTCGTGCGGCTGCGGCTGCGCGCCTGTTCCGCCGCCTCCCTGTGCACCGGAAATCTTCCTTCCGGCGGGCCTTGTTGTGGAGGGCGCGACCTGCGGCGAGGCGCTCTTCTGCGGCCGGTCTGGGGCCGTGACGGCTGGCATCGGCGCGGTGACTACAGCCTATGCGGATGCGGTCTGCAGCGTCGATGTGGACCCGCTCTGCCCGGCCTCCGCGGCCTTCTCCTGCCGGGCGTTAGTCGACAGCGTCGATGGGTCGGACTACGAGGCGTTTTGCGCGCTCAGCGTGACGGGCTCGCTGTCGCAGATTCGCTGTTCTGCGCCCTAGTGGCGCGAGAGGTTGTATGGCTCTGAGTTATTCGCTGCTGGGAGAGGATGGGCGGGCGCGCCGCGGTCGTGTGACGACGGCGCGAGGCGTGATCGAGACGCCCGTTTTCATGCCCGTGGGCACCGCCGGCACGGTGAAGGCGATGACGCCGCGCGACCTCGCCGAGACGGGTACCCAGATTAGCCTGGCGAACACCTACCACCTGCATCTCACGCCCGGCGAGAAGCTGGTCGAGAAGCATGGCGGCGTGCAGAAGTTCATGGCGATGCCCTGGCCCATTCTGACCGACTCCGGCGGCTTCCAGGTCTTCAGTCTTCCGCGCAAGAGCCTGACGGAAGAGGGCGTGGAGTTTGCCTTCGAGAAGGATGGCAAGGCCATCTTCGCCTCGCCCGAGTGGTCGATGCAGGTGCAGATGGCGCTGGGCTCCGACATCGTCATGGCCTTCGATGTTTGCGTTCCCTACCCCTGCACCCGCGAGGCGGCCGATGAGGCGGTGGATCGGACCCACCGCTGGCTCGACCGCTGCAAAGCTTCGCTGACGCGCGAAGACCAGAACCTCTTTGGCATCGTCCAGGGCTCGGTCTTCGACGACCTTCGCAAGCGGAGCGCCTTGGGAACCATCGAGCGCGACCTTCCGGGCTACGCCATCGGCGGTGTCTCGGTCGGCGAAGGCCACGGCTTGATGATGAAGGCGATCGACGGCGCCGAACCCTTCATGCCGAAGGACAAGCCGCGCTACCTCATGGGCGTGGGGCTGCCCGAAGACATCGTCGGCGCTGTCGGCCGCGGCATCGACATGTTCGATTGCGTCATCCCCACCCGCTACGGCCGCTCGGGCACCTGCTTCACGCGCCGCGGCCGCATCCGGCTCGAGGACCGTCGCTACCGCAACGACCTCTTCCCGATCGACCCGAGCTGCGCCTGCTACGCCTGCCAGAACTTCAGCCGCAGCTACCTCGCCCACTGCATCAAGACCGAAGAAATCCTCGGCACGATGATGTGCACCTACCACAACGTCTACTTCTACCATCAGCTGATGAAGGAGATCCGGCAGGCCATCGAGGAGAAGCGTTACGCGGCCTTCTGCGCGCAGTTTGAGGCCGAGTATCTGGCGGGCGATCGTGAGCGGCGGAACGAACATCTCGACCAGCTCTTCGACAGCTTTGCGGTGGGCGCTGCAGCGACGCTGCCGAGCGAGAAGCGGCCGGTGATAGCCGACCCGCTGCCGGTGGCGCCGCGCGAAGAGCGCGGGCCGAAGGATCGCCCTCGGGGCGGTCGTCGCTGAGGATGGCGGAGGCGCTGGCAGCGGAGGTGTTGGCGGAGCTGCTTGCAGCGCCGTCGATGCAGCGTCTGGCCATCGCCGGGCTTGCAAAGAATGTGGGCAAGACGACGCTGCTTGGAGCTGTGGCTGCTCGCCTGCAGGCCGCGGGTGGGCCGGTGGGCTTTGTGAGCATCGGCGTGGATGGCGAGCGGGTAGATGGGCTGTCGGGGGCCGCGAAGCCGCCTGTGCTCTTGGTAGAAGGCGATCTGGCGGTGACGGCGGAGCGGTCGCTCGGTGAGGCGGAGTGTGGGCCCGAGCTGCTATCGCGGCTCGGTGTTCGGAGCGTGCTCGGCGAGCTCTTTCTGGTGCGTGCGACCCGGTCGGGCCGGCTGGTGCTGTCGGGGGTTCGGTTCCGGAGCGATGTGGCGCTGGCGGTGGAGGCACTCCGGGCTGCAGGCGCTGCGCGGGTGCTGATTGATGGGGCCTTCGATCGGCTGATGGGGGCCTCGCCGGGGCTATGCGACGGGGTGCTGCTGGCGACCGGCATGGCGGTGTCGGAGCGGGCGGAGATGGTCGCGCAGCGGACGGCGGAGGTGGTGGCGCGGTTCGGGCTGCCGGTGGCGTCGGAGGGCTGGTGGCACGGCGCCGGTGAGGGCGGGCTGGTCGGTTGGCGAGCCGGCGCGGTGGTGGGGCTCGATGCGCCCTCGCTGCTGTCGGACGAGGCCTCGGAGGCGTTGCGGGCTGCGGCCGTGGAGCGGCTCTACGCGCCGGGTGCCTTCTCGGAGCGTGCGGCGGCCCTCCTGCTCTCGCTCGGCGAGGCGCGACCGCGCGAAGTGGTGGTGGCCGACGCGACCCATGTGATGGTGTCGGAGGCGATGCGACAGCGCCTTGCGCGTGCCGGCGTTGCCCTGGCGGTGGCGCGGTCTGTGCCGCTGTTGGCGGTGGCCTACAACCCTGTGCGTCCAGAGGGCGGCCCGGTTGTGGGCTGTCAGCTGCTAGAGGCGCTGTCGTCGGCGCTGCCAGAAGGGTCGCTGCTCTGGGATGTGGTGGCGGGCCGCGTGGACTTCGCCGGGCGGTAGCGCTGGGTTTGACAGGCCCCACCGTCGATGCCAAGCGTTGGGCCCCTTGGCCGGCGTCAGGCAGCGGCATGAAGATCTCCCCACAAGCGATGAACTGGATGGGTGCGCGCGAGCTGCTCGCGATGTGGCGTCCTGTGAGCGAAGCCGGTGCCGATCAGGCGCGGCAGTGGCCAGTCTTGTCGGAGGCCGCCTGGGTGGAGGAGCGGCGTTGCTGCCTTCTCCTCGACGAGGCGCTTGAGGGCGGGCTGGTTGAGGGGTCTGTGCTGGGCGATCTGCTGCGCGAGCTGCCTTCGCTGGCGGGTGCTCTGGCCTCGCTGCAGGCGGGTGGTGGCGCGGAGACGGCGCTGCTGTTTCGGATCAAACAGGTGCTGTTTGCAGTGCTCGAGCTTCTACCGAAGATCGCGGCGGTTGCGGGCTATCCGTTGGTGGCGTCGTTGGCCGTTCGGGAGGCCTATGCGGTGCTCCACGCCGCGGGCGATCCTGCGGCCCGATTTGTGCTCTCTGCTGGGCGCTCACCTGCGCTTACCGAAGCTCGGGCGGAGGAGGTGGCGGGCCGGCGGGCGCTGCTGCAGGCGCGTGGCGCGGGTGGTAGCGCGGCGGAGTTGGAGGCGCTGCAGCGGTCGCACGAGCAGCGTCGGCAGCGGTTGCTCGAGGTAGAGGGGCAGGTGCTGGCGTTGGTCGCTGATGCCCTTCGGTCGCACGCTGCGACCATCATCGAGGCCTCTGCGTGGGTGATGGAGCTCGATCTTCGTCTCTCGAAGTGTCTGTTGCGCCGGGCCTGGAAGGGCTGCTGGCCGGAGCCGGCCGCGACCCTCGAGGTTGCGGAGGGGTGGCACCCTGTGGTGGCTGCGCGCCTGGTCGGGCGAGGCGGTGGATTTGTGTCCCAGAGTTTTGCGCTGCCGGCAGGTGTCTCGATGCTGACGGGCGCGAACATGGGCGGAAAGTCGGTGGCATTGCAGCTGGCCGGCTTGGTGCTGCTGTGTGGCGCGTCGGGGCTTCCGGCGCCTGCGCGGAGTGCGACCTTCATGCGGGTGGACTTTGTGGAGGTGCTCGCGGGGCAGGAGCAGGGGAGCCGCCACGGGCTGTCGAGCTTCGGGAGCGAGGTGATGGCCTGGCGGTCGCTGCTGGAGCGAAGCGGTTCGGGCTTTGTGCTGGCCGACGAGCCGGCGCGGACCACCTCTCCGGCCGATGGTGCCGCGCTGCTCGAGGGGCTCATCTCTGCGGTCGCGGCGCGGGGTTGGCATGGCTGGTTCGCCACCCACTTCGGCGAGGTCGGACAGGGCGTTGCAGCCTCGGCCTGGGCAGTGCGCGGGCTTCGCGAGATTGCCTCGGAGGAGGGCGCTGCAACCGAAGGTTCGCTCGCGGCGCTCGAATCGCTTATGGACTACCGCCTCGTGCCGGCCGATGGCGCGGCTGCCTCGGATGCCCTCCGGGTTGCGGCCCAGCTCGGCCTTGGTGAAGAGGTGCTCAGCATCGCGCGGCGGGTTCGCGCATCTGTTGAGAGCGGAACAAACCGGAGCAGTTGAATGGGCGCAGCATCGAAGTTGTTTCTGGATGAGTCGAAGGTGGCGCGCGCCCGTGCGAGCGCCTCGAACATCGCCGACTCGCTGACCGGATTTGTGCGGGCGCGGACGACCGTGGCCGTGGAGCGGACCTTGCTCCGCCTGCTGGGTGTGGACGGGATTGAGGACCAGGGCATTCCGCTACCGAATGTGGTGGTGGATCAGGTGGCTCGCGCAGGCCGGCTGGAGCGGGGCGTGATGCTTCCGTTCTGCAGCGCCATGGCCGCGCTCGGCCTCGCGCCGCAGGAGGTTGCGGAGGCAGCCGCCCGCGGTGAGCTCGACCTCGGCACTTGGGAGATTCACAACGAGGCAGAGGCCCGGGCGCTCGGCGAGCGGATCGGTGCCGATGCTGTGGCGCGCGTCGGTCGCACGGCAGCGGAGCGGCGCGAGCGGATGGCCCGGCTCAGTCCGCCGAACGAGACGATGCTCTATGTCATCGTCGCGACTGGAAACATCTTCGAGGACGCAGCGCAGGGCAAGGCGGCGGCCGTGCAGGGTGCCGACGTGATTGCGGTGATTCGGAGCACCGGCCAGTCGCTGCTTGACTTTGTGCCCTACGGCGAGACGACCGAGGGTTTCGGCGGCACCTACGCGACGCAGGCCAACTTCAGGGTGATGCGGACCGCACTCGACGAGGTGGGTGAGCGCATCAACCGCTACGTGCTGCTGACGAACTACTGCAGCGGCCTCTGCATGCCGGAGATCGCGGCGATGGGCGCGCTCGAGCGGCTCGACATGATGCTCAACGATGCGCTCTACGGCATCCTCTTCCGCGACATCAACCCGGAGCGGACGCTCATCGACCAGTATTTCTCGCGCATGATCAACGCCCACGCCGGCGTCATCATCAACACGGGCGAGGACAACTACCTGACGACCGATGACGCGATCGAGGCAACCCACACGGTGCTCGCAAGCCAGCTCATCAACGAGCAGCTCGCCTTCCGGTCGGGGCTCCAGCCCTGGCAGCTCGGGCTCGGCCACGCCTTTGAGATGGACCCTGCAGCGCGCGATGGTTTCCTCATGGAGCTTGCGCAGGCGCAGCTGGTGCGCGAGGTCTTCCCCGACCACAAACTCAAGTATATGCCGCCCACCCGCTACATGACGGGCAACATCTTCAAGGGCTACGTGCAGGACGCGATGTTCAACCTGGTGACGGCCTGGACGAAGCAGGGGATTCAGCTGCTCGGCATGCACACCGAGGCGATGCACACCCCTCACATGCACGACCGGCACATGGCCATTGAGAGTGCGCGCTACATCCTCAACAACGCGTCCTCCATCGGCGATGAGGTGGAGTTCAAGCGCGACGGGCTTGTGGTTCGGCGTGCCCACGAGACGGTGGAGCAGACCATCGGGCTGCTGGAAGAGGTAGAGTCGATGGGGCTCTTCGAGGCGCTGGCAGCGGGTCGGTTCGCCGACGTGAAGCGGCGCCGAGACGGCGGTCGCGGTCGCGCCGGCGTGGTGGTCCGCGCGGCAGATTACTTCAACCCCATCGAGGCTGGACTTCGGGCTGCACTGCAGCTCGATGCAAACGAGGCGAGCCATGGCAATCATCGGTAGAACCGGCGCAACGCCGCCCGACCTAACGCGGGTTCGCCCGTATGGCGACACGCTGGACGACGGCGCTGTGCAGCTCTCTTTCACGCTGCCGGTGCCCTTCGGAGACGAGGCCCGCGAGGCTGCGCGGCTGATGGCGATCGGCATGGGGCTGACGGAGCCGAGCATCTATCACGGGGCCGATCTGGGCGAGGGCTACAGCTTCTTCATCGTCTATGCGCGGACGGCGGTGACGGTGGACTTCACAAAAGTGGTGGTCCCCAAGGTCGAAGGCCGTCGCATGACGAAGACCGAGATCGATACCTTCATCTCCGAGCAGGTGGGCCGGAAGTTGGTGCTGCTGGGCGCCTGCACGGGGACCGACGCGCACACCGTCGGCATCGATGCCATCATGAACCTCAAGGGCATCGCCGGCGAGAAGGGGCTCGAGAGCTACCACGAGATCGAGGCCCACAACCTTGGCAGCCAGGTGTCGAACGAGGCGCTCATCGAGGCCGCCTACCGGTACAACGCAGATGCGCTCCTTGTGTCGCAGATTGTGACGCAGAAGGATGTGCACAAGACTAACCTCACAGAGCTGATTGAGCTGCTGGAGGCGGAAGGTCTTCGCGACAAGTTGGTCGTGGTTGCTGGCGGGCCGCGCATCGGTCACGAGCTTGCCTTGGAGCTTGGCTACGATGCCGGCTTTGGACCAGGAACGCTTGCTCCCGATGTGGCAGGGTTCGTGGCGCAACAGGTTGTGGCACGTGGCCTAACGACGCGGGGTTCGCTCCGCGGTGGCAAGTCGGGTTAAACGGAACGTAGCGAGGAGAGGTTGGCGATGAGCACGAAGGGAAGGTCGTTGGTGGCCATGACAGGGCTGCTTGTGCTGCTCGCTGGGTGCGGGAAGGGATGCGGCAAAAAGGCCGAGGAGCAGGCGGTAGCGCCTGTGTCACTCGCGGCGCTTGCTGCTGCCCCGCTCGCTGCGGCGGGCCCGGCCCTGCGCGACGATCCTGCGCCGCTGCCCGAGGGCATCAAGCGTGGCGACACCTGCACGCTGCCACTCTGGCTCTCGACGCCGGCGGTCGGCGCCGCCCCGACGGTGGTCTCCGGCGACCTCGCCGGATTTGCGGGCGACTTCCTGCCGGCGGAGGGCAGTGGCGCCTCGTCCTGGGGCGGACGCGACGCCTTCTATCGACTCGATCTGCAGGCGGGTGACACCTACCGCATCACCCTCCGCGCAAAGAGCGGCACGCTCGGCCTCTTTGGGGTTCGCAATTGCGCGACCCCGGAGAAGAGCCTCGTGCTGCAGGAGACGGACGGCAAGCCGGTCTTCTACACGGCGACCGAGGATGGCCCGATCTGGCTCGGTGTGGATGCCCGAGGCGACTACAGCGCGGCGGGTAGTTTCGAGCTCGAGCTCTTCCGGCTCGCCTCGTCTGGCGCTGTAGCTGCGGGGCCCGCGGGCGCTGGCGTAGCAGGCGGAGGCGACCTCTGCGACAAGGCGCCGCTGCTGGTGCCGGGCAAGCGGATGATGGGGAACTCCAAGGGGGCAACGACGCAGGTCACCGAGCCCTTCAAGGGGAGCGGCCTCTCGTGGGCCGGGCCCGATCACTTCTTCTCGCTCGCGGTGAAGAAGGGGGCGACCTACCAGCTCGAGCTCGACACAATGGGGCAGTTCGCAGGCGGCCTCTACCTGCTCGCCGACTGCGGTCAGGTTGCCTCGGTTGCGCTCGCAGAGACTGCAGCCTCGTCGCCGCTCGTCTGGACCTCCGACCGCGACGGCACCGTGGTGGTTGGCGTAGACAGCAGCGAGCGGGGCGTTGGAGGAGGCTATCAGCTCGCGGTGTTGGAGCGGCCCGCGAAGTAGCGGTTGGCCCGCGCGCCGGCCGTCAGGCTACTCGGTGGGGAGCGGCGCGAGGATGGGCGCAAGGGGTGGCGCGGCTGGGTCGACGACCTCTCCCGAGCCCTCGGTGACGGGCTCGCCGAAGGAGCAGGGCTCGCCTGGCGCCGGCCGGATTGCGGTGTCGGACCAGGCGCGGACAGGGTCATAACCGGCCGGAAGTGGCGGCGGTGCGGCGCCGGAGAAGACCCAGTCGGGGCGCGGCATGGCGCGGTAGGCAGAGGGCGTCGACGAGGTGGGGAAGGCGACGACGTAGGGGCAGTAGTGCAGGACCTCTTCGGGCGTGACGCCGTAGCCGTAGCTGTTGAGTCGGTCGAGGAGCTCTTTGAGCCGTGTTGGCAGCATGCCCCCGACCGGAGAATTGCCCACCCGCATGTCGTGGGCGCCCTGGTAGGGCGAGGGCTTGAGGGCGGCGAGATAGACAGCCTCAAGCGGCGTGAGCTCCGAGGCCGACTTGCCGAAGTAGTGGGAGGCGGCCCGCTTGATGCCATAGAGGTTGGGGCCGAACTCGATGCAGTTGAGGTAGAGTTCGAGGATGCGTTTCTTCGGGACAACCTTCGACATGCGCCAGGTGACAACGAGCTCCTCGAGCTTGCGGGAGAGGGTCTTGTCGCGGCTGAAGTAGAGGTTCTTGACGAGCTGCTGCGAGAGGGTGGAGCCGCCGTAGACAAAGCGGCCGCGCTCGAGGCTGATGCGGATGCCCTTGTTCATGAGCGGGATGCTCATCGCGTTGGCGGGGGCGTCGAGGTAGCGGAAGCCGATCTCCTCGGAGAGGTACATGGCGGCCCCGACGTAGGGGGGCATGGACTCGTAGCTGAGGAAGTCGGGGGTGCCCGGCCCGACGACGATGTCGCTCTTGGAGACGTAGCTGGTGACCTTGAAGGTGTAGCTGTTGCTGGTGAGCTCGATGGGGTCGTAGTCACGCTTGGTGATGGCGGTGATGTTGCAGGTGTTGGGGAAGCCATCGATGTCGAAGACGAAGGACCAGGGGTCGTTGAGGCGCAGGACATAGGCGAGCACAGGCTGCATGCTGCCCGTGAACTTGGCGCCGTCGCGGCCGAGGTGTGGGAGCATGGCCTCGGGGATTGCCTCATAGGCCTTCTGGCACTCGGTGGGCTTGGAAATGCCGACGGCGAGGCGGATGGTGTGGGTCTCTGCATCGGGCTTGACGGAGAGGCGGAGGAAGCCGGGGATGCTGCTGAAGTCGCCGTCGACGCGGGTCTCGAACTGGCCACGATCGGCGAGGTCGAAGGCCGCCTCGATCTTCGATGAGACGCTCCAGCCTTCGATAGGCGAGGGTGCAACGGCGGGCGAGTTGAAGAATCCCTCGCGGATGCCGGCGGTGCCCGAGATGACGAGCGCGGGACGGTCGGCATCGACCTCGAGGGTGAGGTCGAGGTCGAGTTTGCCCTTCACATTGGACTTCTTGGGCAGGATCTTGCTGAGGGGCGAGAGGTCGAGGCCATCGGCCTTGAAGGTGATGGGGTCGTTGGTCGCCAGGTCGGCCTTGAGCGCGATGGCAACGCCGCTGATGCCAACCTGGGCGTCGAGTTTGCCCGCGCCGGTGATCTCGAAGGAGCGGACGCCGGCACGCTCCTCATCGCCGCGCATGAGCTGCATGTTTTCGAGCTTGATGCCGATGGGTTCGCGTGTGCTGGAGAGGGCGGTGGAGAGCTTGTCGAGGTAGCCGCGCCCCTTGGTTGCATAGGCCTTGAACTTCTCGTCGAGCGGGGCGACGGGGAGGCCGCGCAGCGGCTTGCCGCGCTGGGGGGTGAGCAGGGGCTCGAGCTTGGGTGTAACGCCGAGGAGTGCTGGGTCGTCGGGGCCGAGTTCGGGCGCAGGCCGCTTCTCGTCGGGGAGGCGGGGCGCGTTGAAGAGGTCGTGGCGCGCGAGGTCGAGGAGGGCGACCGCAAGCCGACCCTTCTCGAGGGCGGAGGTGAAGAGGCGTTGGCCTGCGCTGGGGCCTTCGGGCCGCTGGAAGCCCTTCTTCTTTGGGGCGTTGGGGTCGCGCTTCTTGCGGGGTTTGGGGGGCTTCTTCTCTTCGATTTCGCCTGATCCCTCGGGGAGTTTGGGCAGCGGCTTGAGCACCGCGCGGCCGTCGCGGCCGACGAGGCGCCAGCCCGCTTCGCTGTGTTCGATGCCAAGCCAACCTGCCTCGATGCCGAGCAGTTCGGGGTAGTCGGGGAGCGTGGCGTGGAGGTCGCCGATGCCGACGCGCGGGCCGTCTGCGAGCATGAACTTTCCGGCCTCGACGGTGCCGTAGTCGGTCTTGATGGCGAGCGGTGCGGGGAAGCGTAGCGCGATCTCCTGCTCTGCAGCGGTGGCTTCGAAGGGAGCAGCCGGAGCCGTGACGGGGCCCTGCAGCGCGAGCGTTCCGCGGAGCTCGTCGCCGGCTTCGAAGGCGGCGACGAAGTCGGAGAGGGTGGCGGTTTGATCGGCGGTTCCGAAGCGGTGGTGAATGGTGAAGGAGGCGATGCGGACCTCTCCGACCCGCTCGCGCAGGGTCGTGAGGGGTGCGCCGAGCATGGAGGAGGCCTTGTCGGCGACCTCCGCGACCTTGGGAGCGGCCTCGTCGTTGCTGGCGGCCTTGGAGGCGTCGCAGTGGCCGAGGTCGATGACATCGGCCCGGACATCGCCAAACAGCGCCTTGTAGACGGCGAGATTGACGGCCATGCGGTCGCAGGTGAGCGTCCAGCCTCGGGCTTTGACGACCGCGTTGTCGAAGGCCACCAGGCCGTTCATCCGGGTGGTGACGCCGCTGTAGGTGAGCTCGATGTTCCGCGCCTTGAGCTTGGTATCGGCCTTGGCGAGCGCCGCCCGCTCGAGGCTCGGGTAGGCCAGCGCGAGGACGATGGCGATGAGGCCGGCGACTGCCAGCAGGATGCCGCCCCAGCGCAGCGCTATGGCGGCGAAGGGGGCAGGCGAGGAGGGAGGGTTCGCATCGGAGTGTGTCATTGTCTTCGTGCGATAGAGCGGGCGCGGTTGTGGCGCAAAATCCTCGCGGATTTCTTGACCGGTGCGGGGGTTCGGGCGAGCGTCTCCCCAGATCGTACCCGGAGGTGTATCATGATTCTGCGCTGGATCGTCATCGCGATTCTCATCTCTGCGGCCGCGGCCGCGCTCCCCACGCTCATGCGCGACAAACGACTGGATGGTAGCACGCCGGAGCGCATCTTCAACGACCTCAAGGCGCGGCTCACCAAGAGCTCCGTCGATGGTCGCGAGGCGAGCGGCATTGGCATCGCGGATGACCCCGACGACCTCAAGGCGGCGGAGGAGTTGGAGCAGGCGGGCCGCGAACGGCTCCGCGCGCTCGAAGACCAGTCTGCCAAGGACCAGGGGCTCTCCCCCCAAGATGCGGAAGAACTTCGCCGGCTGAAGGGGCTTCCTCCGGACGAGCCGAATCGGCGGGTGCTCTCGCGCACGCCCTCGGGTGCAGCGGAGGCCTCCGAGAAGCAGCGCGAGGCCGACAGCCTCCTCGAAAAGCTCAAGGGGCGGAACTCCGCAGAGGGCACCGAGAAGCTGGGCCGCTAGGAGCTAGGCCCGCTCTTCCCAGACGCGGGCGAGCTCTACGATGACCTCGACCGCCTTGTGCATGTCGTAGTCAGAGACCCACTCCAGGCGGGAGTGGATGGCCTGCTCGCCCGCAAAGATGTTGGGCGTCGGCAGGCCCATGAAGGAGAGGCGGGAGCCGTCGGTTCCGCCACGGATCGCCTGACCGCTCGGCACGAAGCCGGCGCGGCGGATGGCCTCGCGGGCGTTTTCGACAATGTCGGGGGTGTGGTCGAGGACCTCGCGCATGTTGCGGTAGGTCTCGGTGACGACCGTCGTGACGGTAGTACTCGGATGGTCGGCAGCGGTGGCCTGCGCGAGGTCGGCGAGGAAGGCCTCGCGCCGTGCCAAGTTGGCGGTGTCGAAGTCGCGGATGAGGAAGTGGACAGAGGTGCGGTCGACCGAGGCCTCCATGCTGTTGGGGTGGACGTAGCCCTCGAAGTCCTCGGTGTTCTCGGGCGCGTCGGTCTGCTTGGGGAGCCGGTGGATGAAGTCGGCGGCGACCTTCACGGCGTTGACCATCTTGCCCTTGGCCCAGCCCGGGTGGCAGTTGAAGCCCTGGAAGGTGACGGTCATGGCGTCGGCCGAGAAGCTCTCGATCTCGAGCTCGCCGCGCCTGCTTCCATCCATGGTGTAGGCTGCGGCGGCACCGAAGTGGGCGACATCGAAGTGGTCGGCACCGCGGCCGATCTCCTCGTCGGGGGTGAAGGCGATTCGGATGCGGCCGTGCGGGATCTCGGGGTGGGCGATGAGATACTCTGCAGCGCCGACAATCTCTGCGACGCCGGCCTTGTTGTCGGCGCCGAGCAGCGTGGTGCCCGAGGCGGTGATGACGGCGCAGCCGAGCTGCTCGAGCAGGTAGGGGTGCTCGGAGGGCTTGAGGATGGCGGTCGCGTCGTCGGGGAGATGGAGGTCTTGGCCCTTGTAGTTGGCGTGGACGATGGGCTTGACGCCGGCGCCGCTCATCTCGGGCGAGGTGTCGACATGGGCAACGAAGCCGATGATCGGCACGCCCTCTTTGGAGGTGGGGGCGGGGATGGTGGCGAAGACGTAGCCGTGGTCGAGGAGCTCGACCTCGGTGCAGCCTACGGCGCGGAGCTCGTCGGCAAGATGGCGGAGCAGCTCCCACTGCTTGGCGGTGCTCGGCGAGGTTGGGGAGTTGAGGTCTGCCTCGGTGTCGAAGGTGACGTAGCGGAGGAAGCGCTCAACGACGCTGGTCTGGAAGCGGATTTCGGGGCGTGACATCAAGGCTCCTGGGTGGCTGGCCGGAGCGGCAGAGATAGAGCGGGGTGAGGCGCGGAGGCAAGCGGCCTCTTCGTCGGTGGGCGACAACAGCCGCGTCGGCTGCTAGTAGGCCGCCGGCTGTCGAGTGTAGGTGCGTGGCGAATGGGCGAGTGGTCAGCAATCATCTGTTCGGTGCTTTGGGCGGTTGGGAGCGTCTACTTTGCGCGGGCTGGGGCTCGTCTGACGCCCGTTGCGATGAACTTCGTGAAGTGCGCGGCAGGCGCCCTGTTGATGTCGGCGACGCTGCGCATCACGGAGGGCGTCTGGTTCCCCGCGATGGACCGGGTGGATGCGCTCTGGCTCTCTGCAAGCGCTGTCGTGGGGTTGGCGTTGGGCGATAGCCTCTACTTCGCCTCGCTGATGCGCATCGGCGCGCGGCGCGCGCTGCTGACCGGCAGCGTGGTGCCTGCCTTCACCGCCGCGGCCGCCTGGTATCTGCTGTCGGAGCCCATGTCGCAGATGCAGATGATCGGAGCGGCCGTCACACTCGCAGGCGTCACCTGGGTGTTGTCGGCGCGCGATTCGAGTGATGGGCCGCTGCAGCCCGGCGATCTTGCCGTCGGTCTGCTGCTCGGGGTTGGCGCCGCGATCTGCCAGGTGTCGACCAACCTCATCACGAAGGACTCTGGCGACGCCATGAGCGCTCTCGGGGTGGGGGTTGTGCGTCTCGGGGTAGGCGCAATTGCGCTCGGCCTGATGTTGACGGTCCAGCGCGGCTGGTCGGCGCTGCGCGCTGCGCTGTCGCATGCCGATACCCGGGTGCAGATTGCGGCGGGGACGATGCTCGGCACCTACATCGGCGTCTGGCTGATGAACATCGCGCTGCTGCAGACCGAGGCGGGGGTGGCAGCGACGCTGCTTTCCACCTGCCCGATCTGGATCCTTCCCGTGTCGGCTTACATGCAGCAGCAGCCGATCTCGGCGCGTTCCTGGGTGGGTGCAGCTGTAGCCGTGGCGGGGATTGCGCTGCTCTGTCTCGCCTAGTGTCCGAATGTAAACTGGGCTAGGTTTTATGCGGGTGCGCGGGGTTTTGATTGTCGACACGCCCGAGGATGTTGGATAGTGTCCAACAAGTGTCGTGCGGTGCGGCACCGTGGGTCGGTACTGTCTAGGTCAGGTGCGGTGAATGCAGAGCCTGCAGGAAAATTCCGAGTCTGGGCGGCGCGCGAGCATCCTCGTGGTGGACGACTCGGAGCCCATCCTCGACCTGCTCGTCGACATTCTCTCCGAGAAGTATGATGTTCGTGTTGCGACGTCGGGCGAGGCGGCGCTTCTCATGCTTGCTCGCAGCCCTGTGGATCTTGTGCTGCTCGATGTTGTGATGTCGGGGATGGATGGTCTGGAGGTGTGCCGCCGTCTCCACCGTGGGGCGGTGGGCGAGACCATCCCGGTCATCTTCCTCACGTCGCTGAGCGACGAGGCGACGGAGTGCGCTGGTCTGAAGGCCGGTGCGGTGGATTTCATCGCAAAGCCCATCAACCGCGATCTCGTGCTCGCGCGTGTTTCAAATCATGTGGAGCTCAAGCGTCACCGAGACCATCTTGGCGCGCTGGTGATCGAGAAGACGCGGGAGCTGAAGCGGGCTTTGGTGCTGATGCTGGAGACGCTTGGCGCGCTGGCCGAGTACCGCGACAACGAAACGGGGGCTCATATCCGTCGCACGCAGATGTTCGTTCGCGAGCTCGCCTGGGCGCTCCGCCGCCGCGGCGCCTACCCCGACGTGCTGAACGACGCCTACATCGACAACCTCCACATGGCCGCGCCGCTGCACGACATCGGCAAGGTCGGCACGCCCGATCGGCTTCTGCACAAGCCGGGCCGGCTCACGCAGGAGGAGTATGGCGAGATGAAGCTCCATGCCGAGTATGGTTACAAGGTGCTGGAGCGGGCGCGGAAGGAGTTGGGCGATGCACCGCTGCTGAGCCTCGCCTCGGCGATTGCCTACACTCACCATGAGCGTTGGGATGGGACTGGTTACCCGCGTGGCCTTCGTGGTGAGGAGATCCCGCTGTGCGGCCGCATCATGGCGTTGGCCGATGTGTATGACGCGATGACCACGCGGCGGGTCTACAAGGCTGCCTACGCGCACGACCAGGTGTTGGGGCAGATCTTCGCAGCGCGCGGTGGCCACTTCGATCCAGAGGTCGTTGACGCCTTCGTGGATGTGGCGGACCGCTTTCACGAGATCTCGGAGCAGTTCCGAGACGCCGACTCGGGTGCGAGGCACACGTCGCTCGCCGAGCGGGTTGATCCCGCTGATTAGGTTCCGTTCGGGGTCGCCGCGGAGGTTGAGTTGGAGCAGGAATCGCAGCAGGCCGACGGCGAGGCAGGGCAGCTTTCGGGTCGCTGGGATGCCTTCCTGCCGGGAGGTATTGAAGCAACCCTAGGCGTGCAGGAGGTCAACCTCATCTGCAGGATTACTGCGTTCATCGCGGTGCCCGCTGCCTTCGCGGCCTTCACTTTTTCATCCAACCCCTGGTCTTTGCTCCCGGGCCTGAACGTCGTGCTCGCGCTCCTTTCGCTCGTTGCGGTGCAGCCGCAGCTGCTCCACCTCCGGAACCGCGCGGCGCTCTCGATCACAAACTGGATGATCGGCGCGTTGCTGGTGGGCGTCGCCGACGGCCCTACTTCGGGTGCAGCGATCCTGATGGTGGCGGTTACCATCACCAACCTCTTCTTCGGGCCGCAGCGCGCGACCGTGGTGCTGGCAATCTCCTCGGGTCTGATGGGGCTCATGGGCTGGCTGTCGGTGAGCGGTCTCAACCGATACCTCTATGCCAACGCCCCGAACTCGCACGGTCAAGGTGCAATCCTTACCTCCGTTGCGATGTTCGTAGGCTTTGGGGCGATGGTGACGCTGACGCAGACGCTCGTCATCGAACGGCTCCGCCGTGCCGCACGGCTCATCGATGCCAAGCGGGCGGAGCTCGGCGGATTGAACGAGCGCTTGATGGCCTCTGTGTGCGAAGCGGAGCGGCTTGCGCTGGTGGCGGAGCGGACCTCCACCGCGGTCATTATCACAGACGCTGCTGGACGGGTGGAGTGGGCCAATCAGGCCTTTGCGGGTCTCACGGCGCGCGCTCTGGCTGACTGCAACGGGGAGCCGCTCCACAAGCTGCTCGAAGGCCCCGACGAGGCCGATCTGTCGCTGGCGCAGCTTGCCGCCGCATTGGTCGCGCGGGACGAGCAAACGCTCGAGATTTCGGGCCAGTCGCTCGCCGGTGTGCGCTATTGGGCCAGCGTGGAGATGCGGTTCATAGGCAGCCGCGATGGCCGCATCGAGGGCTGCATCGTGCTCGTGGACAACACCACAGAGCGGCATCTGAGCGATGGTCGGAAGCAGCTGCAGCTGGAGGCCAACGAGCTTCTGGCAACTGCGCGGAACCTTGAGCTGGTTGCCCCGGAACTCATGGACGCCATCGTCCGCAATCTGGGCGTTACCGTGGCGCAGATCTGGCTCGTCGATGCCAGCGGGCAGAAGCTCCGCTACCTCGCAGGGGCCGTCGCGGCGGGCAGTCAGGACGACTGCGCGACCTTCATGCAGAAGAGCCGCCAGACGCCCTATGCGCGCGGTACCGAGGTCTCGGACGAGGCGTCAGGGTGGCCCGGCGCTGTCTGGGGGCGCAGAGAGCGCATCGTCATCGGAGACCTCACGGAGGCGACCTGCGCGGGACGCAGACCTGCAGCCCTATCCGCTGGGCTTCGTACCGGCGTGGGTCTGCCCATCGCAGCGGGCGAAGAGGTGCTCGGTGTGATCGAGGTGCTTGGTTCCTTCGGGCTTGCCGGTTCGGAGCTGGTGGCCCAGACGCTCTCGGGGCTCTGTGAGCAGTGTGCGCAGTTCATGCTCCGCGTTGCGGAGAACACGCGAGCGGAGGCGCTGTTCGAGAGTTCTCCCGACGCGTTGATTTTGGCGGATGCAACAGGGCTCGTGCTCGAGTTGAACCCGCGCGCCCGGGCGATGTTCGGGCAGCCTCTGCGCAGTCCTCAGGGGCTGCGCGTCTCTTCGCTCCTTCGTTCGGACGAACTGCAGACGGTAACGCGCGGGACGGCGGGGATCCTGGCATGGAGCGGGCGCGACGTCGTTCCGATGCAGGGGATCCGGTCGGATGGTGAGTTGTTTCCCGTCGAGGTGAATCTCGGAACGATCACCGGGCCGTCAGGCGTGATGGAGATCTTCGTTGTACGCGACGTGAGTGCGTGGCAGCGCATGGAGGCAGAGCTCGCGCGGGAGCGTCAGCATGTGCGCGACCTCGAGATGCTCCAAGTTACGCTCGACGTGCTCTTCACCGCCACGCCGGTGGCGCTGCTGCTGCTCGACGCGCAGGACTGCGTGCGCATCGCCAACGCTCAGGCCTGCAAGATGCTCGGCTACGAGTTCGATGCGCTCCGAGGCCAGAACATCGAGATCGTCGTACCCGGTTGGCCCCGCCGCAATGAGCTGGCGGAGACGGACGACTTCTCGCGCACACCAACGCGGCCAAACGGCCTGGGCCGCGACGCGGTGGTGCTGAACGCCGCTGGGGAGGAGGTGCAGGTTGAGCTCGGTTTCGGTCCCGTCGCAACGGGCGAAGGGGCGATGATGATCGTCTCCATGGTCGACCTGACACGTCGCAAAATCGAGGAGCGGGAGCTCGCCCGCGCAAAGGAGGCAGCCGAGGTTGCTGCGACGACGAAGTCGATGTTCCTGGCCAACATGAGCCACGAGATCCGGACACCGATGAACGTCATCATCGGCATGACGCGGCTCGCGCTCGATGGGCAACTTCCTGCCCGGCAGGCCGACTATATCGGCAAGGTGCAGACGGCCGCGAAATCGTTGCTCCGGCTGATCGAAGACCTGCTCGATTTCTCCAAGGCCGATGCCGGGAAGATGACGCTCGAGACCATCCCGATGTCGATCGAGGAGGTGGTGGAGAGCTCCGTTGGTCTGGAGGCAATCCGGGCCGAAGAGAAGGGCGTCTCGCTCCGTGCCGAGCTTGCTGCCGAACTGCCGATGCTTGTCATCGGCGATCCCATCCGGCTCGGCCAGGTGTTGCAGAATCTGCTCAGCAACGCCGTGAAGTTCACGGCGGCGGGCGAGGTGGTACTCTCGGTTTCCGTGGTGGAGGATCGCGGCGATCGAGCGGTGCTGGAGGTTGCGGTTCGGGACACGGGCGTGGGTCTCCCCGAGGCGCAGCGGGAGCGAGTGTTCGATGTCTTCGCGCAGGCCGACGGTTCGACGACGCGTCGCTTCGGAGGCACCGGACTTGGGCTGGCGATCTGCAAGCAGCTCTGCGAGCTGATGGGGGGCCGAATCTGGGTGGAGGGCAACGCGCATGGTGGCGCGACCTTCCGATTCCGCCTGCCCTTCGAGGTGGTGCAGCCGTCGCCGGGCGGTGGCGAGGCTGTGGCGCTCGTCGCAGGCCGGTCGCTGCTGGTCGTGGATGAGCGTAAGGTGGAGGGGATGCACCTTGTCTCCGTGCTCATCCAGAGCGGGCTGCAGGCTGCGCATGTGGAGCAATCGGATGAAGCGGTCGCAATGCTTGCCGAAAATCCGGAGCGCTTTGCAGCGGTTCTCGTGAGCGCATCGCTCCCTGACGACGCTGGATTCCTGCTGCCGTCGCGTGCGCTGGATGCAGGTTCGAAGGCGACCTTCATCTGCGTGACGGGCACGCTGCGCGAGGGCGAGCACAGCCGCCGCGCCGCTGCGGAGGGATTTGCAGTGACGCTGCGACGGCCGGTCACGCCGATGCGGCTGCTCGAGACGCTCACGACCGCCATCCAGCAACGCCCGATTAGACCCGGGACGACGGCCATCGCGCCCCGCTTCCGCGGTGCCCGCGTGCTGGTGGCAGAGGACAACGAGTTGAACCAGTACATCGCCCGCGAGCTGCTCGAGGCGATGGGGATCACCGTCTCGGTCGTCTCCAACGGTCTCGAGGCGCTGGCCTTCCTGCGCGAGCAGCCGGCAACGGAGCGGGGCAGAGCTGTCGATCTGGTGCTGATGGAC
>JABMMX010000263.1 GCA_013205435.1 Deltaproteobacteria bacterium
ATCCACAGCACCGTCGCCGTCGTTGTCGAAGCCATCGAAGCAGGAGCGGCCCGTCTCCGTGGCGCCTCCAGCGCAGGCAGGCTCGCCCGAGCAGTCTCTGTCGTCACAGTCCGTCGCACCGTCGAAGTCGTTGTCCCGACCGTCGAAGCAGAGCGCACTCTCTTCGGTGACGGGAACGTCCGAGCAGAGCGGGCCGCCGGCACAGTCGAAGTCAAAGCAGTCAACCGCGCCGTCGCCATCATCGTCGAAGCCGTTGTCGCAGACCTCGACGAGCTCGATGATACCGCCGTCCGTACCATCGGCAGTCGTATCGACGCCACCATCAGGATTGACGCCGCCGTCCGAGGAGCCGTCGACGACATCGCCGCTGCCCGAACTGCCCGAGCCATCGGCGGACGTATCGGCCGTACCGTCGCCAGAAGACGCCCTCGGCGACAAGGAGGTGCCGCAGGCAGCGAGAAGCATGAGAAGAAGCGGAGCAGCAAGGGTCTTGGTTTTCATGGGCCTCAATCAAAAGATGCGAGGAGAGGGGTGAAGTCTAGCCTGCGACGGCCAGCTTCTCTACCCCCCAATTCGAGCGCGCCCCCGCCGATTGTGCATCTCACGGGAGGCCAAGATGGCGCAGCGCGTCACGATGAAACCCTTGACGCGTCACCTCAACTACTTAGGTTTGCAACGTATCTTTGCGAGGTCTCTCATGCGAAACCGTCTCCTATTCGTGCGCCTCCTGGCTGCTTCCCTCCCCCTTGTCGCGCTCGCAGGGTGCAGTGAAGAGAGCAAGCAGGTCATCGCCGACCCCGATCTGATCCCCGCGGATGGCCTCCTCAGGCGCCTCACCGAGACGCAGTTTCAGTCGTCTCTGGCGGCTGTCTTTGGCCCCGAGGTCCCCGTTCCGGTCAGCCCCGAACCGGATGTCCAGCTCGGCCGCTTCCTCAGCGTCGGAGCCACGCAGGCCACCTTCTCCCCCCGCGGCGTTGAGGCCATCGAGAAGGTCTCCTTCGACCTTGCCAAGAAGGCGATGGAGAACGAGGCGGTCCGCGCCCGCCTGGTCCCCTGCGTGCCGGCTGCAACCCGCGATGACGCCTGTGCAACGACCGCACTCGTCAGGCTCGCCGAACAGCTCTGGCGGCGCCCCGTGACCGGCGAGGAGGCTGCGAAGCTGGTTGATGTTGCCGGCACTGCCGCCACCACGCTCGCCGACTTTTACCAAGGCCTTGGATACGGCATCGCGGCGACCATCCAGTCGCCCAACTTCCTCTTCCGCGCAGAGCTCGGTGAGGGCGAAGGCAGCGCCCTTCCCACAGGGCGCCTGAACGGCTTCGAACTCGCTACCCGTCTAGCCTACTTCTTCTGGAACGCACCGCCGGACGATGCCCTCCTGGCCGCGGCCGAGCAGGGTCTGCTCTCCACCGATGAAGGGCTGCAGGCTCAGGCGGAGCGCCTCTTTGCAGACCCGAGGGTCCATGGCGGCGTCCGCAATTTCTTCAACGAGTACTTCCAGCTCTATGAGCTCGACAAGCTCGACAAAGACCCGACCATCTTCGAGCATGCCCGCCCCGAACTCGGTCCCATTGCACGCGAGGAGACACTCTCGACCATCGAGGCGCTGCTCCTGGAGGAGGAGGGTGACTACCGCGAGCTCTTCACCGGGCGTCGTACCTTCATCAACCGCGAGCTGGCCTCGGTCTACCGGGTCCCCGCACCGGCCCGCGAGGGTTTTGCGGAGTATGTCTACCCGCCCGATTCGCCCCGCGCCGGCTTCCTCGGACAGCTCTCCTTCCTCGGACTGCATTCGCACGCCGTTGCCTCATCGGCGACCATACGCGGCCTCTTCATCCGGCAGCGGCTGCTCTGCAAGCGCATCAACCCGCCGCCGGTCAACGTGAGCACCGCACTGCCCGAGGTGAATCCGGACGCGCAGACGCTCCGCGACCGGCTCTCGACCCACGCGACCGAGCCGAGCTGCGCGGGTTGCCACGACCTCACCGATCCGATTGGTCTTGGCCTCGAGAACTTCGACGCAATGGGCCAGTACCGGACCACCGATAACGGCGGCACCATCGATCCCGCCGGCGACCTCGACGGAGCCCCCTTCGCAGATGCGCGGGGCGTCGCGGAGCGTGTTGTGCAGCATGAGGATTTCGGCAGCTGCTTTGTCGCCAATCTCTACCGGTACGCCACGGGCCACGAGGAGAACTTCACCGAGTTGCCCATCCTGGAAGGGCTAACGGGCGAGCTCGAGGCCTCGGGCTACCGCATCAAGCCTGCAATGATCGGCATCGTCATGAGCGAGGGCTTCCGCTCCGCTTCTAAGGCCCAATAGGAGCCCCCATGAACCTCTCTCAACCATCCCGTCGTCGCTTTCTTCGCGGTATTCTCGGCGGCGCCGCCGTCGGTGTAGGTCTTCCCTGGCTTGAACTGATGGCCCGTCCGTCGGTCGCCAGTGCGGCCGCGACCGACGCCTTCCCGCGTCGCTTCGTCATCTTCTTCTGGGGCAACGGCGTCTTGCCCGAGAAGTGGGTCCCCTCCACAACCGGCATGGGCTTCGAACTCTCCGAGCAGCTCGCGCCGTTGGCCTCCGTCCGCGAGCATATCTCGGTGGTGAGCGGCATGTCGGTCAAGACCGGCAACCCCGTGGCCCATCTCGCCGGGCCGAGCGGCTTCCTTGCAGGCCGGCCGCTCATTGTGAACGGCAACGACTCGACCTTCTCCGGCCCCTCGATTGACCAGATCATCGCATCGGAGATTGGCGGCAACACCACCTACCGCTCGCTTGAGATCGCCATTCAGGAGCGAGCCCGCGGCCTCTCCTATGTCGCCTCCAATCAGGTGAACCCTGCCGAGGCAAACCCCCGCGTGCTCTTTGAGCGGCTCTTCGGAGGCTCGTTCCGCGCGCCCGGCGAGGAGCCCATCATCGACCCGACGCTCTCGCTCCGGCGCAGCGTGCTCGACGCCGTCGGTAGCGACATCGGCCGGCTCAAGCGCCGCGTCGGAACTGCCGACCAGATCCGCTTGGACCAGCACCTTACGGGCGTGCGCGACCTCGAACTCCGCGTTGCCCGCCTGCTCGAAGACCCGGCAAACCTCGCGGCCTGCGCCAGACCGTCCGAGCCTGGTGAGTATGCGCCGATCGATGGCCGGCCTCAGATGAGCGCCATCACCTCGGTGATGTCGGACCTGGCTGCCATGGCACTCGCCTGCGACCAGACCCGCGTCCTGAGCATGTGGTACAGCGCCTCGCTGAACGGCATCCTCTTCCCGGGCGCCTCGGCCGGTCACCACACGCTCACCCACGACGAGCCCGGCGACCAGCCCACGGTCAACATGATCGTCAAGAGCATCATGACCGACTTTGCCACCTTCGTGGAGAAGCTCGCAGCCGTTGACGAGGGCGACGGAACCATCCTCGATCACACGGGCATCCTCGCCACGACCGACTGTGCGATGGGCCGCAACCACTCCACCGACGACTACCCGATCCTCCTCGTCGGCAAGATGGGCGGCTACCTCAAGCCGGGCATGCACTACCGTTCGAACAGCGCCGAGAATGTCGCGAAGATCTCATACACCATGGCCCAAGGCATGGGCGTGGACCTCCCCTCCTTCGGAGCGGGCGAGGGCGAGGTTAACTCCATCGTAAGCGAGGTCGTGGCATGAAGACCCTTCCCCTGAGTGTTCTCTTTGCTGCCTGCGCAGCGCTTTCGGCCTGCGCGGAAGAGGATCCCGCCGAGGCAGTGCTGTCTGCCGGAGAGGCCTTCGAAGGTTCGGCCTCCAGCGGGGTCGCGTTCGGTGGGCTCACGGCCCGCCCTGCGGTGGTCGTTCGCGAGATCCATGTTGCTGGCTCCGTCTCGTCCTCCATCGCCCCTGGCTTCGACCTAGACAGCCGCGTGAGCAACGCCACCGACCGCGAAGCCTGCGGCAAGAAGGACTTCACCTCTCCGGACGGCATCACAGGTATCGACAACCAGCTTGGTGCGGTCTGGGCCTCGGTCTACGACCTCGCCGGCGTACCGGTAGAAGGACTCATCAGGGCCGCAGTCAACGATGGCAAACTCGCCTTTGTCGTTGAATTCGATGGCCTCGACGACCCGTGGAACGACGACGACGTCACCCTTCACCTCTTCCGCGGCTACAACGAGAAGCCCATCATCGGTACGACCGGCGTGATGCAAGGTGGTCAGACCTTCGAGGTGCGTCCCGGCGCACCTGTCGTCACGGCCGAACATGTGAGCATCGTCGATGGGCGCCTCCACCTCTCGGCTGACGAGTATTACCTCGATCTCGAGCTCCTCGCGGAGGCCTTCGCCATCAACGTCATCAACATGGAGTTCGGGCTTCAGTACCAGGAGGATGGTACCTGGAACGGCTACCTTGGCTGTGGAGTCAGCGTGGCTGAGATCTCGGAGATTGCACGCACCTATGCCGAGAGCGAGTCGCGGATCATCATCCCCTTGCTGCCCAACATCGCAGACCTCCGACCCGGCCCGGATAACAAGTGCACCTACGTCTCGGCGGTCCTTGAACTTAAGGGCATCGACGCCTTCATCGCCCGCTGAACCGTCGTCAGTACGCCGGAGCAAAGAGCCCTTCATGCAGCAACTCCATCCCTCCCGCCGCCGGTTTCTACGCGGCCTGCTCGGCGGCGCGGCAGTCGGCGTCGGTCTTCCCTGGCTCGAGTTTATGGCGAATCCGGCGCAGGCCCGCGCGGCCGGCACCGATGCCTTCCCCCGCCGGTTTGTCCTCTTCTTCTGGGGCAACGGCATGCTGCCGGACCGCTGGGTCCCGACAGGTACCGGCGCCGACTACACGCTCTCCGAGCAGCTCCAGCCCCTGGCCTCCATCCGCGAGCATGTAACCGTCGTCTCGGGCATGGCGGTCAAGGCCCCCAACATCGGCGCTCACTCGTCGGGGCCGGCGGGCTTCCTTGCGGGCGGCCCGCTCAGGCAGGACGGCACCAGCATGGTGATGCCCGGCCCGACGATCGACCAGATCATCGCGAACGAGGTCGGAGGGAACACCATCTTCCGCTCCCTTGAGATTGCTGTCGAAGAGGGCGCGCGCGGCCTCTCGCACGTGACGCCGACGACAGTGAACCCCGCCGAATCCAACCCCCGCATCCTCTTCGAACGGCTCTTCGGGGGCTCCTTCCGCGCCCCCGGCGAAGAGCCCATCGTCGACCCGACGCTCTCGCTCCGGCGCAGCGTTCTCGACGCTGTCAGCGACGATGTGCGCCGCCTGCAGCGCCGCGTCGGCACCGCTGACAAGGCTCGGCTCGACCAGCACTTCACCTCGGTGCGCGACCTCGAACTCCGCGTCGCCCGACTGCTCGAAGACCCGCCAAACCTCGCTGCCTGCGCAAGGCCGCAAGAGCCCAACGACTACCTACCGATCGACGGTCGTCCGCAGATGTCGGCGCTGACCGCCGTTATGGCCGACATGGCGGCCATGTCGCTCGCCTGCGACCAGACCCGCGTCTTGAGCCTCTGGTACAGCTCGCCCGTCAACGGCATTCTCTACCCGGGCGCCGCCGCCGGCCACCACTCGCTCACCCATGACGAGCCCGGCGACCAGCCGACCGTCAACATGATCGTCAAGAGCATCATGGGCGACTTCGCCACCTTCGTGCAGCGGCTCGCGGCCGTCGACGAGGGCGACGGAACGCTGCTTGACCACACCGGCATCCTCGCCACCTCCGACGTCTCGCAGGGGCGTAATCACAGCATCGACGAGTACCCTGTCCTGCTCGCTGGCAAGATGGGCGGCTACCTCAAGCCGGGGCAGCACTACCGCTCCGGCAGCGGCGAGAATGTCTCTAAGATTGCGCTTACCATGGCGCAGGGCATGGGCCTTAGCCTGCCCTCCTTCGGCTACGACGCCGGCGAAACCGACTCGGTCGTCAGCGAAGTGCTCGCCTAGCCGCACCTGCCCTTCCCTGCCGGGAACAAAGCCGCACCGCCACGGTTTGAGCCTGCCGCCGCCTCGGTGCGAACGCCCCGGACTGCGCCTCTGCGACGCTGTCAAGGAGCCGATCCGCTTCCAAAGTCGGCCGTTTGGTGTAAGAGCGCGCGACGCTCCTGCCGCCTTACCAGACAGGCCCGAACGCTTCTTCCCAAAGGGCAGACCACATGTACTTTCAAGACCTGATCCTCACCCTGCAGTCCTACTGGGCGGCGCGCGGATGTGTCATCCAGCAGCCCTACGACGTAGAGAAGGGTGCTGGCACCTTCAACCCCGCAACCTTCCTGCGATCGCTCGGCCCCGAGCCCTTCTCCGTCGCCTATGTGGAGCCCTGCCGCAGACCGGCAGATGGCCGCTACGGCGAGAACCCCAACCGCTGGGGCGCCTACTACCAGTTCCAGGTGCTGCTGAAGCCGTCGCCGAAGGATGTGCTCGAACTCTACCTCGGCAGCCTCAAGGCGGTTGGCATCGACCCCGAGGTGCACGACATCCGCTTCGTCGAAGACAACTGGGAGGCACCGAGCCAGGGCGCCTGGGGCCTGGGCTGGGAGGTCTGGATCGACGGCATGGAGATCACCCAGTTCAC
>JABMMX010000264.1 GCA_013205435.1 Deltaproteobacteria bacterium
ACGGAGGCCTGCGACGGCATCGACAACAACTGCGACACGCAGGTGGATGAGGGCGCTCCCACGAGCCCCTTCTGGCCCGATGCGGATGGCGACGGACGGGGCAACGGTGGCGGCGCGATCGTGGAGAGCTGCGCGCGGCCGGCGGGCTATGTGACCTCGACGGATGACTGCAACGACGGCGCCGCCAACACCTACCCCGGTGCGCCGGAGGGCTGCGACGGGCAGGACAACAACTGCAACGGACTTCGGGATGATGGCGCCACGGGCTGCCCCTGCACGACGGCCACCTACGGCTCGCACAACTATTTGGTCTGCGGGTCGCAGTCGCTCTCGTGGAACGACGCGGAGAACTTCTGCGTGGCCTCGGGCTACCACCTGGTGACGGTGTCGGAAGGCGGCGAGAACAGCTGGTTGAGTTCTGGTGCCGGCCTCGGAGCATCATGCTCTGATAGTTGTTCGGACGCCTTCGATGGCTGGTGCGATGATGGCGGTCCCGGGTCCGACTACTCCATCTGCCCGCTCGGTACCGATTGTGGTGACTGCGGGCCGCGGGGCGGGTTCGGCGGCAACTTCTGGATCGGCTACAACGACATCGCGAGCGAGGGTTCGTTCGGTTGGTCGAGCGGCGCGCCGGCAGCCTTCGTGAGCTGGAACAGCGGTGAGCCGAACAACGCCAGCGACGAAGACTGCGCGGAGTTCAGGCTCGGCGGCGGCAGCTGGAACGACCTCAACTGCGGACGCGCGCACCCCTTCATCTGCGAGACCCAAGATTGAGCATCATCGACCCCCAGCTGGCCGACCTGCGGCGGAGTTACGAGACCGAGGGGCTGCGCGAAGGTGCAGTTCCCGCCGAGCCGATGCAGCTGCTTCGACTCTGGCTCGACGATGCCATCGCGGCGGGCTGTCTGGAGCCGACCGGCATGGCGCTCTCGACGGTGACTTCCGAAGGGCGGCCGCGGGTCCGGATGGTGCTCTGCAAGGGTGTGTCGGAGGAGGGCATCCGCTTCTTCACCAACTACGAGAGCGCGAAGGCGTCGGAGCTAGAGGCGAACGGCTTTGCGGCGGTAGCCTTCTGGTGGGACAAACTGGCCCGTCAGATCCGGGTCGAGGGCAGCGTTGAGCGGCTGAGCCAAGCGGAGAGCGATGCCTATTTTGCGGTCCGTCCGCGGGAGAGCCAGCTCGGTGCCTGGGCCTCGCCGCAGAGCCAGCCCGTGGCTTCACGCGAGGCGCTCGATGCGCTGCAGGCTGCGGCGGAGGAGCGCTTTGCCGGCGGGCCTGTTCCCTGCCCTCCGCATTGGGGCGGCTACCTCATCCGACCGGCGCGGGTTGAGGCCTGGATGGGTGGCTTGGGGAGGCTCCACGACCGGCTCGTCTGGGAGCGGGAGGGCGCCGATTGGCGCCTGACACGGCTCGCGCCGTAGCAGCATGAAGACCTGGATCATCGGCGACCTTCACGGTTGCATGGACTCGTTGAGCGCGCTGCTCGAGCGTCTCGACTATGCGCGGAGCGCCGACCGGCTCTGGCTGGTGGGCGACCTTGTGAACCGCGGCCCGGCGAATCTGGAGGTGCTCCGCTGGTGCATGGCGGAGCAGGAGCGGGTGACGGTGGTGCTGGGCAACCACGACCTCCACCTGCTGGCCGTGGCCGCAGGCGCGGTGAAGCAGGGACGGAGCGACACCTTGGGCGATGTGCTGGGTGCGCCGGATCGCGACCTGCTGCTCGACTGGCTCCGGCGGCGGCCGCTGCTTCACAGGGCGCAGGGGGTGACGATGGTGCATGCCGGCGTGCCGATGCGCTGGCGGCTCGACGAGGCGGAGGAGCGGGCGCGCGAGGCCGAGGCCGCGCTCGCCGGCGACGGCTGGGCAGCCTTTGTGGTTGGCTGGCGAAGTCGCCAGCTGGCGGAGACGGCGCAGGTGGCGCGAGACTACGAGACGCTCGACCACCTCACCCGCATGCGGACCGTGGACGGCGATGGCCGCATGGTGAAGGGCTACACGGGACCGCCGGCCGAGGCGGGGGAAGGGACCTTCCCCTGGTTCGATACGCCCGATGCGACCGAGCGGGAGCCCATCTACTTTGGTCACTGGGCGCGGCTCGGTCTCTTTCGCGGAAAAGGCGTCTGCTGTCTTGACGCGGGCTGCGTCTATGGCAACGGGGTGGCGGCCTTGGGGCTGGAAGATGAGACGCTGATTGTTCAATCATCGGTTGAGCCAAGGCTGCTAGAGGACGACGACACTTGATGGGCCAAGAGGCCCCCGGAGGATGAGATGTCAGAGGGTACGATGAAGATTGCAAACGACGTTGTGGCAGCGCTGGCCTACACCCTTACGAACGACGAGGGCGAGGTCATGGACGAGGCGAGCGGCGACGACCTGCTCTGGTATCTCCACGGCCACGAGAACCTTCTCCCGGCAGTTGAGGGCAACCTCCTCGGCCTTGGCGTGGGCGACCATGTGAAGTTCACGCTCGAGGCCCACGAGGGCTACGGCGAGCGCGACGAGGCCAATGTGCTTCCGATCGACCGCGACATGCTCCCGCCGGAGATGCCGGTAGAGCTCGGCGAGGAGCTGCTCATCGACCTCGGTGATGGCCCCCAGATCTGCACGATTGTGGATGTGACGGAGACGCAGGCGATGGTGGACCTCAACCACCCGATGGCCGGCTTCCGCCTCCACTTCGACATCACCGTGCAGACGGTCCGCGAGGCATTCGCCGAGGAGATCGAGCACGGCCATGTGCATGGTGCCGACGGTACCGAGATGCACGAGGATGATGAGGAGTACGATGACGAGGGCGACGACGAGGGCGACGACGAGGGCGACGACGAGGGCGACGACAAGCAGAAGTAGGTTGCTTGCGCCGCTGCTGGGCTCATCCTAGAAGGCGCAGCTGAACGATGGGAGCGCGTGATCCGGATGAGCAACGATTCAAGCGGCAGCCGGGGTCCAGTTTCCAAGCGTGATCGCTTCTTCAAGCTCGCCGGCATGACCGCGTCGGTGGCTGGGGAGTATGCGAAGACGCAGCTCAAGTCGGCCTTCCAGAATGCCGAAGAGATGGCGAAGGATCGGGCCATCTCCCACGGCAAGACGGGGGAGCGGATCGCCGCGACGCTCGGCGAGCTGAAGGGTGCGGCGATGAAGGTGGGGCAGATGGCCTCCATCGGCTCCGACCTTCTGCCCAAGGAGCTGACCGACGCGCTGGTGAAGCTTCAGCGTGAAGCGCCGCCCATGCCCTACGAGGTGATCGCGGCGCAGATTGAGCGGGAGCTCGGCTCGCCCGTGGAGCAGCTCTTCGGCCGGTTTGAGCAGCGGCCCTTCGCCTCTGCCTCCATCGGTCAGGTCCATCGTGCGACGCTGGATGACGGTCGCGAGGTGGTGGTCAAGGTTCAGTATCCGGGTGTGGATGAGTCGGTCGATTCTGACCTCAGCCACCTGAAGTTCGCGCTTCGGGCCTCGGGCATGGTGCGGCTCGACAAGCGGGCGCTCGACAGCCTCTTTGTGGAGCTCCGCGCTCGTCTGGTGGAGGAGCTCGACTACTGCAACGAGGCCGACAACGCGCGCGCCTTCCGGGCCTTCCACAAGCGGCACCCGTTCGTGGTGGTTCCCGCGGTTATCGGTGAGCGGAGTTCGCAGCGGGTGCTGACGCTCGCCTTCGAGCCGGGTGACCAGTTCAAGGATCTTGAGGCGCGCAGCTACACGCAGGAGCAGCGGGACCTCATCGGACGAAACCTCTTCACGATGCTGGCGAGCCAGATCTTCGAGTTCCGTTCGGTGCATGCCGACCCGAACCCGGCCAACCTCTCGGTTCGCCCGGACGGCAGCATCGTGCTCTACGACTACGGCTGCACCAAGAAGATCTCCGACGCGGTGGTGCGCGACTACCGAGGCCTCGTCGTGGCGGCGGTCGAAGGCGACTGGGAGGCGGTAGACCGGCTCATGATCGCGCTCGGCGCCCGCAACCCGGCCTACCCGTCGCCCGGCGGAGAGTTCTACCAGAGCTGGCGCGACATCTTCCTGCGCCCCTACACCAGCGTGGAGCCCTACGCCTTCGGAGAGTCGAAGCTGCAGGGAGAAGCGATGAAGCTCATCCCCGACTTCCTCCGTATCGTGCACCACTTCAACCCGCCTGTAGAGTTGGTCTTCATCGACCGTGCAGCGCTTGGCCACTACGGGAACCTCAAGACCATCCGCGCCAAGGGCAACTACAGGGACATCTTGCAGCACTACCTCGAACTTTCAGCCTCCATCACCTGATCGAGGTCCGATGGCATCGCGCGACCGCAGCTGGCAGCTCCAAGAATCTGAGGTCACGCCCGAGGCTCTCTACCGCTCTCGGCGGCGCTTCCTGCGCGGCGCGATTGCCGCGGCGGCGCTGCCACTGACGCGCTGCATGCCAAACGAGGAGGATAGCGTCGCGACAACGCCGCCGCTCGACCGATGGTGGGCGGAGGGGAGCGGCAGCGTGCCGCTGAACGATAGATACCCTGCGGGTCGCGCCGTGACGCCCGAGGAGACGGCCACGACCATCAACAACTATTACGAGCTGGCGCTGAGCCGGACCGGACCGGTGGGGCTGGCGGACCGGCTCGTGACGCGGCCGTGGACGGTAGAGGTAACCGGGCTGGTGGAGCGTCCGCTCACGCTCGACGTGGATGCGCTGATTGCCCGCTTTACGCTGGAGGAGCGTATCTACCGGCAGCGGTGTGTAGAGGGTTGGGCCATCACTGTCCCTTGGCTCGGCTTTCCGCTCCGGAGCCTGCTCGACCTCGTGTCGCCGCTCGCTTCGGCGACCCATGTGCGGTTTGTGAGCGGGTTCGATGCCGAGGTGATGGAGGGGGCGGCGATCCTGGCCGACTATCCGTGGCCCTACCACGAGGGGCTGACGATCGCGGAGGCAGCGCACGACCTCACCTTCCTCTCGGTGGGGATGTATGGCCGCCAGCTGCCGAACCAGAACGGGGCGCCGTTGCGGCTCAATGTGCCATGGAAGTGGGGCTACAAGAGCATCAAGGCGATTGTGCGCATCGAACTGACCGAC
>JABMMX010000265.1 GCA_013205435.1 Deltaproteobacteria bacterium
ACCTCGACCCCCTCGATGGAGCGGGCATGATTGATGAAGCCATCGGCAAGCGATGCGTCGCAACCGAGCTCCTCGAGCAGCGCATCTGTCAGCGTGAGCACCGCGAGACGACCGCCAGGAGCGACCCAGAGCGTATCGAGCACCCGCGCCAGCAGCCGCGTCCGCTCAATGGCCTGCGACTCATAGACATGGCTGCTCACCTCCCAGACATCCATCTGCGTCGCCAGCAGCCGCATGCCGAGCTCCATCGCCTCCGCAGAGGTCGACTGGTAGCGGAACGAGCCCGTGTCGGTGGCAATGCCAACCCAGAGCGCGCGCGCGAGCTCGGGGGTGAGCTCCACGCCCAGCGCCGACACAATGCGATAGACCAGCTCAGCGGTCGCCGGCGCTATCGGGTCATGCACAAAGACCTTGGCGAAGTCGGGGTCGAAGGTCACATGGTGGTCCACGACCAACAGCTGCTCGCTCCAGCCCTGCTTGGGAAACTGCTTGCCCACCCGATGGCGCTCCGAGCAGTCGAGTACCACTGTGAGGTCGAAGCGGGCATCGTCAGGCAGCGTCCGCACATACCGACCGTCCGGGTCCATGAAGCGGAGGTTGGCGGGCAGCGGGTCGATATTGAAGTAGGTGACCGAGAGGCCGACCGCCTCCAGCGCGAGTCCCATGGCAAGGCTCGAACCGATGGCATCTCCGTCTGGCGACTCGTGGCTCACGACGATGGCTGTGCGCGAACCAGCGATGAGGGCCAAGGCGCGTTCGATGGCCTCGTCCACTCCGGGGTGACTCCAGGAGAGCGCCGGGGTCGGCGCGTTCCGAGGGGTCCGCGCGTGACTGCCGCCACCGCCCATCGCTACTCCTCGTCTGCCGGCTTCGGGAGCTTGGCGAGGAGTGTCTCCATCTGCCGGCCCGATTCCACCGATTCATCGAAGGCGAAGGTCAGCGTGGGGACCGACCGCAGCCGGAGATTCTTCGCCATGTTACTGCGCAGGAAGCCCGCTGCAACCGCGAGCGCCTTGGCCGTACGATCACGGACAGCCTTGTTGGGCGGCTCGCTGGCGACCATCACCCAAAAGACCTTGGCGACGGTCAGGTCCGGGCTCACCCGAACACCTGTCACCTCAACCTGCTGGAGCCGCTCGTCGCGGGTCTCGAGCAAGAGCGCGCTGGCAATCACGCTCTTGATCTCGTCCCCGACTCTGTCTGCCCGACTGTTCTCCCGCATCTCGGCTCCTGACGACGCCTAGAGCGTCGCGGCGATTTCCTTCACGCGGTAGGCCTCGATGATATCTCCAGCCTTCACATCGTTGAAGCGATCGACGGAGATACCGCACTCGAAGCCGGTCTTGACCTCCTTCTCGTCCTTTTCGAAGTGACGGAGAGACGAGATCGTCGACTCGTATACGACGCGACCATCGCGAACCACGCGGGCCTTTGCGTTCCGCAGCAGCACGCCATCGACGACCATGCAACCGGCAACCATGCCAACCTTGCTGACCTGGAAGACCTTGCGGACCTCCGCGCGACCGATGTGCTCCTCTTCGAGGACAGGCGACAGGAGGCCGGCCATAAGCCCCTTCACCTGGTCGAGCAGCTCGTAGATGATGGAGTGCGACATAATCTTGATGCCGTTCTGCTCGGCCATCGAGGCCGCACGCGGCTCGGGACGAACGTTGAAGCCGAGCAGGACAACGCCGGCATCGCCGACGGAGGCTGCAAGGTTGATGTCGGATTCCGTGATGGAGCCGACTGCAGAGTGGAGCACCCGCACCGAGACCTCCTTGGTCCCGAGCTTCTTAAGCGACTCGCAGATGGCCTCGACCGAGCCTTGGACGTCGCCCTTGACGATGACCTTGAGCTCCTTGAGCTCGCCGGCCTTCATCATGGCGGCGATGCGGTCGAGCGTGTTGCCAGCGCCCGCTGCAGCAGCCTGGTTGTTGCCGGAGACGGTGACGTCGGCGCGGCGGTTCATGGCGGTGTAGTGCTCGACGATGGCACGAGCATCGCGCTCGTCCTTCACAACGTAGAAGCCCTCACCGGAGTCGGGCACGCCCGAAAGACCGGTGATTTCCACGGGGTGAGCAGGCAGTGACGAGGCGCGCTGGTGGCCGCGGTCGTCGGTCATCGTACGGACCTTGCCCGAGTGACGACCGATAACAACGATGTCGCCCGTCTTGAGCGTGCCACGCTGCACGAGCACCGACGCGACCGGGCCGCGACCCTGGTCGAGGCGAGACTCGATGACGAGGCCCTCGGCGGGGCGCGTAACGCTCGCCTTGAGTTCGAGGATTTCCGACTGAACCTGAATCATCTCGAGGAGACGATCCACGCCCTGACCGGTCTTGGCAGAGACCTCTACGAAGATGGTCTCGCCGCCCCAGGTCTCGTCAACGAGACCATATTGCGTGAGCGACTGCCGCACCGATTCCGGGTTGGCAGAGGGCTTATCAATCTTGTTCATCGCCACGATGATCGGCACGTTGGCTGCCTTCGCGTGGTTGATGGCCTCGATGGTCTGCGGCATGACGCCGTCGTCCGCCGCGACCACAAGCACGACAACGTCGGTCGCCTTGGCGCCACGGGCACGGAGCGCTGTGAAGGCCTCGTGACCAGGTGTATCGAGGAAGGTCACGTTGCCGCCTTCGGTCTCCACTTCGTAGGCACCAATATGCTGGGTGATCCCGCCGACTTCACCGGCGACAACACGTGTACGCCGGATATAGTCGAGCAGTGAAGTCTTACCATGGTCCACATGTCCCATTACGGTGACTACAGGTGCCCGTGGGGTGAGTTTAGCCTCATCCTGTTC